>NZ_CP009501.1:2763689-3127379 GCF_000969885.1 Methanosarcina thermophila TM-1
ACACGTAACTTTCCTCCAACCTTGCTGAAGGAAAACACGTAAGTATTAGCTGAACTATGGTTCTGAGCCTAAGTTTGAAGCAATGAAATTACTAATGAGCGCCCGCCCAAGTACACGGAGTAATATTGATGAATATCGAAGAGTGGGAAGAATACAGATATGTTGAATCCGGAATAAGTGCCTTCATTAATCAAATGGAGGAATCTAGCTTAAAAAAAATGGTAGAACATGTCTGTAATACCGGAGGAAAACGAATCCGGCCAATTATCCTCCTCCTATCCTGTGAGATCTGTTCAGGCACGTATTATCAAAGCCTTAATGCAGCTCTTGCTGTAGAAATGATGCATTCGGCTTCTCTCATCCATGATGACCTCCTGGATCAGGGGATTATTAGAAGAAATCTGCCTACTGCTCCTGAAAAATTTGGTCCTTCTAAAGCGCTCCTTTGTGGTGATTATTTAATTGCAAAATCCATCGAGTTAATTTCTCCTTATGGCAAGAAAGTCATCAGGGACTTTGGAAGAGCTGGGATGAATATGGCTGAAGGAGAAGTTCTTGATTTGAGACTTGATGAGGATGATTTCGGGGAGAGCAGCTATTTTGAGTGCATCTACAAGAAAACGGCTTCTCTATTTGCAATCAGCGCTTCCATAGGGGCATATACTGGAGGGGCTGACGAAGCTCTAGCAGGGCGTTTTAATTTCTTTGGAAACTCTCTGGGGATGGCATATCAAATTGTTGATGATATCCTTGAGTTTATGGAAGTAGTTGAAGGCAAGAAATCAAAATTCACATCTCAAACCTTGCCGCACGTGTATACTATGAACATGTCAAAAGAAGAAGCAATACAAAAGTCCATAGACGCCGTAAAGATGCACGTTAACGCGGCAAAAGATACACTTATGACATTTAGAGCATGCTCGGCAAGGGATAAGCTTTTCCAGATTACCGATTACATAACTTTAGATATGCTTGAGAACATTTAATCGCTCAGCTCTTCCTGAAAAATAAATTGTACTCTGCCGAATTTTCTGATGTAAAATGGGAAATGGTATTTAATATTTATCAAATCTAATAAGTCTTCCAACTTTTGCTACTAACTTTACCAGGTGTGTCCATGCGAGTATATGATAGTCCGGTGCTTAAGGTAAACGCCAGTACAGAAAACGAAAAAATGGTGCTTGATGCAGAAGGTCCTCTTTCCCAGCTTGCAAAACCCTTCCTAAAGCGCATAAACAAAATCTTTGAGGAAGAAAAACCCATCTCAGTAAATGAGAACGAGATTATTTTTTCTACATGGATCCCACCTATTCCGGGACCTGTTTTCAGTCGTGTGATAAGTGCTGAGATCGCATCCATCAGAAAAAAAAGAGTTCCTGATCAACTCTCAATAGGAATTACTGCCCGCTGTCCCAATCGCTGTATTCACTGTGGAGCAGCCGATATTAAACCCGAAAGGGAATTGACCCTGGATGAGATTTCCAGGGCGGTGGATCAGGGTCTGGATCTGGGGTCTTATCTTATCTCTTTCGATGGAGGGGAGACCATGCTCCGAAATGACCTTGTTGAGATGGTAGCTAGAGTGGATAAATCAAGGGCAATTGCTACCTGTTTTACCTCAGGTTTCAGGCTTTCCGAAGAGAGGGCAAGGGAGCTCAAAGCAGCAGGTCTTTATGCTTCAAGAATCAGCCTAGACAGTCCCTTTGAGGCTGAACACGATCGCATTCGGGGACGAGAGGGGGCATACAGGGATGCGATTGCCGGAATAAAGAATGCAGAAACTGCTGGAATCCTTACTGATATGTTTGTGGTCGTTTCTCCTCACAATATTGATTACCTTGAGGAATTTTATAACCTTGCAGCTGATCTTGAGATGCATGAGCTCTCCATCTATGAGATAGTTGCAGTCGGACGCTGGCTTGATCATGAGGATGAGGTCATAACTGAGAAAGATGTATCACGTCTTGAGAGATTCCATAAATCAATGAATTCCAGACCTGAAGGTCCCAGAGTTACCGCACTCCCTTATTTTATGGGTCCCAGCTTATTCGGATGTTTTGCGGGTAAACGCTGGATACACATTGCTTCGGACGGGGAAGTTATGCCATGCGCCTACACTCCTCTCTCTTTTGGAAATATCTGTGAAGACTCCCTGGAAACTATCTGGAAGCGCATGGGTAAGCATGATGCCTACAGAAAGGATGCTGCTTATTGTATGATGCGCAACCCTGATTTCCGAAAAGAATATATCCATACGATCCCTCAGGGTGCGCGGATCCCTTACAGGCTTAAATAACATTTTTTATGTTATTTTTTAATTCTATTTTTTAATTGGCTGACTTATGAATAAACGTTTTCAGGGCTTTTCTCCTGAAATGCTTCTTTTTTAGCTGAGAATAAACTGGATTTTCAAAATTGAAAACTGAATACCGAATTGTGCATACTGAATTAACATACAGTTGGAGACCGGATAGGAGCTTATTTTAGTAAGTCGGCTTTTTAAAGGTTTAATTTACCCTGAGTTTAGGTTCAACTAAATGAAAATTTTTACAATTTTTGCTAGACAAAATAACTTCTGTGTCTTAGTTTAAAAAGCCTCTAAAAACTTTTATTTGCCTGAAAAAAGAGCTAAAACGTCTTTTACGAAATAATCAATTTATAATTTTTTAATTAAGATTAATACAGTTAGGAGTATATTTTCTGAATTTTATCTCAATAATCATGGTTGCGCTTTACATTTTATGTTCAGATAATTAACTTGATAAATTTTCATTACTTAATTATATTTCACTGTCAGGTTCCAATTATTTTTTACTGTTATATTTAATCTTTTTCATTTAATTCGTATATTTTGCTATTTATATTTTTTATTTTCTTAAAAATTTCTTATACATTAAATATATCACGATTTTCTATTATATTAACTCTCCTCTTCTTTGATAAAACCGAAGCTGTTATATAGTTCTTTCGCGAAGGATTTGTTAACTACCTCCATTGGAGTAGGGATTTTTAATTATTAATTTATATATTAAATTTTGAGAGACGGAGATTCACATGGCTAAAAATGAAATCTTATCTGAAATAAAAAAAGCAGAGGAAAGCGCCAGGTTAATGATTGAAGAGGCCATTGACGCTAAAAACAAGCGCATTTCCGATGCTCGGGCTGAAGCCAGGGAAATCCTGAAACAGGCCGAAATTGATGCACATAAAGCTTCACAAGACTCTTTTAAAGAGGGTGAAAAAAAGATCCTGGAGGAAAGAGATAAGATCATCAACGATGGTGAGAAAAACGCATTAGCCATGTCCCAAAAAGCTCAAGCTAACATCGACAAATCCGTCAATTACCTTGTACAGGAGTTTGAGAGGGCGGTCCTTAATGAGTAGACCTAAAGAGATGACAAGGGCCGTTATTGTCGGGCACAAAAGCATTCTAAAAGAAACCATCGATGCATTGCATGATATAAATCTTTTTCACATCGAAGACTTTGTCGAAGATGAGTCTGGTTTTAAGATCAGCAAGCCATTTAAAAACGCAGAGGAAGTCTCTAAAAAGCTTGTGAAGATCCGTTCTATCGCCAATTATTTGGGGATCGAAAGCAAAGAACCGGTAGTTCAGAAATCTGACGCTGTCCTGCGTGAGCTTGATTCGAAGTTGAATGAACTGGACAGGGCAATTTCAGCTAAAACACAATCAATTTCCCAGCTTGAAAATGAATTAAAGGATCTGGATTCTCAGAAAAAGGAAATCCTCCCTTATCTGTCCATAGATCTCGACTTCGAATATTACCGTGGCTATGAAAACCTGAAGGTTTTTGCAGGTACGGTAAAAAGCAACCTGGATGAAAGTCAGATTTCGAGTATCACACAAGCTTACGAACTGTACTACGACCCTCAATCAAAAGCAGTTGTACTGTTTGTAGCTAAAAATGATGCTGACAAAGTCTACGAAGTACTTCAGGGTCTTGGATTCAAAGAACTTAGAATTCCAGACAGAGGTGGTGTCCCAAGCGAACTGTTAAGATTCATTGAACAGAGAGAAGCTGAAGTCACTAGAAGGATCGAATCCTTAAAAGGTGAAATCGAGTCCTTGAAATCCAAGTACGCCGATTTCCTCCTTGCAAGCGACGAGGTCCTGAGTATCGAGAGTCAGAAGGCAGAACTGCCTCTTAGGATAGCTACATCTGCAAACGCGTTCATAATCGATGGTTGGACTCCAACCGAAGATTACGACAAAGTTGTCAGTGTGGTTAATAGTGCCACTAATGGCAGGGCATACGTCACCAGCCTCGAAGTTAGTGAAGAGGAAGAGGAGAATGCTCCTGTCGAGTACAATAACTCAAAAGTTGTGGCACCGATGCAGGAGATTATGGATCTGTATTCCAGACCCAAATATACTGAAATTGATCCATCATCAGCGATTTTCATAACCTTCCCACTGATGTATGGAATGATTCTCGGGGACATCGGATATGCACTGATCCTGGGAACGCTTGCGGTGGCTATCAAAAAACTGGTAAAGTCAGACGCAGTTAAGCCTCTCATGAATATTTTAATCTATTGTCAGATATCGGCATTTATATTTGGAATTCTTTATGGTGAGTTCCTGGGATTCCCTCTGGCAAGTACACATGGAGAACACGGTGTGGTGCCAGGTTTGCTTCCATTCTGGGAAACAATAACCCTGTTCCCTTCAATTGGAGGTGAGGAATTTACATTCCCGATCCACAGGTCTCACATGGTAATGACAATGATTGCAATAAGTGTCTTTGTAGGACTGCTTCATTTAAACCTTGGTTTCCTATTCGGATTTTCAAACATTGCCAGACACCATGGTATGAAACATGCGGTCCTTGAAAAAGGCAGTTGGATCATTATCGAGCTTGGTGTGCTCGTTGCAGTTCTCGGCTATTTTGGCGTTGTTCCAGTGCTTACTTATCCAGGCGCTCTTATTCTCGTTATCGGCATTGTTATGCTCACCATGGGTGAGGGTATTAAAGGTCCGATCGAGTTGCCATCTCTAATGGGTAATGCACTTTCATACGCTCGTATTATAGCAGTAGGACTGTCTTCGATCTACATAGCAGGCACGGTAAATGATATTGCATTCAAGATGGTTTGGCCTGATCATTCTCAGATCGGCTTTACAGCAATAGCTGCAATACTTGTGTTCATACTCGGACATGGCCTTAACACTGTTCTGAGTATTATCGCTCCCGGACTGCATGCACTCAGGTTGCAGTATGTAGAATTCTTTGGAAAATTCTATGAAGGCGGGGGCAGAAAATTCAACCCATTCGGATATATAAGAAAATACACGGAGGAATAAAAAAATGACAGACGGAGCAACAGCAGGTCTCTTTTTGGACGCAGAAGGAATGAAAGCACTTGGTGCATCAATCGCAATCGCAGTAACTGGTCTTGCATCTGCAATAGCTGAAAAAGATATCGGTACAGCAGCAATCGGCGCAATGGCAGAAAACGAAGGATTATTCGGTAAAGGTCTAATCCTTACTGTCATTCCAGAAACCATTGTTATCTTCGGTCTTGTCGTTGCATTGCTTATCAATTCTGCTTAAATTTAAGAGCTTTCGCTCTTAAATCCCTTAGAGCATTGTTCTAAGCTTATTCGGGCTTTTTTTCCTTACCGAGTAAGCTTAGAACAGCTATAGTGCTCTAAGTTCCCCCTAGGTATCGTTGCACTCTAAGCAGCTTAGAGTTTTGCTCTAGGCTTTAGAGCACTTTTTTGCTCTAAATTTATTTGGAGGTGTAAGCATGGGACTAGAGATCGTTGTAAAGGACATCCAAGAGGGTGCAAGAGCTGAGGTTTCCCGTATAAAAGCCGAAGGCGATGCAAAAGCCTCCGAGATCATAAATGAAGCTAAAGAAATACAAAAGAAAATGCTCGGAGACAGCCTTGCCAAAGCGGAAGAAGACCTCCGAAATCTGCACCAGCAGGTCATATCAAGTGCAAACCTGGAAGTAAAAAGAATTACGCTTAATAAGCGTAAGGAACTTCTGGATAAAGTTTATAACCAGACAGTTGAAAAAATCAAGTCAATGCCAGCATCCAAAAAAGAAGAGCTGTTGAAGCACATTCTCAACAAGTACGAAGCAAGTGGTGCTAGAGTTTACTCTTCTAAGGATTCAGAAGAAATTGTCAAAAAGTTAACCTCTCTGACTTACGCTGGCAATATTGACTGCATCGGCGGAGTTATTCTGGAAAACGAAGATGGATCAATCAGGTTAGATTTTACATACGATTCAATCCTGAAAGACGTATATGAACGTTCATTGAAGCAGATATCTGATATATTATACGGGTGATGTTTAATGCCGCTTTTGGAGAAGCTCTGGGGGAGAAAACCCTCACGAAAATCCGATAAAAAGAAAAAAGGCAGTTCTAACTATCCTTATGCCGTAACCCGTGTCCGCGCGATGAAAAGTAAGCTGCTTCCTAAAGAAACGTACCCTCGACTTCTTAATATGGGGATTGACGAGATTACCCGCTTTATCCAAGAGTCTGAATATAAAAACGACGTTGACGAACTGGCAATGAAATATAGTGGTGGCGATCTGGCAGAACATGCATTGAACAGGAATCTCGCGCTAACCTATGATAAGTTGGTAAGAATAACTGCAGGAGAACTGAACTACCTCATTGTTGCATATCTAAAAAGATATGACATCTGGAATATTAAGACACTTCTCCGTGGTAAACTTTACAACGCATCTGTCGAAGATATCCTGGAATCTCTGATTGCTGCCGGGGAGTTTACTTACACTTCTATGTCAGAACTTGCAGCAAAGGCTACATACCAAGAAATCATTGATGCCCTGAAATATACCGAGTACTATCCCTTGCTGCAGAAGTTTGACGGAACTAACCTAGCATACATAGAAAACGAACTTGACAAGATGTATTATGCAGGCTTGTTTGAAGCAATCGGAAAGCCAAGAACCAAGGACCGCAAGCTCTTTACCAAAGTTGTCAGACTGGAAGTAGATGTTAAGAATCTTATAAACCTTTTCAGGCTGAAAAAGGCAGGAGTTACTCAGCTTGATGACATCATGCCCAACATGATTGAAGGTGGTCTCGAGTTAAATATCCAGAAACTGGCGTCTCTACCATATGACGAGTTTGTTAATGAGCTTCAAAGAACTCAGTACTGGGATGCAATCTCAGGCGTCGTAGGTTCAGAAATGACTTCTCTGACTGCTCTTGAGAGCAAGCTCACAAGATACTATCTTGAATCTTCAACCATTCTTTCGCATGTAGCTCCGATCACAGTTGTACCTATTCTGGACTATATCATTCATAAAAATAATGAGGCTAACAATCTCCGGATCATTTTCAGGGGTAAAGAGAGTGGCCTCAGTGATGAGTTAATCAAAGACCAGTTGGTGATTATTTAATGGAATTAGCAGTGATTGGAAAAAGCGAATTTGTTACAGGATTCAGGCTGGCTGGTATCAGTAAAGTTTACGAGACTGCTGATATCCAGGCTACTGAGTCCGTTGTAAGATCTGTGCTTGAAGATAAAAATGTTGGGATTCTTGTAATGCATAATGATGACATTAATAATCTGCCGGAAATTCTAAGGAAAACCTTAAATGAGTCTGTCCAGCCCACAGTAGTGGCACTAGGAGGCAGCGAAACAGGCTCAAGTTTAAGAGATAAAATAAGACAAGCGGTAGGTGTTGATTTGTGGAAGTAAAAGGCGAAATTTATCGTGTGGCTGGGCCTGTAGTTACCGCCATCGGCTTGGATGCAAAGATGTACGACCTTTGTAAAGTCGGTAATGAAGGGCTGATGGGTGAAGTTATCCAGATAGTAGGAAACAAGACCATCATCCAGGTTTACGAAGAGACAGCAGGCATAAAACCAGGAGAACCCTGTATAACTACAGGTATGTCTCTGTCAGTAGAGCTCGGTCCAGGTCTTCTTTCCAGTATTTATGATGGGGTTCAGAGGCCACTGCATATCCTGCTTGAAAAGACTGGTGGTTTCATTGGCAGGGGGATTACTGCAGATGGACTTGACCACAAAAAAGTCTGGGAATTCAAGCCTGTTGTCAAAAAAGGCGACCATGTAAATGGTGGAGACGTAATTGGTGTTGTTCAGGAAACCGTGAACATTGAACACAAGATTATGGTACCTCCTTACATCTCTGGTACAGTTGCTGATATAAAGAGCGGAGACTTTACTGTTGTAGATACAGTATGTACCTTAACTGATGGAACAGAACTGCAAATGATGCAGAAATGGCCAGTCAGGACACCAAGGCCAGTGAAGAGAAAACTTACTCCTGAAAAACCTCTGGTAACTGGACAGAGAATCCTTGACGGACTTTTCCCTGTCGCAAAGGGAGGCACTGCTGCAATTCCAGGACCTTTCGGATCAGGAAAAACCGTTACCCAGCAGCAGCTTGCAAAGTGGAGTGATACCGAGATTGTGGTTTACATCGGCTGCGGTGAACGCGGAAACGAGATGGCAGATGTTCTGTGGGAGTTCCCGGAACTTGAAGACCCGCAGACTGGAAGGCCACTTATGGAGCGTACCATTCTTGTCGCTAATACTTCAAACATGCCTGTGGCTGCAAGAGAAGCGTCTGTGTACACAGGAATGACACTTGCGGAATATTTCCGTGATATGGGATATGACGTCTCCCTTATGGCAGATTCCACCTCAAGGTGGGCAGAAGCCATGAGAGAAATCTCCTCTCGTCTTGAAGAAATGCCTGGTGAAGAAGGTTACCCGGCATATCTGTCTGCAAGGCTGGCAGAATTCTACGAGCGTGCTGGGGTTGCTGAGACCCTCTGTGGTGAGAAAGGTTCAATTACTGCCATCGGTGCGGTATCCCCTCCAGGCGGTGACTTCTCCGAGCCTGTCACTCAGAACACTCTGCGTATTGTGAAAGTATTCTGGGCTCTAGATGCAAAGTTATCCCAGAGGCGTCACTTCCCAGCAATCAACTGGCTGAACAGCTATAGCCTGTACAAAGATGATCTTAATGAATGGTTTAATGCTAATGTGGCTCCCGACTATGTCCCCATGAGGGAAAGGGCAATGGATATGCTGCAGACCGAATCCGAACTGCAGGAAATCGTGCAGCTTGTTGGTTCCGATGCACTGCCGGAAGAACAGCAGCTTCTGCTTGAGATTACCCGTATGATAAGGGAAGTTTTCCTGCAGCAGAATGCATTCCACCCAATAGACACTTACAGTCCGTTTGCAAAACAGTACAGGATCTTGCAGGCTATCATGAAATGGGGAGACGCTGCTATGGATACCCTGAAATCAGGTGTACCTATTTCAGAAATCCTCAAGATGGAATCAAAGGACGAGCTCCCCAAGGTCAAGTTCGAAGAGGATTTCGATGGTTCTATGAATGCGGTCCTTGCAAAGATGGATAAAGAATTTGCAGCCCTGGGAGGTAAGTAAGCATGGCAAAAGAGTATAAGACAATCACTCAGATTGCAGGGCCTCTTATCTTTGTCGAGAAAACAGAGCCTGTAGGTTACAAGGAAATCGTTAATATTAAAATGCCCGATGGGACCGTTCGCAGAGGCGAGGTGCTGGACTCTTCCTCCGACATTGTGGTTGTCCAGGTTTTCGAGGGTACTAGTGGGCTTGACAAGGATTGCGGTGTAATCTTCACCGGAGAAACCCTGAAGCTTCCTGCATCCATTGACCTTCTCGGCAGGATCCTCTCCGGTTCAGGAGAACCAAGGGACGGTGGACCAAGGATTGTGCCCGACCAGCTTCTGGATATTAACGGAGCTGCAATGAACCCGTATGCAAGGTTGCCTCCTAAAGACTTTATCCAGACAGGTATCTCCACAATCGATGGGACAAACACTCTGGTCCGTGGGCAGAAACTGCCTATTTTCTCAGCATCAGGTCTTCCGCACAATGAAATTGCTCTGCAGATCGCAAGGCAAGCTACTGTGCCCGGTTCTGAAACTGCTTTCGCAGTAGTATTTGCAGCAATGGGTATTACTAATGAAGAAGCCCAGTACTTCATGAGTGACTTCGAAAAGACAGGCGCTCTGGAAAGGGCAGTTGTGTTCCTGAACCTGGCAGATGACCCTGCTGTCGAACGTATAGTCACCCCACGTATGGCTCTCACAGCAGCCGAGTATCTGGCATACGAGCATGGCATGCACGTTCTCGTCATCTTGACTGACATTACCAACTATGCAGAGGCTCTCCGTCAGATGGGTGCCGCCCGTAACGAAGTGCCTGGACGTCGTGGATACCCAGGTTATATGTACACTGACCTTGCGACCCTCTACGAGCGTGCAGGTATTGTCAAAGGTGCAAAGGGATCAGTTACTCAGATTCCAATTCTCTCAATGCCTGGTGACGATATTACCCACCCGATTCCTGACCTTTCAGGATATATTACTGAAGGCCAGATCGTGGTTGCCAGAGAACTGCACAGGAAGGGTATTTACCCACCAATTAATGTGCTGCCGTCCCTGTCAAGGCTGATGAACTCAGGTATCGGAGCCGGCAAGACAAGGGAAGACCACAAGGCGGTTTCTGACCAGCTGTATGCAGCTTATGCAGAAGGGCGTGACCTTAGAGGTCTCGTGGCAATCGTCGGTAAGGAAGCTCTGTCCGAAAGAGACACCAAGTTCCTCGAGTTTGCAGATCTCTTTGAGGACAAGTTTGTCCGTCAGGGAAGAAACGAAAACAGGTCAATCGAAGAGACTCTGGAGATTGGATGGCAGATTCTCACTCACCTTCCTGAGAACCAGTTGGGTAGGATTGACAACAAATATATCCAGAAGTATCACCCAGCGCACAGAAAGAGTAAGTGATTGCCATGGCTCAGCAGGACGTAAAACCAACTCGGTCGGAGCTAATTAATCTCAAGAAAAAGATTAAGCTGTCTGAAAGCGGGCACAAGCTCCTGAAGATGAAAAGGGATGGTCTTATTCTTGAGTTCTTCAAGATCCTTAACGAAGCAAGGAACGTCAGAACCGAGCTGGATGCTGCCTATGCAAGAAGTACGGAAAAAATCAATCTAGCCTCTGCTGTGAATGGAATGATTGCAGTCCGATCAACTGCCTTTACAGCAAAGGAGTCTCCTGAAATCCAGCTTTCAGGGCACAACATTATGGGTGTTGTGGTGCCAAGGATCAGCTCTACTGGAGTTCGCAAATCCCTCTACGAGAGAGGCTACGGTATTATCGGGACAAACTCGTATATCGACGAGACTGCTGATGCCTATGAGGACCTTGTAGAAAAGATCATTACCGCTGCAGAGCTGGAAACAACAATGAAAAGGCTCCTTGATGAAATCGAGAGGACCAAGAGACGTGTAAACGCTCTCGAGTTCAAGGTCATTCCCGAGCTCATTGAAACCATGAAGTACATCCGTTTCGCCCTTGAAGAAATGGAAAGGGAAAACACCTTCAGGCTGAAGAGAATCAAGGCAAGAATTAGAGAGTAATCCTGATTTGAGCATGGCAGCGTGTAACGACCGACCGAATCTGGTTGAAAGAGCAATATATAAATTAGGTGAACCCGAAAACCAGGCCCGCCTGTTACAGGTGGCCTGGAGAATTTCCCTTTTAATGATGATTATGGGGTTCATCATTATAATAAAAACAATTTATCCCGAGTTTATGTGACCTGAATTTCAGGATATGAATAGTCCTGAAACCAGTCACAAACTCTTGTTTTATATAAGATTATCTGAATCTAGCATGTAATTTTTTATACCTCATGTAATTTTTACACTTGTTTTTGGTAAACACTATTTCCTGCTATCATTTAGTTTAATCTCGCATATGTTTAATTTTAAAACATCAGTTCAAAATTTTAATCTACTAGTAATACTGCTGAACGCTTTTAATTACTTAGAAAGCTATTTTAACGACAAGCTCAATCTTTATTTTATATGAAAAACGAAGCAAGGCTTCTCCATATTACCGGTACTGTGCAAGGGGTAGGCTTTCGCCCTTTTATATATCAGATTGCAAAGGCTCACGGACTTTTCGGATATGTGAAAAATCTGGGAAACTATGTGGAAATTCTTTTGGAAGGGAACCTGGAAAGCCTTGATAATTTTCTTGCAGATCTTCTGGAAAAAAAGCCCCCTCTCGCTAAAATTACGGAAATCAAAACAAAAAATGTCCCTGTTTCCGGGTATTCTGAATTTATTATTTTGCCCAGTGAATCTGGAGTTTTTGAAAATTCCATAATTCCCCCCGATACGGCTATTTGCGAACAGTGCAAGTCTGAAATTTTTGATCCTTCTTCGAGGTACTATCATTATCCTTTTACAGTCTGCACAAACTGCGGTCCTCGATATACGACTGTTCGATCCCTCCCTTATGACCGAAAAAACACCTCAATGGCAGATTTTCCTCTCTGCCCAGAGTGTGAGAAAGAGTATACTGACCCTCTTAATCGAAGGTACCATGCCCAGCCTGTCTGCTGCCCAAAATGCGGGCCGGAGATCTGGCTTTCGGACTCCGAGGGGAATGTACTGGCAAAAGGCTATAAAGCAATTGCATGTGCCTCGGATTTCCTCCAGCAAGGTTTTATCCTTGCTATAAAAGGTTTTGGAGGTTTTCATATTGCCTGTAACGCGCGAAAAGAGGAACCTGTAAAGGAACTCAGAAGACGGTTAAAGCGTCCGGAACAACCTTTTGCAGTTATGGCAAATAACGCTCGGGTTGTGGAAACTTTTGCAGAGGTTGAAGGTATAGGAGGGACGTATCTATCATCTTACCGCCGCCCTATTACTATACTTCCCAAGTCAAAGGAATTCAATTTGGCTGAATCAGTTTCTCCTGGTTTGCACAACATCGGTGTAATGCTCCCCTATACAGGCACGCAGACTCTGCTTTTTGACCGCATGCCTGATGCCGTATATGTCATGACCTCGGCAAATCTGCCAGGGAGGCCTATGGTCATAGAAAATAAAGAAGCGCTTGAAAAACTTAAGGGGATTGCCGATTATTTCCTGCTGCATAATAGAGTTGTTGCAAACCGGAACGATGATACTGTTATCCGGATTGTAAATGGGCAAGCAGCCTTTATACGGCGTTCAAGAGGCTATGTACCCGAACCTGTAGAACTGCCTTTTGAGGTCGAGGCTTCCATTGGCGTAGGAGCTGAGATGAACTCCACGGTTACTGTAGCAAAAGGAAAATTTGCCTATATCTCTCAGTATATCGGCAATACCAGCCATGTGGAAACCTTCAAATATCATTCCGAGGTTGTCAGGCACCTTATCCAGCTTACCGGAATCGAACCTCTTCGCTGGAGTTGTGACCTGCATCCCGCTTTTAACACAACTCGTTATGCGCTGAAGATGGGAGGAGAGAATACACTTAAAATTCAGCATCATATTGCCCACATGCTCGCACTTATGGCTGACAACTCCCTGCCTCTGGATTCAAAGATTCTTGGTATAGCCCTTGATGGCGTTGGATACGGCAGCGACGGCGCTATCTGGGGAGGAGAACTTTTTGAATCTTCTTATTTAGGACATGAACGCATTGGGCATTTACTTCCCCAGCCAATGCCTGGGGGAGACCTCGCATCGAAAATACCATCAAGAATGGTTCTGGGCATTCTTTTCGGGAAACTGGGGAGAGAAGAGCTTGAAAAACTTCCCCTTACTTTTCCGAAAGGAACTATGGAGTTATCAACTGTAATGAAACAGCTTGAGACAGGGGTAAATGTCATTCAAAGCAGCAGTACAGGCAGAGTACTTGATGCAGCTGCTGCAATGCTTGGGATCTGCGGAATAAGAACCTATGACGGGGAACCGGCAATGAAACTGGAATCTGCCGCGAGAATGAGTACACATGCCGTAGACCTTCCTGTGATCATCAAGAAAGACAGGAATACAGGTGTTCATGTACTTGACACAACCGAACTTCTTCTGGGGGTATATGAACTTTCCGGAAAGTATTCCTCATCTGATCTTGCTTTTGCGGTTGAGGAAAACCTTGCGAAAGGAATATCAGAAATTGCCATCTCTCTTGCGGCAAAAAAGGGACTTGAGAAGATAGGCCTCAGTGGTGGGGTTGCCTATAATGATCACATTACCTCGTGCATTGCAAGAAACGTTAAAGAAGCAGGTTTTGAATTTCTGGCTCATCACCAGGTTCCCTGTGGAGACGGATGTATTTCCTTCGGGCAGGCTCTTGCGGCAGGGTTGAGCATAAAGCTTAAGAAAGAATTTTGAGGAAAGTCCTGATTAACCGATATCCGATCTTCTGAGTGAATAAGTTTATATTTATTCTCAGGGGCTCAGATCTGGCACTCTTCCAGCATTCTTATTCATAACTATTTCTTTTTTTAGTAAACTTTGATCAATTTTATCATCATGCTGAAATTTGATCAGAAAGACTGAAACACAAAATTAAATAAATGATCCATGCTTAGATATGAGTGGGAGCATAAATGGGGCTAGGTAGTGTACGAATTAGAGTCGTGACAAATAGAGATGAAATTTCCAGCCTTAGAGCAGATGAGAAGGCAGTACACCTTGCTTTTAGACCATCGGCTAAGGATCTTTTCAGTCTGGTCAAGGCATGTCCAGGCATAGAATTACTTCAACTTCCCGCATCTTCCTATGATGGACTCTCAAAGTTTATCAGAATGTACCTTGCTTCTTCAGGTATTCATCTTGTAAAAGGAGATGTCAGCGGGCACTGGCATGATCTTAATAATTATTTTGTAATACCCGCTTATGTACTTGAAAAAATTAAAGAATTAAAAGTTCAGGGAAAAACCGAGGAAGAGATTATCGGGGAGGTTATGAATCTAAGGAAAATTAGTCCTGATATGATTCTCCACCTGCTTCACAGTTCATTCCTTACACCGAGCTCAGAACAGCCACGAATGAATAAAGTTTAAATAGAAGCTCCTGTTTCCGCTTCCTGCGGCTTACAGGCGTTTCCACCATTTTCTTGAGGCTTTCTGTTCTTCTATCTGCTTTAGCCCTTCAGATGCAAGTTTCTGTTGCGTCCGATATCTTCGGTTCTCTTCACTAAGCTTTGAAAACGCTTCTTCTTTACTTGCAAGTGTCATTTTTAACTGCTTTATGAATTCTTCTTTTTCTTTAAGCTGGACTAACAGTTTTTCTTCTCCTTCATAGCCTGAAAGCTGTTTCTCAAGCTTATTTATTTTTTCTTCAGCCGTGACAAGCATAGCTTCCAATGTATTTATTTTCTGTTCTTTCCTGGTAAGTTTTTCTTCAATTTTTCTTATTTCCCCAGCCTTTGAGATGACATCTTCAGCCAGCGTCTTAAGATCTTTATCTTTTATGGAGATATTTTCTCTAAGATCTTCGATTTCTTTTTCATTTTCCAGAAGTTTCTCCTCAAGGATGTTTATTTTTTCTCCTTTCTCCTTGAGTTCCTCAATAAGTCTTTCTATCTTTTCTTCTTTTTCGATGAGCCTGGATTCAAGATTCATAGTTTCTTCATTTTTATCCGCCAATTGCTCCTGAAGGGATCGCAGTTCCGAATCTTTATCCAGAAGAAGCTTTTCGCGCGCTTCAAGCTCTTTTTTTAATCTTTCCAGATCTTCTTCTTTGCCTTTAACCTGTTCACTAAGTGCTTTTATTCTCTGGACTTTTTCCTCAAGTTCGACCTCCAGCTTTTTCCATTCAGGCTGCTTGTGATCAGGCTGGGAACCAAGGGAATTCGACCCTAAACTCTCTGTGTCCTCCTGAGCAGTAAATGCCGGGGAGATTTCTTTTTCACCATAAGAAGCCTGTGGCTCTTTTTCATTAGAGAGAAGACTTATTTGCCCCCTGGCGTTTTCACAGATTCCAGCCCAGGCAAGAATAGAAGCTATCGGGGTTACTCTCTTAATTACAGTATCGCCTATACTGCAGCCATAGACTTTGCTCGCAATATGACCTTCAAGTGTGTCAAGGCCAAGGTTAGAGTCTCCCAATCTCGAATTTGTCGCGTTTCCTTTTTTTACCTTCCCACCATTTTCCCTTATAAAGTTAACAGCTTCGGAAAAGACTTCCCAGGGAAGAAATGGTTGGTTTTTCAGGTTGTCAACATAGACTCCATCCACTTCGGACCGAGCTTCAAAAAAACGTTTCCCGTTCATCAGCGGAATCTTTGCTGGATTTCCTTTCTTATCAAACTGGCTTTTTATTTTTGAGATAACAGGATCTTCCATGCGCGAGCCTCTTCAAAATAGTATATGGAGTATAATGAATACGACATTTTATAAAAATTGTGCGATTTTCCAGGCATGAATTCCGGTGTTTTGATCCTGGTGCGATTTAAGTTATTTCCGATGGAGTGGGTCTTCCTCTTCCGTAAATTCTCATTTCAGATCGATTTTTTTATAATTGCTTTTTAGATAAGCCCTTTAAATATTAGTTGACTTTTTATTATCAGCTAATTTCAAAAATTTCAGTTAATTTCTAAAAATTCTATAATTCTATAATCTTAGTTAACTCTTGAATATTATGTAATTTTAAAATATCAATTAATTTTGAAATACTGACCAATTTTAAAATATAGTTTCATCTTGAAATTTTAGCTAATTTTGAAAAATTTAAAACTGCCCTGACTTAAAGGAAAATAGATAATTTTCAGTAAAAAAATCGGATTTTTGTAAGTTTTGCTCTGCAGGTATCCTGTAAAATGTTCCCAAATATTTCGTTATGTCTTGTTAAAAACACTGTTCTACATATTGATTTTTGTTATTTAGATCTTAATTTTACAAAAATATCCGAAAAAACAAAAATAAAAATTGTTTTTAAATGATTCAAGCAAGATAGAAAAATATTTAATGAAGGATTTTTTACTATCATACAAAAAAAATAGGTAAATCTGGAGGATTAACTTTGAAAATAAGGGTTGTGAGTTCAAGAGACGAGATCTTTACACTGAATCCAAATGAGAGGGTAGTGCATCTGGCTTTCAGACCCTCAAATAAGGATATATTTTCGCTGGTTGAGAACTGTCCGAAGATTGAAGTTATACAGCTTCCTAAATCTTACAGGCGTACGGTTTCTAAATCTATAGAAATGTTCCTTGAAATGCAGCGTATCCAGCTCATCGAGGGTGATGTCTGGGGCCACAGGAAGGACATAAACGAGTATTACCGCATTCCTTCGTCAATCATTGAAGAAATAAGAGAACTCAAAACTGAAGGTAAATCTACTGAGGCTATTGAGGAAAAGATCTCAAGGGAAAGCAAACTTAACCCTGAGATGGTTGCTTACATTATTCGAAAGGATGTTACAGCCTGAGGAGCTAAAACAGTGGCTTTAACTTCCCTTTAATTTATTTCTTTTAAGCTTTTCACCTGCTATATTACAATTCAGGCTTTTTTCGCCATTCCGATTCTTCATAATCCAATTTTCTCTATACTTATAAAATATTATTATCTAGGCTCTGTAGAAATCCTTAATTTAATCCATAATAATTGTATTACTTTTTTGTTTATATTATAGACTATTAGTTTAACTTTTACTTCTTTTACTTGATTTCTAACCTTTCTTGCTCTTAATGTTTCTCCAAATTTTCTTTTTACAACAGATATTATTGTCTCTACTATATTCCTTCTATTGTATTTGATCTTATCAAAGTCTTTGTTTAATTGTTTTCTATATTTTCCGTTTATTCTCTTTCTTTTTCTTTCTCTCAAAGGTACTATTGAATCTGCTTTTATCTCTTCTCTTATTAGAGTATGAATTTCTTCGGAATCATATCCTTTATCCATCACATAACATTGAGACTTTCTTGACTTGTTTGATTGTCTTATCAGAGTCTTTGCATGCTTGACATCATGATCTGTTTTTTGGCTAATTTTCCATCCTAATATTACTTTTTTAATAGTGTCTACTGATATTGAAGTTTTAAGGAAGCTCCTTCGGAGCTTCCCTGTTCTCTTAGAATAATAATGACTTGCATAAGAACTCGTAAATCCTGTTGCATCAATTGCCGTAATGAGAACTTTTTCTCCATGTGAGTAAAATAGTTTTAGAGTTTTTGACAAAATTAGGTTAAACAATGAAGAGGGAATTCTGGACACAAACTTTTGAAGAGTAGTGTAATGAGGAACCTTATCAAGGTCAAGTTTTTCCTTTATACTGTTCATGAGGTCAACAAGTTCTACAAAGTCACGGTAGTCTGTACTTATATACTCCTTCAATAAAACAAGAACAAGAAGCTGATGTTGAGTATAAACACGTTTGGAATATTTGCAGGAGTAAAGGTTCAGTCTGGAAGACTGAACCGTTTTAAGACTGAGATCAATAAATTTAATATACTTATTTGATGACAATAGCAATTGCTCCTTTGTTTTTTGTGTGGACAAAAAAATTAAGGAGCATTTTTACAATTTTATTTTTATAATTTTTGGGTAAAAACAGAATTTAGAGGATTTCTACAGAGCCATTATCTAATATTATTCAATACTTTAAAATTTTAATTATTCTTTTATTTATTTAACTTTTTTATTTTCTATGATAATGCTTTCCAACATTTTGCAGACCTTTCTAGTATAAACTAAATGGGAGTGAACAAACTTTTAGAGATAAAGGTTCCCTTGTTTGTACTTACAACTGAAAAATACCTAACAAAATCATATTTAAAGTGCTGGAAAAAAGGAAAACCAGGTTTTAAAACCCAGTTTAAAACTCTGGTAGAAAAAGTGATTTTCTCTCATTCATATGAGAGGAGAAGTAAGTAGTGAAATAATAAGCAGGTAATTAAACAATATCCATTCAGGCAATAAATGGGCAGAGATAAAGCAGTGAAATCTCAGCAATCATCTTTTCATTCATCTATTGCTTTTTTATCCTCTATTGTTAAACCATATTACCAATCTTGTTTTGCCATCCTTTGGAAGCTCAATACAGCCTTCGATCTGTTCTACAAGAATATTTACAAGTTCAAGTCCCAATGAATCCGGATTTTTGAGATCAATTTCTGGGGGAAAACCTTTCCCATTATCCTCGATTGATAGTGTTTTTTAGAGCACGTCAAGATAGCCAGTTATTTATGGAAAGGCGATTAATATGAATACGGGAGGGACACCAGTGACCGCGACAAAATATTCTGCTGAACTGACATCGGTAGTAATGAACAAACTTCAAACTGCACCTGATGATTATATTGATGTTAGAGTCTTTCTGGAGCCGGATTCAATCCTTGAAAAAGTAAGTGCTGAGCTTGAAGCAAAAGGGATGAAAATCCGAACTATTATCGAGGGACCTGACGTTCAGGTCAGAGGTAGTATTGCAGTAAAGAATCTCAATGATATCAATGCAGTTGCCGAAGTGTATAGAATCGAGCACGATCATGTCCTTTGAAGGATGATCAAACATAAACCTGGATTGATCCTTTTGTTTAATCCTCTCTAATACTTTTTTACTTTATCAGGGTATTACTCACATGCATTTGGAATAATTATTTTTAAAAAAGATGATGAAAAATAAGAAGTCCAGAATCTGGGTTTTCAGGATGTCTGGAACTCCTTTTGCCTTATGCCCAGAAAAACCTCGAATTATGGTAAAATGTGATCTCTGCAACGCTGAGGTAATATTTCATGTGAAAAACAGGCGTGGAAAATCAATATTCTTCTTCTGGAATCCTGCAGCATTTTTGTGCCCTCCGCCGCCATATTGCTGGGCAATCTTGGCACAGTCAGGTGAATTCGGGTTCTCTGAATCAGACCTCAGGCTGAATACTACCATATCTTCTACTGCCTGCCACATGACAGCAATATCATATTCAGGCTTCTTGTAGATGAATTCCCCTAGCTCGGAAATATTCCCTGTAGTGTTTACAAGCCTGGCTCTCCAATTATGAAAAGTAAAATCAATCCCACGATCGAAGGCTTTCTGAAGTTTGTACTTTTGAGCCTCCAGGAGCAATTCACCAATGGAGATCATTTTATTTACGGTTTCTTCGTATTCCGAACCAAGAAGCACGTCCCACACAGGATCGTCAGGAGTCTTGACCATCAGGCTGAAACCTGCACTGAATGCCCTTGTATCCGGGTATTCAAACGTCCACATATCCTTATCCCCTATATAGGCAACAGCCGGAGGGGGCGAAATATTCTCAGGATGAGTGTACTCCCATGTAAGCATGCAGGCTGCCTTTTCAAGAGACCGAATTCCCGGAATACTGCTTGAGCCCCACAGTTCGGGGAACTTTTCCATAGCAGTCCTGTGATGATCTATCCATATCAGCTTAGACCCGCAAATCTTTACGAATTCTTCCATTCTGTCACTTGAAAAATCAACAAGCCACACTTTTTCAGCTTCGTTTATTTCTTCCTCAGTCCATGACTCCTTTCCGTAGTTTATAGCAACAAACTTTATGGAAAATTCGTTTTTGTCGTAGTAATTCGCAGCGACAGCAGCTGCACAACTCCCATCGTTATCATCATGGTAATAAATCAAAATAGTGCGTTTCTCATCAGTCATTTCCTGTTCTCCTTACTTTAAAGGATCTCCTCTCAATTCTAGCTTGTTCTCACGTGTGCTTAGTTCCGGAAGTACCTGCTAGCCATACTTTTTCAAACTATTATACGCTGGAGTACAATTTATAGAACTTCTATCAATCACTAAAATGAAATATGTATTCATTTGTCTGTAATAAAATAAAGGGTGTGGTTAGGAATCTTCTAAATATTTTATTTTTATAACTATAATAAATAAAAACAGAGTATTATAAACCGAACATTTAATTTTATTCTTTGACTATTTCCCTAAAAAAATTCAGATTTGGTAAATATAATCCTGCATTTTTAAATTGCTGATCCCGGTTTGGAATCCATGCAGGTTTTATGAGTACAGGAGATTCTGAAATTTAATCTCATAAAGCCTTGACTATGATAAAACATCAATTATAAGTCTCACACTTTGATGTAACCTGCATCAGACGGCTGGTTATATTTTACCTTGAGCATATTCTGAGCACAGGTTCTAAACAGATTTTCTTTAGAAATTTTATACCATTATTCCGATATAATCAAGTATCCTATCATAGGCAAATATATAAAAAACAATCAGTAAGTTACAAGGAAAATAATGAGTTACCTGCCGAAGATAGGATGCATGTCGCAACTGTATATTTGTGTACACTCTCTACAATTAGAATTCAGATACGTCCATCTTAAACTTAAGATGGACTATCAAAATATTTTAGATCATAAATTTAGGGACGTTACATAATAAAACAGAGTAGAAAATAATCATAACTGCCGTTCCGGTATATAGGACAAATCCTGTGGGTTTGTTTTCTTGAACAGGTAGTTGTCAAGAGTTAATAAATTCAAGCAATTTGCCACACCTTTTTTCACACCTTTTTTCACATTTTTTTAAAGATTGTTATTTTTAATTGTAAACACTGATTATTTTTAAAATTCATGGAAATGATGTTTATTATGGATGCATGGATGCCAATAGGCTGCCTCTGGCGTTAAAGAATCCATTCATTTACCTATACTAATTTTTGGCAATTTAGTATGCCAGGAATTTCCAGCGTTCAAATTCTCCTCAAGAAATTCCCTTTTAATTCCCTGAACGGTGAGCTTTACGGTGAACTGTAGAAGCCTTTGTGAGGGGATTAAATCAAATAATAATTTAAATAATAATATTTTTAAATATTTAATTTATATAATTATATTAGGGGCTGAAATGGGGAATAAAATTAGCTGCAAAAACGGGGAAGCACTAAAATCAACATTAAAACCCCTTGAGGCGGTACAGGATTTTGTGAGAAATTCCTAGAGAATAAAGGAGACATAATGAAGGGATGCGCCAAAATGAAAAAATTTTGTAATATCTGCGGTCGGGAACTGCTGGAAAATGTGCCGGTCGTCGATACCAGCCAGGATATGATACCAATAAAGTTCGAGGAGGTTCGCGGGGATAATTCCGATTTGATATGCATTGAGTGTGCAGTTGAATCGGTCGAGTATCCACCCTTCTTATGTTCCAGATGCGGACAGCCAGTCGAGTTCGGTGAGCACTTCTATGTATTAAGGGTAGGAACCCTAAAACCCAGTGGTCCGAAGATAGACCTTAAAGAAGTATCCCCTGACGAAAAATGCATCTGTGTAACGTGCTATGAAGAGCTCATGATTCCTGAAGAGGAAGAAGGGTAACAAACGGATAGCTCTGTTCCCTGCTCCGCAGTTAGTTTTTAATCCCAGGCAGAATAAGGGTCAAGTTCTGGAGATATTACAGGTGGAAAAAACAGAACTGATTTTCAGTTCTGTTCATAGCTTTTTCTTTTTTTTTAGTTTTATCTAGGTTTCAATCCTGAATCTGGATTAAACTCTGAGGATTGTAGGATTCTTAAACTGCTACGGAACACTAAAATTCTATAGGTTCAAAAATAAGATTTCAGTATGAAATGCGTACAGTTATCCAGATATCTCAGCAAAGAGATCGTTGAATCTGAAGAAGATGAAATTTAAAAAAGAAACAAAAATTAAAAGAGCCTCGGGCGGGATTTGAACCCGCGACCTCGTCCTTACCAAGGACGCGCTATACCCCTAAGCCACCAAGGCACTATTATTCTAAGAGCATCTCCAAAATATCACACCAGAGATATAAACCTTTCGACTGATATCACTAACATTTGAAAAATCTCTTATGTCTACTGGAAATTTTGTGGACAAAATTAAAATAATTTGGGAAACGGGTTTCAAAAAAAGCCTGAATATTTCGATTTTATTACTTAGTCTGATCTTTTCTTTATATCTTTTATTTTCCTTTATAAGCACCAGCGCTCATCGATCGGGAAGCGCTCGTTGATCCACATGAGAGTGCGGTTGTTGTGAACTATTTTGTAGGAACGGGAAAGTACAGATATGCCGTCGAAGGTTGGTTCGCCTTCAAGGATTTCGAGTTCCTCCATGTCGCGCCGGGTTTCGAGATTGTGGCTGCGCAGGATACGACCGATAGGGATGTCTGCCCGCATGAGTTGTTCCCGCATGGTATCAGGCATTCGTTCCAGGGGAGAGAGGGATCTTGCATAGACAAAGACTGTGCCGCCTGCAGAGAGCCATACTGCCCGGTCGTTTACTTCACTGCCTTCTTCCACATCGAGAAGATCAGCAATTGGTTTATCGGCTTTGATGATGTGCTGGGACTCAGTAGTCACGCTCACCGGCTGCCTGGTCATTATCTCCAGGAGGAATGTCACCGAACCGTCGGTTCCGCAGCAGACCCGCAGGCAGGTTGGAATCTCAAAACTTTTTAGTTTTTCAAGAAAATCGGTGTTCAAAAAGATACCTCAAGCTAAGGATTGCAAAATAACAGAAATCTCAAAGTTTCAAAACAGTGTTAGGTCGTCAGGAGTTTTAATCTCCTCCGACATCTTTCTTTGCCATTTTTACGCGTTCTTTTGCTGTGTATCCAGTCGCTTTATACAGAAAATCCCTGAAGACCTTATTTGTCTGCAGGATAATCTCGTCATCAGTTACAGTTTTGTCGGAAACCGTATCCACAAATAGCCTTTTATTATCAATCCAGACTTTTATCTTTGACATAGCTCCATAGGAAGTCTCAAGGACACCTGCGTCTCTGGAGATCTCCCCGGGAAAGCACTCTTTCATTACCGAGTAAATCCTGTCAATATCAGGTTTAAAACCGCGTTTTAATTTATACTGTTGCATTTCTACCCTCTTATAAAAGATTTTCATCTCAGATAAAGTTTGCTTAGAACAGGCTAGCTTAGAACCTTTTCCCTCGCATTAACTTATTATTACTTTATTTGTTGTTTTTATACTTCTTTTATATTTGTTGCTTTTTATACTTCTTTTATAGCAGTTCTTTTCTGTAGATTTATTCCTGACTTGATTTATTCCTGACTTACTTTCAACAATTTATATCCAATTATGTCTGGAATTTTATTTAGTTTATTGATTTTTGGGGTATATTCATAGTTCCAGAGCTATACTTCGAGAGCTGAATATTCGCTTCATGGCAGATAATGCCTT
Organism: Methanosarcina thermophila TM-1; assembly: GCF_000969885.1. Classification (NCBI taxonomy): domain Archaea; kingdom Methanobacteriati; phylum Methanobacteriota; class Methanomicrobia; order Methanosarcinales; family Methanosarcinaceae; genus Methanosarcina; species Methanosarcina thermophila. Next base: position 2,787,664 of record NZ_CP009501.1, read on the forward strand.
TGAGAATCAATCATAAATATGATTATGTCTTATCATAAATTGATATAAAAAGAAGTCTGCTTATATTTCTCTTACCCGATGTACGTTTGTGACATAATTGCCATTGCCTCAACAATAAAAAAACAAAAAGCCCTGCTTGCTATAGTTAAATCGGTTTTTTTGACTGAAACTGATAAAACTGGCAGAAGTTATAAGTAATAAAACAAAAAGGTGACTTAAATGCATAAAACATTGAATCTGGAAGAATTAATTGCTTCAAAGCAGCTTGAAAAAGAAAAAGCCGAAAAAAGCGATGATTTACCAACTGAAGAATTATACGACCTTATAATCCCTCCAGGCACGGTTGTATCTATTATTTATGATATTGTTGAAGAATTCGGTCTCGAACCTTTAACCAGGAAAGTTTTTGTCGACATAGCAAACAGCGAAGAAAGGGAACTCCTGGTTTTGCGCGGTCCACTGGAGAAGGTTCAGGCAGCCGAAAAGTTCCTCTACGAAGAAATGAAAGCCTGGGTAGAAAGTCAATAATCTCGCTAATCTTTCAGGTAATCCAGTTGAATTTTGCTTACCTCTTTAAATTTCTTCAGGCCCGTGGCCTGGGGAAAATAAATCTCGAATCGCAATACGGATAGGAATGCCTTATTGCTTTTTGATAAATTTTTTAAGAAAAAGTTTTATTCAGAACCAATACCTGTAATACTTTCTTTTGAGAAATCAAATACTGTTACTCTACCGCTTTTATCATATATATCGAGTTTCGAGCCTGCCTCAATTTTTCCGATAACGGCAGCAGTAAGCCCAGCTTCTTCAAAAACCTTTATGCATTCCTCTGCTTTTTCTGCTTTTGCAGTAAATACATAACCTGTTCCGGGATGCATTTTAAGCCATTGCTCAAAATCCACGTTATCGGGCTTTGGGATGGCTTCGAGGTCTACGGTTGCGCCAACTTTGCTCGTTTCACAGAGCATCCCAAGCGTACCTATAGTTCCGGGATTGCTTATGTCTTTGCCTGCAGTGACAAGTTTTCGCGCTGCAATTTTCTGGGTGACGAGATAAGTTTCCCTTATTTTCATTGGCGTTTTAAAAGAGGTCGTATCCCAGCTGTAAGGGGAATTTGGTCCAATTCTTCCGTCCATATCGTAAGCCGCTATAACAAGCTCTCCGGGACGGGCGGTGTCGCTCCGAATCACACAATCTCTTTTGACTATGCCGATAATAGCAACTGAAATGGAATTATACTCCGTATCAGGATGGACATGGCCGCCTACAACCGGAACCCCGAACTTCCTTACTCCTTCAGCCAGCCCTTCCATAAGTTCTCTGCAAGCAGTATCGGAACTTGAGGATGCTACGTCCACCATAGCAAGGGGCTTTCCACCCATTGCTGCAATATCGTTTACATTCACAACTACAGCTCCGTAGCCTGCCCACCAGGGACTGGCGTCCAGTATCCTTCCCCATATCCCATCTGCCGCAAAGAGGATAACATCGTCTCCTCCTATATCGATAACTGCTGCATCGTCTCCAAAATCAACAATTGCGTTCTTATATTCCGGGCGGACGGCCTCGAAAATTGAAACAATGTCCTCAATCTGTTTTTTTCGAGTAACCCCTTCAAAGGTTTTTATCCTTTCTGCGAGCTCTTCTAGGTTCAATGTCAGGCTTCCTTTTGTTTTTTAAATTGATACGGGTACATAGTAATACAGATGCAGGTAATCAGCATACAGGTAAAAACAATAATCAGTACTGGTACGAATAACCATTAGCAAATACTTATGGCTAATCAGTACTACCGGTATAATCTATTAGTAGCACAAACTCAGGTAAATAAGTGATTCATGTGTGAATATACGGGTACAAATAATAATGTTACTAAGCTATCAAGAGCTTCTATAGCTTACAAACCTTTCCCTGTGAAAGATACTCTGAGATGTTTCGGTGAGTACCTATTCAGCTTATCCTTTATCTCTTTTTTTCTTTGTTTCAAAGGAGAAAAGCGATAGCTTTTTATTAAGTTCGTGTATCCTATTAGGCAACCTAATTTATATTTTCAAATATATAAAGATCTCTTACTAAAAAGATCAGGAGTGAAAAACATGGTAGCAAAAGTTAATGTCGACCTCTGTACTGGCTGTGGAAGCTGTGTAGACGAATGCCCTGCCGCTGCAATTTCCCTCAACGATGATGGTATTGCAACAGTAGATGAAAGTGAATGCCTTGATTGCGGCTCATGCGAGGACGCCTGCCCCAACAATGCAATCACAATTGAGTAACGTTTTTTAAGTACGATTTAAGCGCGTCTTTAAAAAAGATCTGAGAAGCGGAGTGTTCCTGCTCCGCCTCGAAGGTTTCTCATCCAGAATTCTGGTTTGAGACTCTTTTCCAATTCCAGTGCTAAAATGCCTGACGGTAATTGTGTGATATTGCAGTTATCGGGCTCCTACCCTTAAGCTTTCTGTTTTCCGTCTTCCTTAAGGATTTTTCTTGCCCTTTCGGCATCTTCTTTTGTCTGGATTTTTATAAGCTTTCTGCGTTCTTCGCTCATCTGTGACATGTCCTGAGAAAGAAGTCCGTAAGCGTCAGCTCTACACTGCCTGCAGTGACGCATTTGCAGGACGTAAGGTTCACATGCCTGCTGAGCAGCTTTTCGCTCTTCTGGAGTAGGAGGCTCAATATTTGCAAAGGCTCCCTGGCTGATAAGGGGCATGATGTTCATTATATAAACCCCGAGTTCGTTGAGTTTTCTGGCAATCTCAACCACGTGTTTGTCATTAATTCCCGGAATGAGTACAGTGTTAACCTTGACAACTATGCCTGCATCAACAGCCGCTTTGACGCCTTCAAGCTGGTTTTTTACCTGAATTTTTGCGCCTTCAATTCCCTTATAAATCTTTCCATGATAGACTATATGATCCACGATTTTTGCCTGGATCTCGGGATCGATTGCATTTATCGTTACCGTTAATGTAGAAACTCCCACGCGCAGAATATCTTCCAGCTTTTCGGGAAGAAGTAGTCCGTTTGTACTCATACAGAGCGTGAGATCAGGAAATTCCTTTTTTATCAATTCAAAGGTTTCAAAGGTCTCTTTATTAGCAAGAGGATCGCCAGGGCCTGCAATCCCGACAACCTTGATGAATGGATAATCTTTAATGACCTGCCTCGTCTTCTCAAGGGCTTCCTGTGGAGTAAGAACTTTGCTAGTAACTCCCGGGCGACTCTCGTTTACACAATCAAAATCCCTGACGCAGAAGTTACACTGTATATTGCATGATGGAGCCACAGCCAGATGAATCCTCCCGTACTTGTGCTGGGCTTTTCTGTCGTAGCAGGGATGTTCGGCAATCTTTCTCAGGAGCTCCTCTTCAAATTTAGGGCTGTCAATATCACAACATATAAGATTATTTTCTTCAGGCAAATGCGTTTTCCTCCATTCGGAATTTAAAAGTACAGCAGAACCTCAGTACAGGGGATCTTTAAAAGTACAGCAGAACCTCAGTACAAGGAGGATCTCAGGATATCTAACCAAATTTATGATGCGCCCCTTGATATACATTTTGGAATTTCTCAGGAATCCGGGAGAATCTGGAAGTACTCTCCTGAGCTCCTGGCCATTTGAGCTTATAGAGTTTATATTATATATTAATATCAATCAAATTATATAATATTCACTTAATATCAAAGTAAGTACCAGGTTTGCTCATTATGAAAAATTGTCCATTTCACACCATTTTCCTTCTCCTTCCCAGATTCTGACCAGGAGGGGGAATCCAAACTTTTCCGAGAGGCGGGAGTGAATATGCAGGCAAAGGTGTTCTGAACTGGGAAATTCAAGGATATCATTTAACAGCATATGATCATATTCTTGCAGGGTTTCCTTTATTCCCTTCTTCAGGTCATAAAAGTCTATTACCATCCCATTTTCTCTTACCTCTCCTTCTATTATGACCTCGATTTTATATGTATGCCCATGTACTCTTCCGCATTTTCCATGCCCTGGAAGGTAATGGGCACTATCGATATAATCAATAACTCCCAGTCTCATTTTTGCCATTTATAATACGCCCCGTTTTAGTTAAGCATTTTACCATTCATTTTTCTAATTTTGATGCTCTTTTACTCTTCTCATTTAAAGTTATAAGCAACCCCACATCCTGTGTGTCTGTGGAATAACTCGTGTGTCTATAATTTCAAGCAGGCTCTTCTGCAACTCCATAATACTTTTTACGGATGCTTGTATAGAACCAGGCTTCATCAGGTCACGACCAATCGGAGTTTCAGGCTGGAGGATTACACAGGACACATAAGGAGCTATGGCTTCTACAGCCCGCTTTATGGCTTCCAGCTCCGTATCTCTGTTCACTACGATCTTGCAGAAACAATCCCTTGAATGGGTTTTTCTTAAAAGCCTGAAGCATTCTACTGTATTTTCCATGTGTTCTTTCCGGGCTTCACGTCCAATACCCCTGAGCGATTCAGGAAGTTTGAAATCTCCTGAAACATAAGCAACCTTTTCGCTCAGCTTCTTTGCCTGTTCAGGCAGGGTCATATTGGACTCAAGATAAAGCGGCGAGGCTATATTCAGCTTTTTTATAAAATCTGCGTACAGTAGAGGTTCTCCTCCGGTCAGGGAGACTGAATGGAGATGTTTAAAAGGCTGCAGCATAGCTTCCAGATGGGTAACACTTATAGGGTTCTTGATTTTTTCAAAGTAGCCGCTCCCTTCCACCTTCTCATAATTGCAGGTTCCAGGATTTGCAAAGTCCGTATCACAGTAGTTGCAATTGAGGTTGCAACCCGAAAAGCGGACAAAAGCCTGCCTTACGCCAAGATATGGACCCTCTCCCTGGACAGAGCAGAAAATTTCTCTTATAGGGGCAGAGATAATCTCTGAAGCTGACATTATACCACCCCCAGGGGTCTTGACTTTCTCAGGTCCTTTTCTATATCTTCAAACTCGCGGACGTAAGCCTCCCCTACTGCTTGCATGAAGCTTGCAATCTGTCTATCATCTATTATCCCGGCTTCTTTCAGATTCCCGTATACATCATGAGAAACGTTAATCCCAAAATGGATTTTCTGAGAAACTGCAGAGGTGCTGGCAATCGAGACTGTTAGCTTTTTCCCTTTCAGGAAAAGGTCATCTCCTTCCCTCGTTGTCTGCACACCAATATCCGCAAGGTATTCTCTCACAAGGGCTGTAAAGAGCCGCTGCCGGGTATAGACCAGTTTCAGGTCAGTAGAATCAAAATGTTCTATAATGAAACTTATCATATCTTCGGACAAGATTGATTCATTTGCTCGGCGGTCCTCAAGGTCAATCATATGCTCGATTTTCACGTCGCAGGCTCCCCTAAAAACTACAACTGAGTCTTCCTGAACTCCAAAATTGTTGTAAGCCCAGAGAGAGGAAATCTGGCTTCCGTCATAATCGAGTTTCTCAGGTAAGATAATGCACTTCATAGAATTCTCTCTGTAAGTTTCTCTGATGGTATCCTGGAAGCTTTTCACAGGTTTTCTTAATCTTCTGCAGGTCTTCCTGTAACTCTTTCTTAATCCACTTCTATGGCATCGACTGGCTCTTCTCGCTCAGATTCCAAGCCTTTTGAGAAGAGGATCTTTTACGCCTGCATTTTCAAATGCACGTGCTCGGCGCACGCAGCTCTCACATTTTTCGCAGGGTTTTTCTCCTTCATGATAGCAGCTCCAACTGTATTCAAGAGGAGCTTTTGCCTCAAGAGCTCTTCTGACAATTTCGGTTTTTCCAAGTTCAACCAGAGGAGCCAGGATTTTTACGCCATTCTGGGTAGAATATGAAAAAGCCTTTTCCATTGCCTGCACATATGCAAGAGAATTGTCAGGGAAGGTTCTGGCTTCTTCACCGTTAAAGCCAACTATAATGTAATCACATTTCCTGCTCTCAGCAAAACTAGCTGTGATATTGAGCATTACCCCGTTTCTGTTTGGAACCCAGACTGCCTTTGCAGAAGCATCTGTAATTTCTGCAGGTGCTCCTTCGTCAATATCCTCGAGTGATATGGATGGAACTTCAAGATCCCTGTTAACAAGGGATGTAGATGTTATTTCCGAAAGCCAGTCTAACTTTATAACCCTGTGCTCAATCCCGTAATATTCGCATACCTTGCGCGAGTACGCAATTTCCTTTTCTCTGGCTCTCTGCCCGTAATCAAAGGTAATAGCCATCTCAATGTCATGATCTTTCGCAGCTATTGCAAGCGCAGCGACCGAGTCAAGCCCACCGCTCAGGAGAGTTATAGCCTTCATTTTTACTCACTACTTAAACTTACCATCCTGATTCATTAATTAAACCGATTGGTTAAATTCTACATGGAATTCTACACGAAATTATACTGTTTATCTAGATTTAACAGAAGCTCTCCTGAGTTACTCTTTCAGGATTTCCCAGAATATGTTCTATTAAGAGTCTCTGGATATTCTCCCGGGATTATTCCAATAATACCAGCAACTCGTATTTAAAAGTAATTATTTCCGTGATGAGGATTTCTTCCAGTGTAACAATGAAAATATATCTCCGGTTTAAGTATGAAACCTGGATCTAAAACCTGATTATAAAAGCAATTTTTAAAATTTTACTAGTAAGTTTCACTTATAATCTCAATTCTTAAAGAAGACTCCAAAAAATCTGTTTTAGCAAATTCTTTTTAGTAGACCCAGCCATATATTAGATAGGGATATTTAATAGAAGAGGTGGGACCATTTGATAGGGATTCTTTCAGACTCGCATGATAACATGAATGCCCTCCGGAAAGCGGTGGAATTTTTTAATGAGAGGGGAGTAAAAGCGGTGCTGCATGCAGGTGATATTATTTCTCCTTTTACTGTAAGAGCCTTTGAGGAACTGAAGCCAAAACTCTATTTTGTGTTTGGAAATAATGATGGCGATAAACTAACACTTACAAAGCGGTTTGAAGAAATCGGAGCTGTTTCCTGCGGGGATTTCGGAGATCTGACGATTGACGGACTGCATATTGCCCTCCTGCATGGGACAAATGAAGCTATGGTAAAAGCACTTGCCAGATCAGGGGAATTTGATGTGGTAATCCGGGGCCATACCCATGAGCCGAATGTTAAAATTATCGAAGGGGTTACAGTGATAAATCCGGGAGAATCCTCGGGCGTGCTTTCTGGAAAATCAACAGTTGCTGTTCTTGAGATTGCAAACCTTAACGTTGAGATAACTCAGCTTGAGTTGGACTGACTCAACTCATTTCCCATTTTTAGAATTTCTAGAATTTCTCTTCTAATATTTTTCGGGGCGGCGGCTGCCCACAAAGGGGTTGATGCGGTTGAGAATGCAGCAGTATCATATGGCTTCAAGACTTTTGCCCTGAATGGCTGTACGGATCGCTGTGACACTAAAAAGCTTGATGAAGACGGAATGAAAGCTGACGTATATCTAATGGTTACTGAACTCGGGATTGAAAAAGCAACTCCTTCGATAACTGCAGGGAAAACATTAATTATCTCTGTTTATGAAAACTAAAAGCAGTTCAGTCACTAACGATTAAAAAGGATTCTGTCACCATGTCTCCTGAAAAATCTGCAAAGAATTTCACTTCTCATCTCCCTGAGGATTTCGATGCACGAATTTTCAGCATCCTCCCTTACTACTCATGTTTTCATCAGGAAACCATTAATTTCATCAAATCTTTGCCATCCAGCCCGAGAATATGGCTGGATACAGGATGTGGAACCGGATCTCTTGTTAATAAAGCAGTCAGGCAATTTCCGGCTACAAAATTCCTTTTGTTTGATCCTTCGGAAGGTATGCTGAGCCAAGCAAGAAAAAAACTGTCATCCTGCCTTGCTGACAGGTTGGAATTTCTGGAAGCATCGACTACTCAGGAATTTTCTCAGGAATTGGAGGAGCAGCCGGACGTTATAACTGCAATACAGTGCCATCACTACCTTTCCCGCGAGGATAGGGCTAAAGCTACAGCTGTATGTTATAATCTTCTGAAAGAAGGCGGGGTTTACATTACCTTTGAGAATATCAGGCCACTTACCGAAGAAGGTATTATTCTAGGAAAACGATATTGGCATAATTTCCAGGTTGTTCACGGCAGAACTGAAGAAGAAATAGAGGAAAATCTGAAGCGTTTTGACACAGAGTATTTTCCCATAACTGTTGAAGAACATCTAAAGCTCCTGAGAGAAACAGGATTCCGCACTGTAGAGTTATTCTGGTACTCTTACATGCAGGCTGGATTTTACTGCATTAAATGATTCAATTTCCTTTTGTGGAGATTTCATTTTGCAGATCTCATTTACTCATATGCTCTTTAGGGATATGTAAAGCATAAGATCAATCAGAGATTTAGATATTCAAATCAGAGATTTAGATATTCAAGATTTTAAGATCTATTTGGAATAAGAGTCTAACTAAAATGATTTATTCTAAAGTTTAATGGATTTCTCGAAACTTTATAGTCTCGGAAATCCTGAAAAAAGAAATGAATTAGTATGAAGAATAACTTCTCCTCTCAGTTCTTGTTTCTCTTGCGTAATTTCCGCTGCTATTGCGGTAACTGCTGCGAGGAGTGTCGCTGCGCATGCTGCTGCGAGATTCACTGGTATCCCTTGAGTTTCTCCCCCTTGATCTCTGGGCAAGTTCTACAAGAGGTTTTCTACCTCTCTTTTTGTCTTTGAAGATCTCTAGCAGGGCTTCGGCTTGAGCAAAGGGCACTGTTACGAAGGAAAAGTGTGGGAATATTTCGGCATCTCTGATCATCAGATCCTTTTCTCCGGTTTCTTCCTGTATGAACTCGCACAGCTTTTCGGGAGTCATGCCGTCGGCTTTACCCATGGCAATGAAAAGCCTGGTTTTGCCTTTCCGGTCGACGTATGAGCTTCTAGAAATTTCTGCGTACATGCTTTCATCGAACATCTCCTTGAAAGCGTACTTCAACAAGGCAGCCAAAATTTTTTCGGCTGGGTATTCGTCAAGGAGCTTTTCGCTCATTTCAAGGCAGTCGCCATATTCCTCAGTTTTTATAATGTCTTCGAGTTCGGCTTTTACTCTTGCTCGTTTGGCTTTTATTACGTCCTTTATCTCGGGGATTCGACCTTTCTTCATTTCAGATTTTGACGTCTTTTTAATATAAGTGAGCCGCCTGTATTCCGTGGATGTCACGAAAGTGATTGCAGTTCCTTGCTTTCCTGCTCTGCCCGTCCTTCCTATCCTGTGCACGTAGGATTCTGGGTCCTGAGGCAGGGAATAGTTGATAACGTGGGTCAGGTCCATTATATCGATACCGCGGGCTGCAACGTCGGTTGCTACAAGAATATTTATCTTCTGCTTCCTGAACCGGTTCAGGATCTTCTCCCTTTCATTCTGGGAAAGGTCGCCGTGCAGGGCATCGGCTGTGTATCCTCTGTCTCCAAGTTTCTGGGCAAGTTGAGCGGTATCGGTTTTTGTCCTGCAGAACACAAGCCCATAGAATTCGTCCTCAATATCGATAATTCTGCACAGGGCCTCGAATTTGTCATTCTCATGAACCTCAAAGTAGATCTGCTCGGTCAGGTTTGCAACAAGTTCTTCTTTCTCAATGGCAACATACTCATAATTCCGCATGTATTTTTTGGCGATGCCAAGGATGGGTTTCGGCATTGTAGCTGAAAAGAAAAGCATGCGCTTCTCAGGTCCGGTTGCCTTTAAGATCTCTTTAATTTCGTCAATAAAGCCCATATTGAGCATCTCGTCGGCTTCGTCCAGTACGAAATATTTAATGTGCTCAAGGTTCAGGCTCTTCCGCTCAAGGTGGTCTATTACCCTTCCAGGAGTTCCCACAACGATATCAACCCCACTTTTTAGCATCCTGAGCTGCTGGGTCATGGACTGTCCTCCATATATCGGGAAGATATGCAGCTTTTTGTCTCCTTTCAGGGAGTTTAGTTCTTCTGAAACCTGGATTGCCAGTTCTCGGGTCGGAGTCAGGATTATTGCCTGTACATAACCTGATTTTTCGGGGATTTTTTCTATAATGGGGGCTCCAAAAGCCGTTGTTTTACCGGTTCCTGTCTGAGCCTGCCCTATAATATCACAATTTCCTTTCAAAAAAAGCGGGATAACTTTTTCCTGAATTGGGGTTGGTTCTTCAAACCCTTTCTTTTTAAGGGCTTTTAACATGCTGTCAGAAAGTCCAAGTGCCTTAAATTTTGCTAATTTTTCCATGTACTCACTCTAATATTGAAATTTATTTTTTACAGATTGTGTAACTTGCAGACCTGCTGCTTATATAATCTACCGCATACCCATATTCTTTAAAGGAGAAGCCACTTATCAAACAGGTACATGATACCGTTAAGAACAGGTAAACACGCCGTATAAATGGTTAATATCCCCGGGATGCGAGAAGGTGCCTAAGGAACAGGGAAATCCACAACCCATATAAATAAACTTATACAGCAAAAATTCGATTTCTTGGATAAGTTCCAGACGCTTTTTTGAGTTCTTCCCTGTGATACAGGCAGACTGAATTACTGGATTAAATAATATACAAACTGAATTACTAGATTAAATAATTACAGACTAAATTACTGGATTAAATGATATTAATTAATAGCCTTTAGCTTGAATAGTAACCCTGTAACCCTTTTTTCCTGTATATATCCTTTTGCTACCCCTCTAATGAGGTTCTTAATTATAAAGCTTTCTATTGTCCGGAACTACCTTTGAGGCAGGTGTTTCTTGTTTTTAGGTAAATCTTTCAGGTATCGGTTGTGTTATGAGCAGCATTGCAGATACAGGTAATAATCACGTTAAAGGCAATGTTTAAAAATTAAAGAATATGCTTACAGATAGGATGGTAGAAAGTTTTCAATATGCTTGCTCAGTAGTACCAGCCCTGGAGTCCAAGTTCATCAGTCAGCATTTCTTTAAGAATATTAAGCCTATTCATGGAATATCGGATCTGTTCAGGTTTATCGAGCACTTCTTCGCACCCGGTCTCTTCCTGTATTGTCGTGACCCTCACAAGCTCGGCAAAATTAGCGCACTCATCCAGAAAACTGTTGAACAGCTTACGAGCCTTTATAAGATTTTCAGAAGTCTTGAAATCGGGCTGGATGGTTTTTTCATACTCTGCTCTCTGTTTCATTTCTGAGACCAGGAGGCGTGATTCTACATAATCCCTGGCGTTCAGAAGATCCCCAAGCTTCCTGATATCATTCCCTACGCGCTGGGTAAAGTAAGCAATTTCAAAAGCCCACTGCTTATCAAAATTAATTTCTGGGCCCGCATTGGTAAACGGAATTCTGCTTGTCAGTCCGTCCATCTCCTGTTGTTCATATTTGCTTTCTTTCTTATTAATATACTAGAGGAAAGAATAAAAGCTTAACTAAATTCACAGGCTCTTTAATGTGTTTTTTGGTGTCTTTCCGGAATGATCGCGGAATTCTATACGTAATTTCAGAAAATTCCACTTTAGGGCTAAAGGCAGGCTTGAAAAACGAATTTTTGGTACGACTGGTGGACTGAAAGCTGACATTCATGTGGCATGGATTCGGCAGGAATAAGAACTGCAATCTTGAAAAAGTAAAAAGCTTAAAAACAGGAAATTAAAAGAAAAATAATGTTCCAAAGAAAAGTAATGTTCCGTAAAAAAGTGTGTTAAGTAGACGAGATATCATTATACCTGTAACCATTGCAAATGAAAGTATTTTTTGTTTGAATGGCTATTGAGGGAATCCTTTAGAAAGGATCCCCTTAACTGCCATGCTTAGACCGGAGAATGTTCAGTATTGTTTTTCATGTTAATTACTTTCAAAGTTAAAAGCATTATCAAAAAGAAAAATTTAAATTAAATTCTTATTTTGATGATGCTTTTGCTGCTTTTGGTTTGTCCACTATCGGAACTGACACTTTTAAAGTTTCTTTTGCACCAGTCTTTGTCCTTTGATTAGATACTGATAGACAGTCTTTCGGGCAGTTAGCAACACATTCAGTACACATTATGCATCTGAATAAGTTAATTTCCCACGTTTTATCAGCTTTGGTAACTGTAATCGCATCCGGAGGACATTTCTTTTGACACAGCCCACAGAGGATACAGTTCTCAGGATTAAAAACAATACTTCCTTTAAACTCTTTGAAAGGTTCCCTTATTTCGAAGGGGTAAAGTCTGGTAGCAGGTTTACGAGAAATATTTGTTAGAACAAGGTTCAACATACCCATAATATCACCCTTCTTTTATCTTTCAGTGCAGCTAATGCAGGGATCTATAGTAAGTACAACTATAGGCACATCTGCGAGCTTCACGCCTGGGAGCGTCAGTAACAGCGAGGGTATATTTGCAAAGGTAGGAGTTCTTACTTTAAGCCTTTGCAGGTTTTTAGTACCATTACCTTTTACGTAATATACAACCTCACCTCTGGGCTGCTCAGTTCTCATAATAGCTTCACCAGTAGGGAAGCCTTTTATGGGTGTTGCAATGTCCCCATTGGGCAGCTTGGAAAGCGCATTCCTTATCAGCTTAATTGACTCGTATAATTCAGTGATTCTTACTTTAGTTCTGGCGTAACAATCACCATCTTGCTCGACAGCTGTCTTGAAACCTAGATCCTTATAGATATCCCAGTCTGGTGTGTTTCTTACATCAATAGCGTTCCCGCTTCCTCTAAGTGTAGGACCGGCAGTTCCAGCTTCATATGCGAGCTGTTTTGACATTGTAGCTAATCCTACACATCTTTTCTTAACGGTGTAATTGTTTACGAACACTTTTTCGATATTTTTGACCTGTGCTTCCACTGTATCGAGCATTTTCTCAATCATGTCAATATGCTCATTAGTCAGGTCTTTGGTAACTCCTCCAACTTTCGATATTGAGTGTATAACTCTGTTTCCAGTGATTCTCTCCAGTACATCCAGTACTCCCTCTCTGTACTTCCAGCACTCGTAAAAGAGGCTTTCAAATCCGAAACCATCGGCGAACAGACCAAGCCAGAGCAGGTGACTGTGGATTCTGTTGAGTTCACCAACTATTACTCTTATATACTGCGCTCTCTCTGGGATTTCAACATCGAATAGTTTCTCGACTGCTCGTGTATAAGTGATACCATGGAGGGCACTGCAAATTCCGCATATTCTTTCGCAAATATATGTGGTTTGGTTATAGTCTTTCGTGTCTATGAATTTCTCAAGCCCTCTGTGAACATAACCCAGTGAGGGAAGTGCTCCAACAACGACATCGTTGTCAATCTCAAGTTTTAAAGACACTGGTTCAGGTAAAACGGGATGTTGAGGACCAAACGGTATTACGGTTGTCATATGATTCTCCTCTCAAATTGCTTTAAGCCAAGGGAGTTTTTGGACTGTTTGGCGTTAAGTAAAGGTGGCCTTTGTAGTCTATTGCTAAACCTTCGAAAGTCAATCCGAAGAGATCCTGGTACTCATTCTCGATCAAAAGTGCACATAAATAAATTCCTGATATACTCTTGGGTTTCTCACCTGGTTTCACAAAGTACCTTAGATTTTTTAATTTGTTGTCCTTCTCAAAGAGATATAGAAGATCGTGACCTTCGTTAGCTTTCTGGCATATTATAGTAGAGAATCGGTAGCCATCATTTTTTAAGCCCTCAACCGTTTTTAGCAGCTCGTCGCTGCTTTTCATCTCTGTGGCGTCTATGGTGTTATCAAGCATTCGATGCCACCTCTTTTCCTTTCAATTTTACCTCTTGTCCTTTAATGTTCCCTTTCTTCTTCTCTTCAAGTATTGAAAGTGCTGCTACTACACCATCAAGTATGGCTTCAGGTCTTGGGGTGCATCCGGGAACATATGCATCTACAGGTATGATCTGGTCAACTCCACCTATCACGTTGTAACAGTTATGGAATATTCCGCCAGTGGATGCACAAGCGCCAACTGCTAGAACTACTTTGGGATCAGGAATCTGGTTGTAGATGTTTTTAAGCACGTTTACATTTTTGTAATTTACCGCGCCTGTAACCACCATTATATCTGCTTGTTTGGGAGTACCTATGTTTAAAACACCAAATCTTTCAGCATCATATAGAGGAGTAAGACAGGCTACTACTTCAATATCACAGCCATTACAGCTGTTACAATTCACATGTACAATCCATGGGGATTTTGCCAAACTCATATGTCTCCCTCTTTCACACTAATTTTACTTGGCTAAAGTACAGGTATGCTATGTTTACTATGGAAAGTATCAGTAAAACCGACCAGCTCAGCTTGAGCATCCACTGCCAGTAAACTCTTGCAGTAATGTTGTCTATAAGAGTTACAGTAAAGAATGCAGCCGCAGACAAAAGTATACCTATCAGTGGGTTTACTGCCCAGAATACGAAGATAAGTCCTGTCAAGAACACGTATTCATAGAAGTGCCCAATCTCAATTCCGGCCAAGCCTGGTCCTGAATATTCGGTCGTCATACCTTTAACCAGCTCCTGGTGAGCATGGTGAGAGGTTGAATAATCAAATGGTGATTTTTTCAATTTTATATTCAGAACAACAAACATTGCTATGAATATAAGAGGTGTATAAAACAGCAGAGGTTTATCTGCTTGTACTACTGCGGATAACTTAAAGGTGCCTGTAAGCAAGTATATTGCAAGAGCATACAGTATTAAAATTGGTTCATAAGCCAGTACAGCCATGATTTCTCTTGAACTTCCTAGCCTGGCGTATGGAGAACCAGTACTCATTCCTCCTACAATAAGAGCTACTGAAGATACTGTGTACACAAATATTATCATCAGAATATCTGCTTGGAACACTAACATCAAGAGGCTTAGAATTAAGAAGGCTACATATATTACCACGTAGAAGTTCTGAGAGGGGTTTACAACCATATTGTCTTTGCTAAGAAGCTTCTTGACGTCGTAGTATGGCTGCAAAAGAGGAGGACCTACTCTACCCTGCAATCTTGCAGTAATTATTCTGTCAATCCCTGCGTATAAGCAGCCGATGATAGGAGCTACAAATATAACAAGAGCAGCTATTAAAATATCGGTTGCATTCATATTAATACTCCTCCTGCCAAAAATGCAATCATAATCAGAAGTATGGAAATTGCATATCCGAATGTTGTAAGTTTACTTTCTCCAAAGATATCCTGGAGGTAAATATTAGAGACGTTGCTTTTATCGTAGGCGCAAAGTCCGTTCCTGAACATTAATTTGTCCGTTTCCAAGTTGTTTTCCCCACACATATAATAGTCAACTTTACGGGGAGTAAACATATTCCTGGTAGCGAAGTAGATCAAGATAGCCAGAACAAGCGCTGCAAATATTGCTGCGTAAGCAAATGCCCCTATCTCGGAAGCAAATTGTCCAGCCTCTCCTGAGATATCAGGAGCAGCTTTGAGCAGAATCTCTACCTGGGGTCTAACGAAGTAATCATACACTGTAAACACAAGTATGCTTGTTACTACTATGGCTAATCCAAGGAATGACAGCGGGAAATATGTTTCCGATTTTTTGTGATGAACTGCGCTTTTATCCATGGTGGTTGATAATATTGTTCCCATCCATTTAGCATAATAAACCGTAGTAAGTGCACTCCCAAGTATAAGGAATATTATCACCACAGGGTTGCTTGCAGCAGCTTCCATTGATACCCATTTTGTAAGCAGCACACCAAAGGGAGGTAACAGCATTGATACCATTCCCAAAGCTGCAAGCGTGGTGAGAAGGGGAGCTTTATTTATTAACCCTGACATGTCCTCGATATCTCTGCTTCCTATAGTGTGCTCAATTTCACCTGTGCACAGGAACAGGAGGGCTTTTGAGATTGCGTGGAACAGAATAAGCATAATTGCAGCAGCTACAGCCAGAGGTGTACCAATTCCGGCGCTTGCGATAATTAATCCCAGGTTTGCAATAGTTGAATAAGCGAGGACTCTCTTGGCATTTCTCTGGGATAAGGCTAAAGCCGAGCACATAACGAAGGTAAAGCTACCATAAACCGCTATAGCTGTCCCAAGACTCGTGCCTGCAAAAGCTGGCACCAGTTTAACAACTAAAAACACACCAGCATTAACCATTGTGCTTGAGTGCAGTAAGGCAGAAACCGGGGTTGGAGCTACCATTGCGCCTAAGAGCCAGCTCTGGAAAGGCATCTGAGCAGATTTTGCAAAGGCTCCGATACAGAGTAAGACAACAGGAAGAGCTACAGTAGCCATTGCTGCTGCATTAGTTCCAGCATAAGTTCCAATTCCAGAAAGGGTACCTATATTATAATTAGTAGCGAGAATAATTATGCCTACTGATAAAGCAATTCCACCAACCAAGTTTAAAGCCAGAGCTCTGAAACCGTTGTTAATTCCTTCTTCATCCATGTTGTATGAGATCAGCACGAAAGAACACAGAGTTGTGAGTTCCCAGAAAAGGAACAGCCATCCAAGCGTGTCAACCATTACCAGACCATTCATGGCTGCAAGGAAAAAGCTCATTGTAAAGTAGAAAGTTTTTTGTCTGTTTAAATGCCTGTGTTCTTCATATTCGTCCATATAACCGGTTGCAAATAATATAATTGCAGTACCGACTATATTAACGATTAATATCATGACCTGAGAAAATTGATCAATATTAAAAGAAGCGCTTTCAACATGAGGAACATTGGTAAAAGTGTAAGCAAATATAGCTGCCGAAATTATTCCTAGTACAAGTGTAGGCCAGTTTTTATATTTTGCTGACACGGCAAGAATAAATAATATCACCAGTACTTCGAAT
This sequence comes from Methanosarcina thermophila TM-1, assembly GCF_000969885.1. Taxonomy (NCBI): domain Archaea; kingdom Methanobacteriati; phylum Methanobacteriota; class Methanomicrobia; order Methanosarcinales; family Methanosarcinaceae; genus Methanosarcina; species Methanosarcina thermophila. The sequence goes on from NZ_CP009501.1 coordinate 2,804,402, forward strand.
ATAAGGACAATGTTCTCATACATTGCTAAATTTGGTTCTGTAATTTCGACTACTCCAGTACCATCCAATACTAAATTAACTGATAAAGCTACTCCTATTATGAAAAAAGCCCAGGCCAAATACTTGTACATCGATTTGGGAAGGGCTACGAATAAAAGCGAAAACAGTATGGGTACTGCAATTAATAGCATAACAGTGTTTTCTATCATACAGCGTATCCTCCGATCTATTAATCCTCCGATCTGTCTTTCTCTGACTTATATGGTGGAATTTACACAATTGAAAAATAAATCAGATATATACAACGTTTTTATAACCCATTTTTTATATTCCCGAAAGGTTTAATTACCGATTTCCCAGTTCAACTGCGCAATTCCTGAGCATATAAGAATATGGACTAATAATCCACAAATATTATAATATTCTTATATCAAAATCACAAGAAATAATAATTTGCGAATAATGTCGATATAAATTCGACACGTTGCCAAATCTTTATTATAGCAAAGCCATATTTAAAGATAGTGATTTTCTTTTTACTTTTATATTACTAACAAGAATAATGGACAATTTAGCCCCCGGTTATTGTTTTTCTTCTTGTTTTGTATTTTATAGTCGGAATACTATGAAATACTAACAGATAATACCAAATAGTTTTAGTATACTATTAAAGTATTATAAATTAGCATGCACATAGCTCTATTTAAATGTAGTGATTTTAGTTTATTTTTATATTGTTCCTGATATTTATTTGTTGGACAGCCTCCGGATCTCGTAATTTTTTAGATTTAATATCAAAATAAATATTAAACAATAATATCAATTTATACAATAATTAATATAACAAAGATATATTTAAAGAAAGTGATTTTATCTTTATTTTTATATAAATATTGTTATATACTGGACAGATAATGACTTCTAATATAAAAATGCTACTGGGAATCCGGCTAATGAATAACTTAGACAAAAGCAGTATAATAATAAAGAACATCCCTGTTATGAAAAAATTGATTGAAATTTTGAACGCGATTAAGTTGCTGAACGCTGCTAAAATTGTATTTTTGAGAACGCTGATTGAGGGTTAAAACATAGTTAAATGTTATATTTGTGGAAAGGACGAAAACTCTCTGCTTAGAGTAAAGCACAGGAGACTTGGGACAATAAAGCTCTGCTTTGAGTGCTGGGAAGTGGAAAGCGGCAACCATAGTCTCCTTCCTTCATGTGGAGGGTGGGATTGTTGCAAGTGAGTATATCCTGAAATATCTTGTAATTAGCATTTTTCACTCTATTTTTTTCCATTCAGAGATTTGCAAGCTTCTTCATTCTTTTGATATTATCCAGGCTTGGGACTTTACCTGCTTTTTCTTGTATTTCTCTCTGCTTTTTTACCTGTATACTATCGTAGAATTCTAAACGTTTTGGCATTTCAATAATTAAGGAATAGCCTAAATCAGTGTATTTATATATATTTCTAGCAATATTGGAAGACCATGCTTAAAATTGAATCCAGATGTATCTCCCAAAAAAGATGCTTTGCGTATACTATTCTCCTGTTTATCCTTGCCGGCATTTTTGAGATAGGAGGTGGATACCTTCTGTGGTTATGGCTACGTGAGGGCAGGGAGCTTATCTTTGCATTTGCTGGGGCAATTATCCTTTTTTTATATGGAGTCGTGCCGACTTTCCAACCGTCCTACTTCCACAGGATATATGCAACTTATGGAGGCATTTTTGTTGTTATGTCCCTCTTATGGGGCTGGATCTTCGATAAAATTCCTCCTGATTTTTATGATATCATCGGTGCCTTGATTATTCTTATTGGAGTGTCAATTATTTACTACTGGCCAAGAGAAAGTGATAACAATTGATTGATCCTGCCATTTCTCTTGCACTGTTTTTCCTGGCTGCACTCTTTGAAATTGGAGGAGGTTACCTTGTCTGGTTGTGGTTAAGAGAGAACAAAGGGATAACACTCGGGCTGCTTGGAGGATTAACATTAACCATTTACGGGATAATTCCAACCTTCCAGCCAGCACACTTCGGCAGGGTCTATGCTGCCTACGGTGGAATTTTTATTGTCTCTTCCCTAATCTGGGGAGTTCTTGTAGATAAAAAAAACCCGGATAAGTACGAGATAATAGGGGCATTGATCGCACTTGTAGGTGTGATGATAATGTTCTACGTGCCTCGTTAAGTAAGTATACAGGAAGGAACAGGTTTTATCAGGAAGGATTAGGTTCTATTCTGACCCTTTTAAAGTAGAAGATACCAAATAAATGCGGGATAGGCTAGTTGAAGATAGAAAACGTGAATTTTATGGAAATCGTTTTTACTATCCATAAAAACTCAGCTTTCTGTAAAATCTGCGTTTTTTGTTTTCGTTTTTAGCCCTTAATCTCCTTCGTTTCCAAGGAAAAAACAGGACTTTTATGTAGCTGCTTTTACATGTGATTATGAAGTCAAGATTTGCAGTCCAGCCAACAGCCTAAGTTAACTGAGTTCAACCCGAAAGTTTGTACGCTTGAATGTATTAATATAGAGAGCTTTTCCTCATTGTTCCGTGTAAATATAAAAAAATCATAAAACTGAAAGTGAAGTGTTATCTGCAATTCATATGTTATATGCGGCTTCACCATGCTGCGTTTTGTCAAGCCCGATGTTTTCTTCACTTTCAGTTACTTTGAGCCCTATTGTTCTATTAAGTACAAAGCCGATAAGGAGGGTACAGACACTTGCGTATATAATTGTAAAGACTACGCCCTCAAGCTGAACCAGCAGCTGGCTGAAGTTTCCAAGGAGAAGACCTTCGCTGCCTACGCTTGCATATACGCCTGTTAGAAGTGCACCGATTATTCCGCCAACTCCATGAACTCCGAAGGCATCGAGTGAATCATCATATCCAAATCTGTTTTTGAGCATCACAGCCTGATAACACATAAAGCTTGCAATCGCACCTATTGGAATTGCTGCTATAGGCGTGACAAATCCGGCAGCTGGAGTTATTGCGACAAGCCCTGACAGAACCCCAGTTGCAAATCCAAGGGCAGTAGGATATCCCAGGTGATACCATTCAATTACCATCCAGACAAACCCTGCTGCTGCGGGGGCTACTATTGTTGTAATGAATGCAAGTGTTGCAATTTCATTTGCAGCAAGAGCTGAGCCTGCGTTGAATCCGAACCATCCAAACCAGAGAATCCCGGCACCAAGGAGGGTTAGAGTAATGTTATGCGGCTTCAGGACGTCAACGCCATATCCTCTTCTCTTTCCGAGGTAAGTCAGTATTGCAAGCGAGGAAATACCTGCTGTTATATGGACAACCGTGCCGCCTGCAAAGTCCAGAGCTTCCCCAGTGAGGAATCCGCCTCCCCAGACCCAGTGACATACAGGTGCATAGATTATGAGTCCCCAGAGCACAATGAACGCGATATAAGACTTGAACTTAACACGTCCCACAATTGCACCTGAAATAAGAGCAGGTGTAATTATTGCAAACATTCCCTGAAATGCTACAAATGCATAAGTTGGAATTGTCCCTGTTACCGAATATGCGTCAATCCCTTTAAGGAATGCGTGTTCAAGGCTGCCCACAAACCAGTTGCCTTCTCCAAAAGCAAGTGAGTAGCCTACTAAAACCCATACCAGAGCCATAACGCCCATGGCAACGAATGAGTGCATCATGCTGCTCAGGACGTTTTTACGCTGGACCAGCCCGCCGTAGAATAGTGCCAGCCCGGGAACCATTAGTAATACCAGTGCAGATGAAATCAGTACCCATACTGTATCTGCAGTTTCGATAGCCATATTTATCCCCTCATAAAGCGTCAGATCCGGTTTCGTTAGTACGAATCCGTATTACGTCATCAAGTGGCAGCACAAATATCTTGCCGCTTCCGAGGTAGCCGTCATTGCCTTTCGCTCCAGTTTTTATTGCCTCGATAATCGGTTGAAGGAAATGATCTTCAACTGCGATTTCAATCTTGATTTTCTCAAGCAGGTTTGCCTCATATTCTGTTGCCCTGTAGATCTCCAGGTATCCTTTCTGGGCGCCATAGCCGGCAACTGATGAAACTGTTAATCTATTTACCTCAAGTTTCTGAAGCTCTCGTTTGACCGCATCAAGTCTTTCCGGCCTTATTATAGCGATTACATACTTCATCTTGACCACCAATCGGTAGCCTATATCCTACTTAATAATATTTAAATCAATCCATCTATATATTAAATATTTATATAGTTTGGCAGAAAATTCATAAAGTAGATTGTGATCTTTGCAGGTTAAGAGCTCAATATAAATTCTCAGCATTTCTAAGGCTACTGTAGCTATCTAAAAATTAGAATTTGGGCTGCCGTATGAGTTCGATTTCTTTCCCGCTTATGCTGTAAGAGACCTTTTATTCCCCGAGAACAAACTCAGAGCTATGTTCAGAGAAATTGGAAGTGTAAGAAATAAGGCTGATGAGGTTTCCCTGCAGATCCTCGCCCTTTTCAGAGAGAGCATCAGTGAGATCCACCTGAACGAGCCTGAATCCGTATCAGACTACTTCAAGCCTGAATATTCCCATTATATCGTGGTGCATACGCCCCTTGATATCCGATTCCCTGAGAAAAGGGAAGAGTGGAATATGCGCTTTTGCAGGGATGTCGGAGTATCGATTGTGGAATGTATTGTAGCAGAAACCGACAGGATTTACGTAAAAGGGCTTATTGCGGTTAACGGCTCAAAGGTCTATGCCATCCTTCCCTTTACAACAATAGATGCGGAAAAAACAAAACAGGCAACGTTTCCTGAAGACCGCATGGCTCGTATCCGGGCGCAGGTACTTCCTGCCGTGCTTCCTGACATAATAGGGGAAACAATCCTCGATATTGGCAGCGGTTTCGGAAGCCTCACTCTGGAGCTTGCAAAAAACAACCCGGATTCGAAGGTTTACGGGATCGATATTCATGACTCTCTTACCGGACAGTCACAGATGAATGCTGATATCCTTGGCGTGACGAATGTGGAATTCAGAACAGGAAACGCCTATGCCCTGCCTTTTGAATCCGAATTTGCGGAAGTGGCTACCTGTTTCTTCATGCTCCACCACCTCGAAGACATTAAATTTGCCCTGTTCGAAATTAAGAGAGTGCTTAAAAACGGAGGCTTGCTAATTGCAGTAGAACCGCTTGCACATCAGCACCACCACGGTCCCCAGTTCTCGGAAGTTGAATGGAAGGCGCTTTTTGAGGATGTCGGCTTCGCAGTCGAGGTTGAGAATATGGAAGGAGCAGCGATTCTGAAAGCTGTAAAAAAGATGTGATATCTGAATGTTTCGGGAAAGAATTAATAAACAGTCCCCTGCAAATTGCAAAACAAAAATGAAAACAGGAAGATCTTTCTATGTTCCCAGACGCCTCTTATGATGTAATTGTGGTAGGCACAGGTCCTGCAGGATCTACATCTGCCCTCTACGCTGCAAAAAACGGTGCTTCAGTACTTCTTCTTGATAAAAAAAAAGAGATAGGGAATCCTATTCAATGTGCTGGTTTTCTGCCCGATGCGTCTGAAATTCAGGCTCTGTTACGTGACGCCAGGCTACCGGATACGCTGAAAAACTATCCTGATTCCTGCGTACTACAGAGAATTGATACACAACGCATTTTCCCTCCTAACTGTAATATAAAAGAGTTCGCTGTCAGAGGTGCAGTCCTTGATCGGCGCAAATATGACCAGTTCCTCGCCGAGAAGGCAGCAAGAGCCGGGGCTGAACTCATGGTCAAAACTCGCGTAACGAGAATTGAGGGCACGATGGTTGAAACCTCAGGAATCTTCGGAAAGCATAGAATCAAAGCAAAAGCTATCATAGGAGCTGACGGTCCCAATTCCCTTGTCGCAAAATCAAGTGGGCTTTTGCCTAATCCTAAATCAAGAGAGATTTCTGTTGCTATTGAATACCAGGTCAGGAATGTGGATATTGACCCTTCTGCCCTGGAAATGTATTTCGGAAAGGACTTTGTGCCAGGCGGTTATGCATGGATTTTTCCCGAGGGTAAAGATCGTGCAAATGTGGGAGTAGGGATTCGAAGCAGGTTGGCTGAAAAAGGGGTTTCTGCAAGGGAATACTTGCACCGTTTTATGAGGAGCCATCCTCTTGCAGAAAAGAAATTGAAAGACGGCATAATAATGAATGTGATTGCAGGCATTATTCCTGTCAATGGCGCTCCGGAAAAAACTTCAACTGAGAACTCACTAATTGTAGGGGACGCAGCCGGACAGATCTTTGCAACAAACGGAGGCGGAATCCCTCCTGCAATGATTGCCGGAAAAGTGGCAGGAGAAACAGCAGCCGAATTTGTAGCCGGGAAATGCAGGCTTGAAGAATATGACCGACGCTGGCGAGCTCAGTTCGGATCTGAGCTTAAAACATCGGTGCAGGCAAGGCAGCTTATGGATGGAATTATGAAATCCGATGTTCTCATGAATGCAGCTTTCAAGCTTATTTCCCCAGAGCAGATGAAAATCATGCAATGCGGAAAACTCCCCTCTACCGTTAAACTCGGGCTCCAGGCGCTAAACCGGGCAAAAAAAGCTTGAACGCAAGCCTTTTCAAAAAAGGCTTGAGCGAAAACCTTTTGAGAAAAGGTTTTATCGAAAACGGCATGGCGGCGTGAGAAACTGAGAATTCGGGTTTCCGATTTTACACTTCTGTCCTTTCCACAGTTGTTTCTTCTTTCTCTTCCTCTTTTGCTTCTTTCTCTCTCGCTTTTGCTTCGGCTGCTTTCATTTTTCTTAATTCGGTTTCAGCATCTTCTTTATTGTACTTTGCTTCCGGATAGGAAGGTCGGATCTCAAGGGCTTTTTCAAAGGAAGCAATAGCTTCTTCGTATCGCTTGAGGACTACGAATTCAAGTCCCCTGAGGTTCCAGACTCCTGCGAAATCAGGCTTTAGCTTCAGAACCTTATCAAAATACTCAATTTTTTTCTCAGGATCGGTTTCTCTGACTGCAAGCGCATACCACTCCTCTGCGGTTTTGCCTTCCACCTTCTTCTTGAATAAGCTGTCCAAAAATCCCAATGATATCACTTCTCCCTTGTGAGATTGTCTGGCAGGTAGAAATAAATAATTATTCTCTTGGACAGAATGATATAACAAGGAATAACCCATACAAAGTACAACCCAAAGCAAGGCATTGAACCAAAAATAAAATCAAGTAAGTTTCATAACATTAAGAATTCGGTATGTTTAAAAAGAAATCTTAAAAATGAAAAATTTGAAAGCTTACTGTGCAAGCATCTGTGCTTCGTTCAATAAGCTTCCAAAATCAGAAGTCATTACAATTTTGGTAATGTTTCCTGAGGTAGTTACATTGTAGATTACTCCGCGTTCGGTGGAGTTTGCCTTCAAAGTCTCGATTTTTTCAGTGAATTCGGGTTCTGGATTGAGATAAAGGGACGTCTGCGTATAATTTCCATCACCGAGTTTTCTGAAATCCATGTAGACCTGATCAGCCGGGATATCAGTGGAGTTTGTCTTTGTAATTACTCGCTGGTAGATACTCCCTTCAGGATTCGCTTGACTCAGGAGGGCATCATATTCTGTTGTAGCAGTTGCATTTCCTTCCAGTATATCGATTACATTTCTCGCACTCTGGTGGGAGCCAAGAATAACAGGGCTTCCGGCTACGTTCCAGATATCATAGGTACTGTTTGTCCTTGCAAGGAGATAGTAGTTTTTGTATGGGATTGCTCCTATAGGTGCAAAGATTTTCTGTTCTGGAATCAGATGAAGTTCAAACTCGTTGCTGCCATTAACATAATTTGTATTATAGACTTTTGTTACATTTGCTCCATACAGCCAGTTCAGCATGCTTGTATTTCCAACAATTTGTTCAAACGGCGTTCCTGCCGCTTTTTGAAGGTCTACATAGGTTGCACTTATTGCTCCCTGGGGGGTCATGTTCAAGCCGTCGGCAATGGAGTTGAACTTATGGTGAACCTGCTTGCCAGGAATCTGAGAAAAAGGGATTATGAGACCTTCCTCTACATTTTCTGTAGAGGAAATATCATTATTGCTATTTTTATCTGAGTTGCCTGTAAAGTATATCATGCAGGCTGACAGAAGCATTGTTAATGCTATAAAAACAGCCAGAAACTTCTGGTTTTTTGTTGCTGGGTCCTTTCGTTTCATCAATGAAACCTCATAACGCAAAGTTAATTTTTCTGACAGTAGAGATCATGTATTTGATATCTATAAAATTATCTAAGTACATTGTCTAAATATAATGGTTTGAGATCTGCAGGATGAAAAGGTTTTCTAATGTTTCCTCCTACATTGGATCCTGAATCTCAGACCGGTAATGGGGGATTAAAGCTGAATTCTTCTGCCCTGAGCAAAACTACCGTTCTTATCACTCAAGGGTGAGAATTTTGAGCATATTTGTGCCTCCGGGCTTTCCTAAAGAAGGACCCTGGGTGAAAACAACGATATCTCCGCTTTTTACAAACTCTAGTTTTTTAGCTTTTTCGGTGGCTTCTTTTTCCCAACTCTCTATTGTCTCTTTTACGAGGACGGGATAAACCCCATAGGATAGAGTGAGGAAGCCGCAGGTTCTTGGGACGCGGCTGAAAGCAAGAATCCAGGTATCGGGCTTGAAACGCGAAATCCTGCGCGGGGTTGCTCCACTCCTTGTGGGTGTCAGTACGGCTGCTACTGGCAATTTCTGCAGGGCTTCATGCACCTGGAGAGTTATTACCTCGTCCACTGACATTTCCCTTTCCATTATTCCCTTGATTATCGTGTCAAGACCCCATTTTGTCCGAGATCGCCAGTTTTCGGTAGTTTTTGCAATTTTTGCCATCATCTCAACGGCCTCTACGGGATAATTGCCAACCGCTGTTTCTTCCGAAAGCATTACCGCATCCGTGCCGTCAAGGATTGCGTTGGCAACATCTGTCGCCTCTGCACGGGTAGGCCTTATATTATCGGTCATTGAAGCCAGCATGTGAGTGGCTGTAATTACTGGAATTCCAAGAAGCTTCGCACTGTAGATAAGCTCTTTCTGGGCTGAAGGAACTTCCTGGATAGGGATTTCAACTCCGAGGTCTCCTCTGGCGATCATAAGTGCATCAGTTTCTTTTAGAATCTCTTGAATATTCTCCACAGCCTGCCGGCGCTCGATTTTAGCAACAATATATACAGACTTTCCTCTGGCTGCAGCAAAATCCCGGACCTTACGAATATCCTCAACACTTTCTATGAAAGAGATGCTGAAAGTGTCTATCCCCTCATTCAGAGCGAACTCAAGGATTTTGAGATCATTTCCAGTTATAGGATCAATGAGAATCTTCGCTCCGGGAAGGTTAAGTCCTTTATGAGAATAAAGCTGCCCCCCGACAAGAACCTCGCAAATAACATCTTTTCCCGAGATTTCCAGGCAGCGAAGCTGGATAAATCCGTCACTTAAGTAAATAAGGCTTCCTGGGGTTACACTTTCCGGAAGCTGCTTGTAATTTACAGGAATGCGTTTCTCATTTCCCAGAATCTCGTCAACCGTAAGGGTCACAAAGTTTCCTTTATGAAGCATGATCGGCTCTTTTTCCAGCTTCCCTATGCGGATCTTCGGGCCTGGAAGGTCGGCAAGGATTGTAATCGGCATGTCAAGCTCTGCTGCCACCCTGCGTACTCTCCGGATTACTTCACTATGGCTCTCAAAGTCTCCGTGAGAAAAATTTATCCTTGCCACATTCATGCCAGCGAGCAAAAGTCCCCTGATAACTTCCTCGGAAGAGGAAGCCGGGCCTATGGTGCAGACTATTTTTGTCTTATGGTCCGGAATTTGCATGTTCACACGGCCTTTAAGCTTAAACTCTGATCAATGCGCCTTCTACCCCTAATCGGGTCTTCTGGAATCTACTCATTTGCCTTTGTATATCTTAAGGGCATCTTCAACGCTTGAGTCTTCAACAGTTATTGCATATATAGCATTACACATGCGGATAGCCTCTTCCAGAGGTTTCTGGTGGATATTTCTCCCTGTTGCATTTCCTTGCGCGCCGGAAATATGGATCTGGTCATAGAGTTTCCTCAGGAAGGTTTCGACTTCATCGCTTGAACCGCCTGCACAAACCACTTTGGTGCGCCCTGCGGCTTTAATGGCTTCCTTAAAGATCTCAGCAGATTCTGCTCCTTCCTTCTTGGGATAATTGACCTTTACAAAGTCTGTGCCAAGGCAGGCTCCGACTCCAGTTGCTCCTGCAATAAGGTGTGGGTCTTTTTCGTCTTTTACAGCAGCTCCACGCGGGTAAATCCAGAGCACTGATACCATGCCGTGCTGGTGGGCGTTGTAAACTACCTGAGCAGCCTGCACAAGCATTTCGGCTTCAAACTCGCTGCCAAGATAAATTGTATATCCTACGCCAAGAATTTTGAACCCGCTGTTTTCCTTAAACTCAACGACCTGTTCAACATCATACCAGAGATTGCTGAAGGGATCTGCCTGCGCGGTCTTAACAAGGTTTGTTTTGGAGTTTATTTTTACAAGGTATGGCACGTCCCTGTAATCCATGCCGTAGCGAGCAATAAGCCCTAGCTGCGTTGCGAAAACTCCAATTTTTGACCTGGAGGCTATCCTGAAAAGGTGTTCGGGATCAGCGTCATCTTCAGGAATACCTTCACCGTAAAAATCATCATTGAGATGTTCTACCTTCTGGTCTCCTGCAAAAAGCATTAACCTGCCGGTTCCCCTTGTGATCTCCATATAGTTGTCGATGTATGTCTCACGCATTGCTTTCGGAACATCTAAAGGTACAATTACTTCCTCTCTACTAATTGAAACCATGTGTAAACCTCAATTTTGTTGATAGCAATTAGCTGGATGGTAGTATTATTGTTAAACTGTATTTATCTATAATCCTTCTTAGTACCTTATCCCCTTTTCTACATTTATAATTTCTCTATTAAGTATTGGTATTTTTGCTCAGGAATTGTATATGTTAACATTTTCCTGAAATCTCTGACTCCCCTATATGAATATAAAAACTATTCAATTAAAAACAGGTATGTTCTGGAGATTTAAAAATTTAATCAATAAGCAGATTCAGGTAAAATTAAATCTGAACTAAATTGAGTAAATAGAATTCAAAGTGCATTATATAATATAATCTAAAGTAAATTGGGGTAAAATAAAATCTGAAGTATATTTAACAGTTAGAGCAAGCTTTGAAAAGGATCGGACAATTGTACAAGCACTAATGCGGTTTAGAAAAAACAAATGCTAAATCTTTTTTAATAAACAGAAAGCAAAAATAGCAAGAAAGTGATACAAATTTTGTATATTTTAAAAAAGTATGGAATTTACGCCGCTTGCAGGGCTCGAACCTACGACATTCTGGTTAACAGCCAGACACTCTACCAACTGAGTTAAAGCGGCTCTCTGATAGGAGATTTATGTTTTAACCCTTGAATCCCTTTATAAAAGATTTATTTGATATAAAGTTTATGGGCCTAACCGGATTTGAACCGGTGACCGCTCGGTTATGAGCCGAGCGCTCTAACCTGACTGAGCTACAGGCCCCCTACTGTTGTGTTATTAGTAACAATCTAGCACGGCTTTAATAATAAATTTTTTGCATATGTACCTTCTATTCTGGATGAATAGTAAAAAATGCAAAAAATTTTACGCCGCTTGTAGGACTCGAACCTACGACATTCTGGTTAACAGCCAGACACTCTACCAACTGAGTTAAAGCGGCTCACATTATCGGATGTGCCCGTTTTGCCCACCCAATGGCGAACATTCCTAAAGCGATAATATTATTTATATATTTCGCTTAAAACAGTTTTCAAAACAGCATCCAGGCTGAAGAATCAGATAGCTTGAGGAGCTGCTAATCTGGAGTATGAACCCTGTAAGCATCTGTTTCTTCCAGTTTGCTTATTTTTCAGTTTGCTTATTTTTTACTCTTCAATCCTCTTCCGTTCGTTAAATATATACCTTATTTAATTGCCATTCAACTTGTTTTATTACTAATATTCTTTTTAACTCTTATTGAACTAATACAATTAAGTTGATATTATTTGATACGACCTAAAACTTATATCCTTTCAGGAATAATATATTTGACTAGCTTGTTGTAATATTATGCAGCGAGAACGGGCAGGTCTGATTTTTAAGCAAGACGTTCATTAGCTTAAAATGCCTTTATCTGAGGTCCTGTCCGAGGAATCAATGTGTTGTCAGTTAAAGGTTAAAAACGGCTTTTTAATTTAACTAAAGATTTAAGGTCAGTTACTTTCCCAGACTGATGATATCCTTTCAGGCCTTTTATGTACTGTCAGGGTATCTTTTCGGCTTATTGGTTTTGACCATTAAATCTTATAGTTTAAAAATGGAAATCCAAGGGGGTTTATTTACGAAACGGCTAAAAATATGTCCAAAATGCCATGCTAAACTGAAAGTGAGCTCAGATGGAGAGACCCAGTACTGTAGTATTTGTAAGTACTGGACAAGAGTGGGTACTGCAAGACTGGATTCTATCATGATTTATGGATGAGGATTTTGCAATGGGGAATACAAGTATTTCTATGTTTTGCAGTGTATGCCAGACAAAGTTGAAGCGTCAGGTTCTTGGTTCTAACATTTTTTACTACTGCCGAAACTGCGGGTGTGTGAGTTCGGAAGCATATTTGACAGGGGGGGTAGAAGTCTTCCAATCTCAGAATTCAACATCTGTAAACAGGGCAGCTTCGCCTTTAAGCTTTATGAAGACGTCCGAATCAATGTAATTAAGACCGGAAGTGAAAAAAAGGAGTTTAATGTTAGAAAAGTTGAGAAAAATTAGCTTTTAAAGAATGTTAATGGCTCACAATTCAGTTTTAATTTTTAATAATTTTACTTCTTATTCTATTTTTGCTTATTATTTTTTCTCTATTTGTTATGCGAGAGTAACCGCCTATTTTTCGTTAATTTAAACTTTATAGCCGATATGATGCTTTCAAGCTGAAAAAGAGATTAAAAGAATTCCTTGAAATTGCTTATTCCCTTGAAATTGCCTATTCCCTTGAAATTGCCCATTCGAATAAAAAGTAAAAATAAATGGCTTGTTAAACAAGCATATTCTTTTGTATAATCTATTAAAACCAGTCATAGAAGGCGTAAGGAAGCTGTTTTTCATTGCCCTGCTTTGAGCAGTTTGCATAAGCTTTCTATTTCTGCCCTGAAATCATCTTGGGTGATTCCGTAAAGACCTGCAAGGTACATGGCGCCACCAGCACCTGCACCTTCCTTGATTGTACCTGTTTCATACTTATGTAGCCCTTTGAGCTCGGATTTTCCAAACCCGGGATCTGCAACATAGACCACGGGTACGCCAAGCGCTCTAGTAAGTTCGGTAAAGCTCGCGGATTTATCTTCCACAACATAGCGGGTAGTGGCAATTGCCAGCTTTTCCGTATTTAAACCAAGGTGCTTGATCAGGGCGTACACTGCTGCCATCTGGGTTCCCCCTGCAAGCACTACACTGATATCAGTGCCCTGGAAGCCTGCAACAAGACCTACAACAGCAGGCATCATTGGGTCTCCCATACAGGCAATAGCTTTCATGGGATCATCCTTCAGGCAGCCAAAGGTCAAGCCTGAGGCTTTCATGCCTTCTTCAACAACCCGTTTTTTCAGTTCAAGAGGATTCTTATCGGCACTGCTGCTGACACTTCCGTTATATCCAAGAGCCATTAAAACTCCCATAGCCGTTGTTGTGCCGCCAGGAATACTTTCCCCGATAACCACGTGGTCTACCTGGTTTCTGAGCCTTTTGGCGAGGAGCTTTGCCCTCTCGTAGATTCCCTGTACATCCTTGACTGCAATTGGTTCCCTTATATCTTCCCCAGGTTGAGCCTTCAGGTCAATATACGGTACATCCGGAGTTACAATAAGGCCGGAGTTAATGAAATGATAGGGAGCATCCGTGAGCTTCAGCGCTGAGCGAGTCATAATAGCAGGAGTAGGAGTATCGTAAGGGGGAGTCATGGGGAGAACGGGTACACTGATAATATTTCCCGTTTCTATAAGTTCCGCATCTCCTGCAGGTGTATAGTCTGTAAGTTCAGCCGTTTTTCCTGCAGCTGAGAGCTTCGGGATATGTGCGGTTTTGGTGTTGGAAAGCACGCATAAAAACATTGGTCTTCTTGGTTTTCTGGTTACTTCCGGTTCGATCCAGGCCATATAGTATCTCCTTAATAAAGTGCAAATTAGTCCCGAAACCGTTGAGCTGCAACCCTTTTACGAAAAGGATTGACCGAAACCGTTGCACCGGTTTATCACGCCTCCACGTCGGTTTTTGATCAAACTTTTTTCTAAAAAGTTTGCGCTCAAGCAGTTTTTTCAAAAGGCTTGTAGTCAAACTTTTTCGTAAAAAGTTTATGTTTATTACGTCAGGTAGGGGTTCGGGATAAGGTTCTCAAATACAAAATTTTGCTGTCTTCACTCAAGCCTTTTTTGAGAAGGCTTGCGGACAAATTCTTTTTTGAAAAAGTTTATGAGATAAATAAAGCAATTCTTCTTGAATTCTAATGAAAATTCTCCAACCTACTATTTAATATTTATCCACTAACAAATATAATTTAATACTGCTCAAGTTAAATTTACTTTATTTCTCTTTCTTTTCGAACCCAGACACTTAGCCAGGGAAAATTTTACATTAAAGATCGGTTGAGTAAACTCCTGAATTTAACTCGGTACTGATGGTCTCGGGTTAATTCAGGCTGTAAGATATGTAAAGTAAAAAAGAAATATGAGAGCAGGGGCGGGTCAGTAGTCGGCTCTCTTGGTTATGCTGAACAGTTTTTAGCTTTAGTATGTCCTTGCTATATACACGCGAGTTTCGGTTTCTCCACCGCAGACAGGACACTTTTCTTTTCGTCTGTTTTTCTGTTCAAGAGGGATTCCCAGGATACCTGCACCTATCCTGTCTTCCATAACAAGCCCGCATTCTTTATTTCCGCACCAGGGGATTGTTGCAACACCTTCCTGGATTTTCTCCTTTACTTCTTCCAGTTCCATACATTCAAATATGCGGCTTTCAAGCTCGGTTTTTGCCTTTTGATAGAGGTTTTCGTGGATAGCTTCGAATCTTGAGCGCACACTGGTCTCGATTTCAGGGAGTGGGATCTGCTCTTTTTCTCCAGTGTCTCTCCTGACAGCCACAGCAACATTATTTTGCAGGTCACGGGGTCCGATTTCAAGCCTGAGGGGTACGCCCTTCATTTCCCACTTGTAGTACTTTGCTCCGGGACGGAGGTCACTTGCATCGAGTTCAACTCTGATGCCAGTTTTCTTCAGGCGTTCCTGCATATCCCTGCAAGCAGCCAGCACTTCTTCCGCTTCCTTCTTGAAGATAATCGGGATAATTACAACCTGCACAGGTGCGATTTCCGGGGGCAAAACCAGCCCTTTATCGTCTCCATGAATGGATATTGTAGCTGCAATCGATCTCTCTGAAATCCCGTAACAGGTCTGGTGGGCATAAAGCTGCTCTCCATTAGGTGCCTCATACTTAATATCGAAAGTCCTTGCAAAATTGTCGCCCAGATGGTGAACTGTACCTATCTGAAGAGTTTTTCCGTCAGGCATTATGGTGTCAATAGCATCGGTATAATCCGCACCCGGGAATTTATCCCAGTCAGGTCTTCTTGACCGGAGCACAGGGACTCCAAGCCTGCGGTATATTTCGGTATAGAGCTTGATAGCTTCTTTAACCTGAGCTTCAGCATCTTCCCAGGTAGCGTGTACAGTATGGGCTTCTTTAAAGGAAGTAATCTCTCTGAGCCTTATGAGGGGGCGAGTATGCTTTGTTTCGTAACGGAAAGTGTTGACTATCTGGTAGAGCTTGAGAGGGAAATCTGCATGGGACCTGATCCACATCTTATACATCGGGTAAATGGCAGTTTCACTTGTTGGGCGAAGGGCAAGAGGGATATCTAGCGGATCTCTTCCTCCGTGAGTTACCCAATATACCTCATCCTCAAAGCCTTTGATATGTTCAGCTTCTTTCATGAACTCATTTTCAGGAATAAGTAGCGGAAAAAGAGCTTCCTGATGCCCGCTGTTGTCAAGGATTTCCCTTATAATATTGTAAGTATTCCTGCGAATTGCAAAGCCGAAGGGATACCAGACATAGAGCCCTTTTACAGGATAGCGGACATCCATTATTTCGGCCATCCACAGGAGTTCGTTATACCATTCGCTAAATTCCTCTTTTGGAGGGAGTGCTGCTTCTTTTTCGCTTTCTGCCATACCTTCACCGTGTTATCGAAATTTGAATAAACCTTAAATCCTTAGGCTTACAAAAATAAATTTTGAATGCGTCAAATAACTGTCAACTTCATTTGAAATTCTAAATTAGTTAGATAAATCCTTATTGGTTAAATACATCCTTAATTGGGTTAAATACATCCTTAATTAGGTTAAATACATCCTTAATTAGGTTAAATACATCTTTAAGTTGATTGAATAAACTTTTGAATGATTAAATAATTTCTTAAGCCAGCTAAATTACTTCTAAGTTTCCAAGCTTTAAGAAATGTAAGTTCCTGCTTTATGTCCTAGATGCCAATTGTAATCTTTTTGATTAAACACACAGTTCATCGGACTAATTTAAAGATTTGCCCTCAGATTTGCCCTCAGATTGGTACGATTTTGGTATAAAAGTTAATAACTTGGAAGCATCCGGAATCATCAGGCTGCGAAAAATCAGAAAAAAGGAATTAGTCTCCTCCGAGGGGCTGAACATTATCTGAAACATCATTTGTGAGTTCGGATTTATCAACATCGAAAACGATCATGCCGGTGTTTAGCTTCTCGGCTTCTTCTTTGGAGAGCTTGACTGATTTAGCTTTCTTTGAGATAATTGCGCTATTTCCAAGGGGATCTTCGATTATGACTGTGATTTTTCTTTTGCCTTGGATCACTTCTTCGAGCATACACAGGAGTTCCTGGCTGCGCGAGGTTTTCTCTTCGTCTCCTTGTACCCATCTGCTAGCGGTAATAAGGACATTCCTTACCCGGTGCAGTACACCTTCTATGTTCGTTACGTAAGACTCTGAAACCGATCCGGGTTCGATAATAACCCCCATTTCCGGGATGCGGATTGTTCCTGAGGTTGAACGGATGACCCTTGCATCCAGGTCTTCCCAGTTTTCGACTGGCATCTCATAGCGCATGGGTTCCTTACTTGAGAGAATCATGGTATCTGCAAAACGGAAACTGCATTGGCATCTTGCACTGACATACATGATCTCCCCGAAATAGGGAATATTATCTCTCTGCCAGTTCATCACAAGATCTCTCTGGCACAGAGGACAGCAGATACTTGTTTTAAACCCTTCCTGTTTTAAAAAATCTATATTCAATATTTTCCACCAGTTATTTTGGATCTGTCGATTTTAATACCTGTTGGGGTCACTATCACGGTGTTTCCTTTGACACCGGCGATATCCCCGTGAACATCGATAACAACATCTTTCAATTCTTTTAGCACTCTATCTCTTAACAGGTCATCGCCCCTGATATTCGAAATGTCTACCATCAGGATATTTCCGTTATAAATTTCCTGCTTTAGCTGGGACACCTGGTTAAGACTTGAGACTTCTGCGATCTTTACATAGGTTTCTGCAGGCTCATCCTCGAGAACTTCTTCATACTTGCTGAGATCAATTTCAGTATAATCCTCGGGGTTTGTTGGACTTTTATTAACATTGCTGCCAAGGAGCTTGTCTATGAGTTTTGCCATTTTGTGCACACCTTTCGTATTTTTTAAAATTCGAATAGCACTGTCCTATATTGAGATCTATATTAATTAATTTTGCTATTATAAAGCTGATCCTGATTTTCTTTCTGTCTCTGAAAGTTTTCGCTCCCTGCCCACGAGTTTCGTTTAATAAAAATATGTTTGTTTTATGAGGCTATTAGAATTCCATTTTCCAAAGTTTATCTCCTACATGGGTTATTGATTTTATGGCTTTACCTGAAGTTGCTTCGACCATTTCCTGCCCTCCCATAAGGGCTTTTCCTATTGCAAGAGCTTTTTTGTGAGTCTCTTCTACTACAATTACCAGGTCTCCTTCTTTTATCTCGGGGTCGGCAGCTACGATTCCCGGAGCCATTATATCCGCACCATTTGAAACGAAACGGACAGCTCCTTTATCCACGGTTACCACACGTTTTTGAAGTCCCATTTCAAGAGCTCCGCGAACAGTAGGGAAAGGATGTCCTTCAATCTCGAGAAGCAAAGGCTTGCCATCCACAAGGATAATAGAGTATTCTTCAAGTGTAATTTTTTCCAGGGTTTTGTTTTCCAGTCCTGATATCTCCTCGCCAAAAGTGGATGCAAGGTCTTTCAACATTTTGTTTTTGACATTCTTCCTCAGCTGAACTCTTGACTTTACTTTCAATTAATCACCGGATTTCAAATGTTATGTGTTATTTATAGCATAGGGTTTTTGTGCTTTTTAAAGCTTGTGTGGAATGCTGTGGGTTTCTTAGACAATTCTCTTTTCTCTGTTTTTCGCAATTTTAATCAGAGGGTATTTTACTCAAGTTCTACAAAGAGCGTTGCAAGCAATACAAAGGCACTTCCGAGAAACACAGTCTCATAACCAAAAGGCTCCAGGAAAAAACTTCCGAAAATAGGGCCCAGCCCGAGCCCGGCATAAATTCCGGTATTGAAAATTCCCATCGCAAAGCCGCTTGAACTGATTCTGGAAACTGCCATAATCAACCCTACGACTGCAGTTCCTCCTCCTGTACCCATCAGGAAGAAAGCAAGTAATGGAAGCTTTACTGACAGAAAGATACCTGCTGATGCTAGGACTATTCCTGCCTTCACTATGTTTTTTGAATTAACGGCTATCCTGCCTGCAATCAGGGAACTCAACATTGCAGCCAGATAAGAAGCTGAGATTGCCAGCCCAAGTTCGGGTTTTGTCAGGAAGCCAGCGCTGTAATCAGCATAATTTGCAGTTATCAAGCCTGTAGCTCCATAAAGAAGTATTGTAATTCCCAGGATTTTCCCTAAATCGGTTTTAAGCAGGCTTTCTATAGTTTTTTCCAGGCAGCTTCTTATCTCGTGGAGTAATGGGAGATCCTGCTGATTTCTTGTAGGATTTCTATTTTCAGGCAGTGTAAACTTCTTCCCTATTCTATTCGGAACAAGTTGTTCTCCAGCTTCTGATATGAGGAGGATACAGAAAAGGAATGCGAGGAAGGTGAAGCTAATTATTGCAGTTTTAATTCCAAAACCGGCAAGCAATCCTGAGAATAAGACGCCTGCAGCCAGCCCGGCGTTTAGTAAGAAATTAAATTCTCCAAGGCTTTGCTGGCTGTCTTCCCATTCTGCAATTATAGAGAAAGCTGCAGGGAAAAAAGCCCCACATCCTACTCCCTCTAAGAATCTTGAGATCCCAAGAATCCACAGGTTGTCTGAGAATGCGATAAAGGATCCCGTAAAAGCAGTCAGCAGCATTCCGAATCTTAACATCTTCAGGTTTCCTATGCGATCTGCCAGGATTCCAAGAGGTACAAGGGTAAGCAGAGCTCCCATAAAATATCCTGAAAATATAAGGGTTGATATTGCAGAACTTCCGCTATTTCCGGCAAGTTCCGGTAGAACAGGGATTACTGCATTTGAAAGACCCTGGAGTGCGAAAACTGAAGAATAGAGTGTTGGTTTTCTGAAGTTCATAGGCATTTTGATTTCCTGCTGAGAGTATCTCATTCCCTGAGTATAAGGGTGCCTGCCAGGATACATCCATTTGCGATAAATAGTTTCTCAAAACTCATAACATCTGTAAAAAGCCCTGCAATAATCGGGGCAAGAGAGAGCCCTGCATAAATAGTTGTGTTAAAAAGCCCCATTGCAAGACCCCTGTCAGCATTCATTCTGGCGACAGCCAGTGCAAAACCTACAGTTGCGACCCCAGCTCCTCCTCCAAGGCTTGAGAATCCAAACAGAGGATATTTTATTGCAAAAAGAACCCCAAGCGCGGAAAATCCCATCCCGATTCGAATTAAGGTTTTTTCATTTACTTTAAAATGCCCTCCAATCAGGGAGGCAACCATTGTACAGACATAAAGGCTGGAAATTGAGATCCCAAGCTGGGCTTTTGTTATAGTGCCGAAGCTATAATCTGGATAGTAAGCTACAAGCACTCCAATGGCTCCGTTAAGCAGGAAGGAACTGAGCCAGAGACCTGAGTTCCCACGATTCAGGAGCTCCTTAATTTCCCTATAAGGCTTTCTGAAAAGGTCAGAATTTTCTGGAACCTTAAATATATCCTCTTTCCCTTTGCTCTCAGGGTCAACCAGCCCTCTGTATTTGGAAATCAGATAAATGGTCAAAAGGAAAGCGATGATTGTAAAGATAACAATTGCTCCTTTAAGGTATGTATCTGCCAGCATCCCTGAGAGAAAGGCTCCTGCTGCCAGGCCGCCATTAAAAAGGAAAACAAACTCCCCTATATAGCGCCCCGGATTCCTGAGTTTTGATAACATTGTAAAGGCGGCAGGTAAAAAGGCTCCACAGGCAAAACCTTCTATCAATCTTGCAATCAAAAGGATCCATAGGTTTTCGGAGAGCAGAATAATCAATCCTGAGATAGCCGTCAAAATGATGCCCAGTCCTATGAACTTTAAATTTCCGAACTTGTCCGCGAGAATCCCAGATGGAAGCATTGTTCCTAGGGCTCCGAGGAAATAAGCTGAAAAGAGCATGCTTGAGGCAAGTCCTCCAGAGTAGAGATTACTCAGATCCGCAAGCTCCGGAAGGATGGGGATAACAGCATTAGAGAGCCCCATTATCGTAAAAGCCGCTCCATAAATTAAAAAAAGCCTGTGAAAGTTCATAGCACTAAAAACCCTTAATTAAGTATATAGTTTCTTGTCACGGCAGTTCTCTAAAATCTGTCTCCTGATGCTAAAAATAGCTCTGGTAAACCTTTAAAGGCTTTATTCAACTATTGACAGGATTTCTAGCTTTTACATATTTTGGTCTATACTAAGAAAATTGGGCTTAATTCTCAATCACTGCTTGCTACTGAAATAACACCGCTTGCTACTGAAATATGACTCTTTTATTATAATAATCCGGATCGAATGCATAGCTATTTATATAATTAGTTTGAATAGGGATATTTGTGAGTAATGTGAGCGGGAATCTTTTTTTCACATACCATACCCCCCACTCCCCATATGACCCCCCACTCCCCAACCCGCTCACACTACTTCTACTTATAGTTTAATAAATAGCATTAGAAATCCTTTTCTTATTTTTTTCAGGCTTTATTAGAAATCCTTTTCTATTTTTTTCAGGCTTTCAGCTCACTACTCTTTCTAATTTTAGTACTCTTTCTCAAATTTCAGTGCTAATTCTTTAGCCTTCGAGCTCTCTTTTTTAGCCTCAGGTAATGAAGAAATAACATCTTAAAGACTTATTCTTACAGTATTAAGAGAAGCTCAATGCCTGCACGAGATTCTCAAACTTTTTTCACTTAAAAGAGACATTTGCTATCAGAAGCTTCCCGGGTGATACAATATTCTCAATCTGTATTTTTTTATGTAGAAAGCCTTACAACATCCGGTATTGTAAGGCTTTCTTCCGTATTATTCTTGATGATCAACAGCCGGTTCCTTCAATATTTCTCTGCTGGAACTCTCGCTCCGTAGAGGAATTCTCATTCCATAGAATGAGCGCCAGACAAAGATTAGCGCAACCACAAGGAACGCGCCGCCTACATAGAGAGCCATATTTCGGAATAACTCCGAGATAGCAATCTCCATTGCCAGCAGGCCAAACAGCGTAGTAAACTTGATAATCGGGTTCAGGGCTACTGACGAGGTATCTTTAAATGGATCACCTACAGTATCACCGACTACGGTTGCCGCATGCAAATCTGTGCCTTTTTCCTCAAGGTCTACTTCCACGACTTTTTTAGCATTATCCCAGCATCCACCAGCATTTGCCATGAATACGGCCTGGAACAGTCCGAACACAGCAATAGAGATCAGATATGAGACAAACAATGATACAGAGTCGTTCCCGGCTATGGGAGCAGAGAGGCAGGAAAACGCCAGAGTAAAGGAGAATATGGCAATGAATATATTGAACATACCCTGTTGTGCATACTGGGTGCAGATTTTTACCACTTCTTTTGATTTTTCCGTAGCTGCTTTCTGGCTGGCATTCTCATCAAGCTGTATATTACTCTTGATATATTCAACTGCCCTGTAAGCTCCGGTTGTAACGGCCTGGGATGATGCTCCGGTAAACCAGTAAATTACAGCACCGCCTGCTATTAATCCGAAGATGGTATAGGGATTGAGCAGGGTCAGGATTTCTTCAGGCTGTACTCCGAGCACGTCCCTAATAACGAGAATTAAAGAAAAGATCATGGTTGTGGCGCCAACTACGGCTGTGCCTATTAAGACCGGTTTGGCTGTGGCTTTAAACGTGTTTCCTGCTCCGTCGTTAGCTTCCAGATAGTGTTTTGCCCTATCGAAATCCGGCTTGAACCCGAATTCTCTCTGAATCTCCTCCTTTATTTTTGGAATGGTCTCTATGAGCGACAGTTCGTAAATGGATTGGGCGTTATCCGTTACCGGTCCGTAACTGTCAACTGCTATGTTAACGGGACCCATGCCCAGCATTCCGAAAGCCACCAGACCGAATGCAAATATTGAGGGATAGATCATTATCTCACTTAAGCCGTGCCCACTGGCATAATAGGCAACAAACATGAGTGCGAAGAATACCATGCCGATCCAGAATGAACTGAAATTACCTGCGACCAGTCCGGAGAGGATATTGAGAGATGGTCCACCTTCACGGGAAGCTTTGACGACCTCAGCTACGTGCCGGGAATTCGGGCTTGTGAATATCTTTGTAAACTCGGGAATTAAAGCTGCTCCCAGAGTCCCGCAGCTTATTATTATTGAAAGCACTAGCCAGAGATTCTGCAATTCGGCAGGTGTCTCGGCAGAACCCGGACCCAGCAAATAATAGCTTATGGCAAAGGTTACTGCAATGGAGAGAATGGAAGTGATCCATACCAGGCTTGTAAGGGGCTGTTCAAAATCAAAATCGTCTTTGTTGCCGAACCGTGCCTGGCTGAGAGCTCGATTGATGTAGAAAGAACATATGGATGTAAGTATCATAAGTATGCGCATGACAAAAATCCAGGTAAGCAGGATGCCTGTCAGATCGGGTTGTACAGCCAGGACAATGAAGGTAACAAGGGCTACACCGGTTACGCCATAGGTTTCAAATCCATCTGCGGTCGGACCTATGCTGTCACCTGCATTATCTCCTGTACAGTCGGCAATCACACCGGGATTGCGCGGGTCATCTTCTTTTATTCCAAAGACTATTTTCATCAGGTCGGAACCGATATCTGCGATCTTGGTGAATATTCCACCGGCAATACGTAAGGCGCTGGCTCCAAGGGATTCTCCTACTGCAAAACCTATAAAACTTGCTCCAGCCAGCTCCCTGGGAACAAACAGCAGTATAATCAGCATCATTATCAGTTCAACGCAGACAAGAAGCACGCCTATGCTCATTCCTGCATCAAGAGCAATGTTTAAGATCTTGAGGGGTTTCCCTTCCAGGGAAGCAAAAGCAGTTCTGCTGTTAGCGAGGGTATTCATACGGATTCCGTACCAGGCGACACTGTATGACCCAAGTATCCCGATTATGGTCCAGGCTAGGATGAGCAATACCCCGCTTGGAGGCATTCTCTGAAGGAAACCAAAATAAAAGGCTATGGACAAGCCGATGAAAATAAATAATATGCACAGTAGCTTACCCTGCTGAATAAGATAGGTTTTACAGGTTTCATAAATTGTATTAGCCACGTCCAGCATAGACTGGTGGGCTCTTATTCTTTTCACCTTTGTAAACTGATAAAACCCGAACAGCATACCTAATATACAGACTACGATACCCCAGAGCAGTAAATTATTCTGTCCCTGGCTCAAATTCGGAATTTTAAGATTCGCTTCACTGGCAGCTGCTATTGCTGGTGTTAGCGACAGTATGGTCAGGCTAAATAAGCCTTCAAGCGTCGCCTTGACCACCCTATCTTTCATTACAATCACCATTTTGCCGATCACTTCTCTAATACTATTTTTTAGAAGATATTTAGAATAATGACTAAAAAGCTTCTTTACAACGAAAACGTAAGCAATTATTTTTATAAGTTTATACAGTTTCGGGGATTCAAAATATTTTGAGCTAGATTTGAATAAATTAACTTTAAATTGTTAAAGCCCCATTTCAGCAAAAGCGTAAACATTCGTTTTATTAAGATTTTTTTACCCTTTTATCCGATACATAATCTCCATTTATTTTACGACAAACCCTCCTTTTTTATTATATATGTTTCCTGGCAAGAAACATAAACTAAGTACAAATTCATAGATCATTACTCAGGCAATATAATAAGCTGGAATTGTAATGATAAAAGGTTGTTAAGAAATTAACTCTGGAAATCTGATCTTTAATGTGGTTATTCTACTTTTTTTTCAGTTAAATCCCTCTAATTATAAAGATATCGGTAAAAATTCGATAGAAAAAGGAAATTCCAGTTGTAAAACGTGTTTTTTTAGCTATTTATATATAAATCAATAAGGTAATAAGTTTCCGGGTTCCTGGAAAGTGTTGTAGAAAAACGAAGTTTTTTATTCTGATTCTATAACAATAACTCTCTAAAGAGCATATTGGTAGAAAAAAGACTAAAGAAACGTTATTTATAAATTAGCTGCGTATTACTGTGAAAGTAGATTTATATATGATAACTATAACTACGTGTGTGCTCACATCGAAAAATGAGAGCCATTCAGAACTTGAAATGGGCGGTTTCTGTAGACTTCGATTAAAATATTAGTATGAATTTATAAAGACTAATCAACTATTATAAAAAAGTACTTCGAGTATCTGACATCAAAAATAATTTTTGTGATGTTTTCCGGAGGAAGGTTAAATTTATGGATGTGTTAATCTACCTTGCACCTATATGTGCCGTTATTGGTTTGATTTTTGCAGGAATATCCTATAAAAATGTCAAAAAAGAAGGCGAAGGTAACGATGTCATCAAAAAAATTGCTGCGGCAATTCATCATGGCGCCATGGTTTATCTTAACAGGCAATACCGTGCAATTGCTGTATTCGTCGTTTTATTTTCAATTCTAATTGCGTTAGTTCTTCCAAATGGGATTCTCACTGCAATATGCTTTGTCTTCGGCGCAGTGTTTTCTGCAGTAGCCGGGTATGTAGGGATGCTTACAGCTACTTTAGCTAACGGCAGAACAACAAATGCTGCTACAAGGGGCATTGGACCAGCATTCAAAGTTTCGTTTGCATCAGGCACAGTTATGGGAATGAGCGTTGTAGGTCTTGGTCTGCTCGGAATATCTACTTTATTTATAGTTTTTGCAACTTATTATGCAGATCTCGATTATACCACCATTATGAATATCGTTGCAGGCTTTTCACTCGGAGCTTCGTCCATTGCTCTATTTGCGCGCGTAGGCGGCGGAATATTTACCAAGGCTGCCGATGTCGGGGCTGACCTTGTAGGTAAGGTGGAAGCCGGAATTCCTGAAGACGATCCGAGAAATCCTGCTGTAATCGCAGACAATGTGGGCGACAACGTAGGAGACATTGCGGGCATGGGAGCTGATCTTTATGAGTCCTATGTCGGTTCGATCATAGCAACAATGCTCCTTGCAGCTTCAACCGCAGCAGCAACTTTTCCCGGCGTTCCAATTGAGAATGTAATCCTCGTTCCACTGCTGATTTCGGCTGCTGGAATTCTTGCATCAGTTGCAGGCACTTTTTTTGTACGCACTAGCAAGACCGAAGCGTCTGCAATTCATATGGCATTTAATATAGGACTGATTGCAGCAATCGTGCTTACCGTTATTGCCTCATATTTCGTGACATCTCAGCTTCTCGGAGATTACGGGCTAAAAGTCTTCTTTGCAAATGTTGCAGGGCTTGTTTCCGGGTTCCTTATCGGGCAGATTACTGAGTACTATACCTCGTATGAAAGAAAGCCTACCCGTGCCGTTGCAGATTCCTGCCTAACTGGTGCAGCTACAAATATTATAACAGGTTTTGCAAAAGGGATGGAATCGACCGTCTGGCCGGTTGTTATCATCAGCGCTACAATCTATGTTGCGTACATGCTTTCCGGCCTCTACGGTATAGCTGCTGCAGCCGTTGGAATGCTTGCCACTCTCGGGATTTCGCTGTCAGTTGATGCATACGGTCCTGTGGCTGATAACGCTGGCGGGATTGCTGAGATGTCTCACCAGAAAAAAGAGGTACGTGAGATTACCGATACACTTGATGCAGTAGGAAATACGACTGCAGCTATCGGCAAAGGCTTTGCTATAGGTTCAGCAGCTCTTACGGCACTTGCCCTCTTCTCATCGTACGGCATTGCAGTAAATCTCTCTGCTATCGATGTTATGAACCCTAACGTATTCATCGGGCTTACCATCGGTGCAATGCTGCCTTTCCTCTTCTCATCAATGACCATTCTGGCTGTAGGAAATGCGGCAGGAGAAGTCGTGATGGAAGTGAGGAGACAGTTTAGGGAGATTAAAGGCCTTATGGAAGGCAAAGCTGATCCTGACTACGGTAAATGTATTACAATCTCAACACACTCTGCCCTGAAAGAGATGATCGGGCCCGGCGTACTCGCAGTTATTTCACCCCTTGCTGTTGGACTTATACTCGGGCCTGGCGCACTTGGAGGATTGCTCGCAGGCTCTGTAGTCTCAGGCTTTATGCTTGCGATTACAATGTCTAACGCAGGCGGTGCGTGGGATAACGCAAAGAAATTTATTGAAACCGGACATTTCGGCGGAAAAGGTTCGGATGCTCATAAGGCAGGTGTAACAGGCGATACTGTTGGGGATCCTTTTAAGGATACAGCAGGTCCGTCAATCAATATTCTCATAAAACTCATGAGTATTGTGGCGGTTGTGTTTGCACCTCTGTTTATCGTCTGACACCCACTTTTCCTTTTTTTTCTATTTTTGATCTTTTTCTTTTTGATTTTCTCTTTCTTACTGGTTAAGTTAGTTCTTCAAAGTTAGCAGTGTTTAATCTATCAGATAAGTATTTAATCTACCTTATATTCAGCAGGAATACGCTTTCCTATTTGAAGGAAATTAATTAAAAACTTTTCGTTTTTAAGAAACCAGTAGCGAATGCTCAGGTCCGGTTAATTGAGAAAAACAGGAATAGTGAAATTAATAGAAATAAAAAAGCTAAAGCTTGAACAGGTCAGGAGGGTTCAGTTAACTCCCCTTACCTGCAGTAGCTGGAACTCAATTTCATCCGGGACTGTGGCGAGGAAAATAAAAGTATTGTATCCGAGTCTCTGAACTTCTTTAATCGCACTTGCCTGAGCTTCGGTTAACTCCCTCGAGTCGCTTACGATACAGAAAGATTTCCTGTTTCCTGTGTTGACAAGGAAATTAAAGGCAGTTCCATATGTATTCAGGAAGGTAACCAGATTTTTGAGTTCTTCCCAGGAATTGCACATGTGAATATTCTTGGAGCCCATGTTTTCCACATACCAGTCCCTGCTCACGTAAGAGTAGGAAGCATACTGCTCGTTCAGCTCATCGTAAGCTTTGAGGATTTTGTTAATATCTTTCCTCAGGTTTACCCATTTCCAGTTTTGCGTTGTGAAATATCGGGCTGCCACTATCTCAAAGATTGCCTGCTTATCATCATTCTCGAGTCTCATTTTTTCACGTCCCTATTTTTCCTACATTTCTTAGCTCAGAACACATCATCCTGTGCATAACTTCTATTAAACTGCAGGGCAAGTTCGGCTTTTTCCAGTTCCCTTCCAATATATGCGGCATGATCCAGGCGGGAGACCAGTTCAAGTTCAAGCAGGGTGTCCATAACTTCCCTGGCGCTTTTTCCCACTATTGAAGCTTTCTCGTGTTCGGCTACAATTAATCCGCCTCTTCCGCTTATGCTATCTGGTACTATACGGATGCGTATAGGGCCTGCAGGGTCTATACGCCAGCCTTTTGAAAGCCTAGCCCGGATCGCATTTTCAGGAAGCGGAAAATCAGGCCGTCGGCGTTTCTCTTTAATGCAGAGGAGGTCAATTCCCAGGTCTTTTGGAGAACTTTCCCTTATGCTGGAAAGCATCATCATCTCCGATGCCCTTTTCAATTCCCTTATAGAGCCCTGTGCTTTATCGCTGAACTCCGGGGTGAAAAGAATGCTTGCTCCGACTTCTGCTCCTATACCACAGAGCGTGGCATTGACTCCTATTGTATCCACATCCATAAGTTCAGTGACATTGCCGACTCCAAGAAACACGGGAATCTCAGGATACATCCGGTGAAATTTATAATAGCGTACAATTGATTCGGTTATGTTATGACCTACAGGATCAAGAACAGGATCGGCTATAATTTTCTCGATTCCAAGCCTGCGGGCAGTTTCCACATTCTTGATGAGGCTCTCAAGGCTCCTATCTTCATCCAGGATTATAACAGCTGCAATCCCTGCCCTGGCAACGATGGGTCCGGCTGTCTCAAGATTCGTACTGTTGAGGCTAAGGACAAGGTCTGCTCCTGCTTCTACTCCTTCTTTTATCAGTTCAGGGTCAAGGGTATCTATGCTTATTGGAGCTTCTGTAAAGGATTTTGCAATGGACACAGCTCTTTTAGCCTGCATTGGAGAGGTATTAAGTGTAGCCCCAAGATCGATTATGTCTGCTCCCCGGGCGATAAAAGCTTCGATTTTTGCCTGAAGCTCCGGAGCATCCATCTCCATAGCTCCTACAATCTCTCCCATCACCTTCATGCGAGCCTTCCCCCCGATTTTTACACCTCTAAGTGTAAGGGGCGAGAGGGCTTCTTCTTCGTTTTTCTTTATTAACTCAAGAGCCATCTCCTTTCGGACATCAGCAAGGAGTTCACAGGCAGGGACTTTTTCGGAAAACTCGATTTCTCCGACAAACTGGAGTACAAATCCAAGGTCATAGGCATGCTTTGGCCCAAGCCTGATTTTACACCCCAGTTCCTCAGAAGCTTTTGAAAAATCTCCTGCTACAAGCCCTGGAAGCAAGATAAGGTCATAATCTTTAGAAAGGCCAGCTTCCTGAAAGGCTTTAATCAGTTTTTTAGGGGTGATAAAGGCGGCAATATCAATATCAGCGACCAGAACGTCAGCTTTTTCGCCGACTGCTTTTCTGACGGTATTTTCCGCAAGCCGCCCAGTTGCAATCAAAACTTTCATGCTTTTAGATAGAAGCGCTAATAAAAAAGAGTATCTGTTTGAAACGCGTGGGTTAAAAATTATCAGGGAATGAAAAGCCCGAACTTTTCAGTTTTGAGAACCCGGGCTTTTATTTGAGCCTGACTTAATTTATAAAATCAATGATGGACTCATCATGCTTTTTTCTAAGAACTCCTGTGCCGTTCCTTAACCGGTCTCCAGGCGTCAGTTTTCCGAACCTTCTTTCTTGCATGATGTCGGCTTCGCTTCTAGTTTCAAGGATTCCGGCTCCCGCCTGAGGACCCAGGATCTGGGCTGACTGAACCCCTGTCATGATAGCCATTACCCTTACCTTACCTTCATAGTCCTCCCTGACCCTTGCGCCCCAGATGACATTGGCGCTTGGGGAGAGTTCGTAGGTAAGCATGGATGCGATTTCCTCAGCTTCCTTTAGGCTCAGGTCAGGTCCGCCAGTTACATGGACAAGGCTTCCGGTTGCGCCCTTGTAGTCAACATCAAGCAGGGGGTGGTTTAAAGCAGTCCGCACTACCTCAGTGCTTTTATCTTGGCTTTTTGACTCTCCTACAAGCATAACTGCAACGCCGCCACAGCTCATTATAGTTCTGATATCGGCGTAGTCAAGGTTTATCAGGGAGGGTACTGTGATTGTCTCTGTAATTCCCTTTACGGTCTCGGCAATCAGCTGATCCATTACGGAAAAAGCCTGGTCTATAGGAAGGTTTGGTACGTAATTGAGTAGCCTGTTATTGTCCAGAACAATTACGGTGTCAGCTGCCCTGCGGAGTTCCTCAAGACCTTCTTCGGCTTTGTAAATCCGGGCTCTCTCAACTCTGAAAGGACTGGATACCATTCCTACAACGATTGCTCCCTGTTCCTTTGCAACTTCGGCAACTACAGGGGCGACTCCTGTCCCGGTACCTCCGCCTAAACCTGCGGTGATGAATACAAGGTCAACGTCCTTTAAAACTTCTTCAAGGGTGCCCCTCGCAAGCTCCGCAGCTTTTTTTCCTGTCTCAGGGTAACCGCCTGCTCCCAGTCCTCGTGTAAGGGTTTTCCCAACGAGGATTTTCTTGTCAGCTCTTACATTATCAAGGTGCTGCTTATCGGTATTGATACAGACTGTTTCTGCGCCTTCTATTCCTATGTTATAGAGACGGTTTACTGTGTTATTCCCGGCACCTCCACATCCTACAATCATGATTCTTGGTTGCCCGAATTCTTCGAAGTCATCATCAGAAGATACATTCTTCCGATATTCCTTCTCTTTTTCGCTGAATTTCATTGCTTCCTGTACTATAGATTGCAATTCTATCCCCTCGACTGGATTTGTATCCAATGGTTACATTTGACTTCCCACCCTTTACACCAGGGGTCACATACCTTTCAATGCTCTGAGTGGAGTTATGAGATAACCTTTAAAACCTACTAAAGATTTTTTATACGTTATCTTTAATAAGTTGACACTCTAGTGAATTTAAATATTTCGGACATATTTAAACATCAATCTTAAATTGTTTATCAAGTTTAAATATATCACCCATAAATCTCATATATTCACTCTTTTACTTCTTTATAATTTAATTTTTAAAGATGAAGGGTGGGGGACCGCCAAAATGTTTATATATATCAACTTAATTTTTTATCGAAAGTTTTATTTCCTGCAGCAAAGCTCTCCTGATTATCCAAGTCAGGGCAATTTTTTAGCTCTTATCTTTATTCTTTTGATGCCACATTTTACTTCAGGCACTAAGACTGCAATCCTGTGATTTGTTTTTGATAAAACTTTCGATCTGGATTCTTACAATTTAATGAAACTGTTTATATTTATTACTTTTAAGTAGAATTCTCCTCTTAAAAACTGTTTCGGTATTATCCCGAGATTTCGGGGCTCTTGCTCGATTTTTGGATTAATGTTCTTTTAAATTAATATGAATGTCTCTACATTATAATTTGAATGCAATAAATAGCAGTGTGACTTTCTAATTTCATTTGTCTGAATTCATTCAAATTAATTTACCCAGTACGTTTGCCTTGAAGTCAAATATGTAACAAATATCACGCTAAAATTCTGAAAATGTATTATTTATAAAAATTACGCTAAATTAATGAGAGTTACAACGAGTCTATATAATCAGAACTAAAAAAACAGAACTAAAAAACAGAACTAAGAAAACAGAACTAAGAAAACAGAACTAAGCTATAATTCTACCCGGGTTTCCGAGAAAGCTTTAAGGCTTCAAAGCTATTTTTACCTTAATTGCCGGGATTTGAGTTACATTCCCGTGAATTCCAGTTAACTTAGTCTCCACGAATTTAGTTATCTTGAATTATGAACTTGAATTCAAAGTTATTCAGTTTTTAATCTGGAGTCAGAACAATGTTAAAAGCATTGATTTTCGATATGGATGGCGTTCTTGTGGATTCTATGCCCTTCCATGCCGCAGCCTGGAAAAAGGCTTTCTTTGAAATGGGTATGGAAATTCAGGATAGCGATATTTTTGCAATCGAAGGTTCAAATCCCAGAAACGGTCTTCCTCTGCTTATCCGAAAAGCCAGGAAAGAACCCGAAGCATTTGATTTCGAGGCTATTACCTCAATTTACAGGCAGGAATTCAAACGAGTCTTTGAGCCAAAAGCTTTCGAGGGAATGAAAGAATGCCTTGAAGTGCTTAAAAAGCGCTTCCTGCTTTCTGTAGTATCTGGCTCTGATCATGTTATTGTCCATAGTATAATTAACAGGCTTTTCCCCGGGATATTTGATATTGTAGTTACGGGAGACGACATTATAAACTCAAAACCCCATCCCGATCCCTTTCTTAAGGCTGTCGAGCTTCTGAATGTACGGCGGGAGGAATGTGTGGTAATAGAAAACGCCATCCTGGGTGTAGAAGCTGCGAAAAATGCTAGAATTTACTGCATAGGAGTTCCCACATATGTGGAGCCTTCACACCTTGATAAGGCAGACTTAGTAGTAGAAGATCATAGACAGTTAATGCAACATCTTCTAAGTCTTGAGCCTGCTAATGGGTTCAGGCAATAAAAATATTTATTTTTTCTTCAAAAAAAGAGCTGTGACCTCAGGGGTCACAGCAACGTTACTGCAAGGAGTTACAGCAACCTTACAGTTTCAAGATTTGTAAGAGCTCGGGTCTCAATTTTCAGTTTCTTGTAAATTGAGCTTGCCAGGTCAACACAGGCTTTCTCATCTCCATGCTCGGTAAAGACCCTTTCCGGACGGGGCTGCATCTTCTTGATATATTCCATAAGCTGTCTCCTATCGGAGTGACCTGAGAAACCGTCGACTACATGAACTTCCATGTTCAGCTTAATGATCTCAGTGCTGCCGTTTTTCCCTGCCATAGGGATTTCTTTCCAGCCTTTCTGGATCCTGCGTCCTATTGTCCCATCCGCCTGATACCCTACGAACACCAGAGAGTTGCGTGAGTCTTCGGCAAAGGCTTTGAAATAGTCCATAACTGGTCCTCCGTTCATCATACCTGATGTCGCGAGAATAACACAGGGGTGCGGATTCTCAATTATCTTCTGGCGCGCTTCGTGAGAGTCAACAGGCCTGAAGCACTCAGCCAGGAATGGATTCTGACCTTTCTGGAAGATTAGTTTCCTCAGGTCATTGTTCAAGTACTCGGGATGTGTAGCATGAATTGCGGTTGCTTCCCATATCATTCCGTCCAGATAGACCGGAATATCGGGAATCAGCCCTTTCCTTATAGACTCCTCAAGCACTATCATGACTTCCTGGCTTCGACCGACTGCAAAAGCCGGAATGAGGCAAATTCCTCCTCTTTCCACGGTATTTTTAACTACCATCTGGAGGTGTCTTTCAGCGTCTTTAAGTGAGGGCTGGAAAGCATTTGCGTTCCCATAAGTAGCTTCACTGACGACAGTTTCAACTCTTGGGAACTTATTGACAGCAGGATCAAAAAGCCGTGTTTTCTCATATTTGTAGTCTCCAGTAAAGACCACGTTATGGAGCCCGTCGCCTATATGGAAATGAGAAATTGCCGATCCCAGAATGTGACCTGCATTATGGAAAGTCAGTTTGATATCTGGAGCGATATCTGTTACTTCCTCATAATCCAGGGGAATTGTGTGTTTGAGGGTCTTTGCTACCATGCCTGATTCGTAGGGAATCTTCTTCCCTTCTTTTGCTGCCACATCAATGTAGTCGAGCTGGAGCAGAACCATCAGATCCCTTGTAGGCGGTGTACAGTACACAGGTCCATCATATCCGTACTTGAAAAGCAAGGGAACAAGCCCCTGATGATCCAGGTGAGCATGTGTAACTACCACCGCATCGATCTGATTTAAGGGAAAAACTTCAGGAACATACAGGTAAGGAGTCATGTTTTCGTCCGAACCTACATTGACACCACAATCGATCAAGACTCTGGACTCAGGAGTCGATAACAGGAAACAGCTCCTCCCTACTTCTTTGCACCCCCCAAGCGATGTAATCCTTATCCACTGGTCTTTTGAAGTACATTCTTTATGGATTTTTCTCCCCACTGCTCTTAGAATTTCTTTTCTTTCCTTCAGGTTGTTCCTCATAAACTCCCTTATATTTTTAACGGTACGGGATTTGATAGGGGGAGTCCGCGCAACCTTCGGAATCCAGCCGATTTGCTTTGTGATCTCACGGAGAGTGGCTCCATGTTTACCTATCACAAGGCCCGGCTTCTCAGCTTCAATGATTACTTCTCCAGAGTCAGGATCAAAATAGTAGCTTGTGATTACGGATTCTTTTGGGACAACTTCTTCGATTATAGAAATAGAGTCCTCAGGAGTAGCAAGTACCCTGGGATCGGGACGCATGGCAATCCGTGTCCTGAGCTCTTTTGCCAGGTTACGAATTATGTTCCCATCGTCTGCGAATTTGCGGGGCTCCTCAGTATATAATACAAGCTGAGGTCCCTCAAATTCCACGTCGGTAATTGTAACTCCTTCAGGTAGATTTTTCTCAATTTTCTGTTTGAGTTCTAATAACACGTCTTCAATAGGCATCAAGAATCTTCCTTTTTGTCAAAAAATGAAAAAATATGTAGGTGTTGAAAAAATAATAGTTTGAAAAAGATGTTAGTTTAGTGTCAAAATAAAAAAACCAACAATTTAAGTTATTAGGTTAATTTAGCTCTTATGGCTTTTACTTCCTCGGGGTCCAGCCTCCTGAACGCTTCTTTAGTAATGACCACTACATCGACATTTTCTCCGGACGCTGAGTCCCTTTTAGTTGCATTGTGGATTGCCCGAATAGCAAGCTCAAGGCCCTCTTTTACAGTCATGTCCTCCCTATACTGGTCTTCAAGTACTCCATATGCCATGGGAGAACCGGAACCTGTAGCTGAGATCCTTGTTTCTTCTATGCTCCCTCCAAGAGCGTCCAGAGAATAGATACTGGGTCCATTCTTGTCAACCCCTCCTATAAGGAGTTGAACCATCATGGGATAGTAGCGGTTGGCGTTTAAGAAGTTTGACATTAAGGTTGCAATACCCTTTATTGTCATTGATTCATTCCTGCGCATCTTGTAGAGCTGTGATTCTACATTTACGAGCCGGACAAGTTGCTGGGCATCCCCTACCGAACCTGCAATGGTCATTGCTACACGGTCATCTACCTGGTAAACCTTTTTTGCAGTTTTACTTGCGATGAAATTCCCCATTGTGGCTCTCTGTTCGCTTGCGAGCACGATACCATCGGTGCAAACTACTCCTACGGTAGTTGTGCCCTTTAAATATTTGTCATTATCCATAAACATACCCTCATAATAAGTTAAAAATGAGAAAATGTGGCTAAAAAAAATGCTTTAGTGAGGTGAGTATTTTTTAACTTAAATCGCAGGATTTAGCACTTCATTATCTCATTATTAATATCGTTATATATAAGTTTTCCTCCTCTTTTTTATTGAATGCGTCTAAATTTAAATTCGGAGGAAGATTTGGCAAAATAATTTCTTTTCTTTTTTCGTTACGGGATGTTCAGATCTCCAGATCCCCTGAAAAATCCTAAACTTAGCTGAAAAGTCCTTCTACCTCTTCAGCAAGTTTATTTACCCTTTGAATTACAATTTCAGGTACTTCTTGCTTGCGCATGAGCGCAATCCGCTCAGTTGTGGTTATTCTGCGCGTTCCCTTAACAAGGTTATCGGCATGGGCAACGATTTTTTCTTCCAGGCTTCGCGGGAAATAGTCATCTTCAGGAAGCCCTAATTTTCTTGCCTCTTCTTTTGAGATTCCTGCTCCTATATGTCTTTTTATTATTTCGGAAATCTCAGAATCTATTCCTATGTTCTTGGCTAGCCTGTACCCTTCTGCCGCATGATCGATTTTATGAGTTTTACATCTTCCAAAGTCATGCAATAGAGCCCCAATTTCTACCATTTCCAGGTTTACTTTATGTCCTGCTGCTATTGCCTTATTTGCCATCTCGACTGCAAGCGACGCAACTTCCTTACAGTGCTCGATAACGTTAGGAGCACATCCATTTTCTTCAAGTAGTTGTATTGCTTCGTCTCGCGTAATCAATATAATCACTCATACTGAACTAAGGGCATCTACGCGTTTCTTCAGGACCTTTATAAAGTGTGAATTGTCGTAGAAAACCAGGTCTTCTCCACACATAGGGCAGAGAAATTCGGTTTCCGTAGCTTCGTCAAAGAGGAGGCGAACACAGCCCTGAGGGCACGTATAGAAAACATTATTTTCTTCGAATTCAAGGCGAGTTTTCAGGTTTCGGAGCAATTTTTTCTTCTCCTTCATAAGCTGGTGCTCTATATCAGAAAAGTCCAGGTGCCAGAGGTATGTTAACCATCCGCTGTTTGAATCTCTCTCCCTGCGGCAGATTGCAAATTTATTCTCATGTAGTATGAAGAGCGTTCTCCTCACGGTGTTCAGCAGAATTCCGGTCTTTTCCGCTATTTCTTCATCTGTAACCTCTCCTTCGGGCATTTTTTCTATCATCTGCAGCCCTTCTTCCCCTACAAGGCTTATGAGATATCCTCTAATTACCTTGTCATTTAGATCGACCAATATATTCACCTCGTGAGTGCCAATATGAATTGGATATACCAGTATTAAAGTTTACATTACCCTTTTTATTCCGGAGACTTTCCTTAGCCTGAAAAAATTGAATTCCTTTAAGCCTGACTTACAACGTGCTTAGTAAATCCAGGTACTTTTCCTTCCGTCTGGTTTTTGATAAAAGCCTTTATTCTATCTGTCCCTCTTTTAAGCGACAGGACTGCTTCTTCTCTGGTAGAGGTGCACGCGAACAGGGAAGTAAGAGGTCCATCAGGCTCTACAACGGTTCCTTGGCATGGAATGTCAGCGCCTTTTTCCCTCAGAATGAGGTGCATGAGCTTTTCGTCTATAAAAAGCTCTCGATCTGAATAAATTACTCCTCTTGCAGCAAAACCTTTAGCTTTGGGTTTCTCAGGAAGATCTCCTCTGAAGCAGCCGACATGAGCCTCAAAAATGTTAATATTCATTGCTTTCTCGACAGTGTCAAGACTTCCCTGAAACCTCGGGTTTATCTCAAGTACTGAGGGTCCATTTTTCGAAACCAGGAAGTCCACACCGTTTGAGCCAAGGAGCCTGAATTCAAGCACCAATTCTTCAGCAAGGGCTTCCATTTCCTCAGCCTGATCGGTCTTGAATGGTGTTATGTTTCCACAATAAGCAAAAGGCAGCCTCGAAAGCCAGGGTACTCCTATTAACTGTTCGTTCACAGCTACCGAAAGAGCCTCGTTCTTTGTAGAGAGCAAGGAAACACTTGAAGGTATCCCTTCCAAAAATTCCTGAATAATAACCGTTTTTTCAGTAAGCTCGGAATTATGTTTGTGTAATTCTCCGAGACTACTTAAAAGCTCCTGTTTGTTTTGAGCAACCCGGTTGAAGATTCCTCCTCCGCCTGAAACGGGCTTGATCATGACCGGATATTCTATTGTATCCAGTTCCTCTGGAGAATAGCAGCGCGGGTGAGGGATTCCGAGGGCTTCAAGCCTTTTTGAAAGATACAGTTTGTCTGAAGCCTTCTGCATGGCATCCGGGCTGCTGGCAAGTACAGGGCATGGAATATCCTTATGGCCAAGCATCTCCAGTCCTGAACCCGGAACAATGGCATCAAATTCAATCCCGAATTCAGACATCTGGGCTTTTATCCGGGAAGTGTCGAGCTGGTGCAGTTCTTCTACGGTTCTGTACTCCAGAAGTGCAGATTTATATGCACATTCCTGCAGGTCAAGATCACGGAAAGCATCTATAGAGCAGACCGTATATCCAGCCCGCCTTGCGGAGCATACAACGTTCCTGGTGCTAAATCCGATCACAAGGATATTCTGCATATTTCCTCTTTCCGAACCTTTTATTTTGCCTGCGGAATCTCGGATTGTGTCAGTGCAAAGATCCCATATGAGGTTTTCAGGACAGGGATCTCGCTCCCTGCTTCGGCATTGAGAGACATCGGCTTCTTTATGGCAACGGTCTCATATGTTTCAGGATCAAGCACAAGAATGGCGCTGTCCTCGATTGAAACAAGCACTGTTAAAACCGCGTCCTTAATGTTACCGATTTTCTCTGCTCCTTTCAATTCTTCAGGGGTTGAGATAAATCGGGAGCCATTCTCAAGGGAAATCCCGTTAACTTTTTTTCCTGAGCTTTTGATCTGGATAATTTTTCCTCTGAACCTGATTACATCTCCTGGTCTGAATTCGGGAAGCCGCATTGAGAAAGTAATTCTGTAAAGATTTCTTCCATCTTTCATTCCCACAAGGGTAGGAGATTCGGAGAAGCTGCCCCCAAGTTCGGAGGTGATTAGCCTGCAGACCTGCCTGCTGGCATTCATGGAACCCATATACAGGTCAAGTCCCTCTTTTTGCTCCAGAGTCTCACTTATGAACGCCAGACGGTCACCCTTTTTTTTCATGCTCTCCATGGCTTCCCTGGCTATAGCCATGCAGCGGCTTTTCTCTCCTTCAGTAGGAAACCTGCCTGCCGCTCTGATCTGGATAATGGCTTCAAAGTATCTTCCGGATTCCCTGCTGCACATATCACAGGCTGTTCGCTGAATCCTTACCTCGGTCTCAGCTTCGGCATGCACAGGCTCTTCCCGGACTAAGGCATCGACTTCGGCTCTCACCCGGTAAATATAGGGTGTAATTTCTCTGGGCTCCATGTAGATCTCCACGTCTCCGGCTTCATTGTGGATGAAAAGGGCATTTTCTACAGCCTTCAGAACCACATCTTCAATGCTACCGATATTTTCCCAACGGCTTCTATGAAGGTGCGCTCCACAAGCTGGACATATCCTTGCATGGAGTACATGAGGCAATTCAATCAGTTTGAAAGTCTCAAAAAAACAGTCCCTGCAAACTGAGTCAAACAGCCTGTAACATTCTCTGCCGCATCTGGGGCATGTGATGAAATTCATCTTAAATCCTTACTTATAATCTTCTTGAAATTATTTATAATCTTCTTGAAATTATTTATAATCTTTCTGAAATTTACTTATATGCTTCTTGAAATAGTGATCCTTTCTTAAGTATTAATGGGCTTCTTGATAAATAATCTAAAATACTTATTTTTCGAGATCCTCAGGAAGAAAATCTCTGCAATATAATCTGAGCAATTCACCTGTTAAGCCTGCTCATTCTATTTAAAAATAGCTGGATTTGCGACTTTTACTTTTGAATATTCAGGCTTCCCTAATTCCCGGAAGCAAAACCAGCAAAATATATAGCAATATTAAAATGAATCAGTTATAGACAAATTTTAAAAAATATATAGTTTGAATCTCTATTAAATAGGTATTTTTTCT
Source organism: Methanosarcina thermophila TM-1 (assembly GCF_000969885.1). Classification (NCBI taxonomy): domain Archaea; kingdom Methanobacteriati; phylum Methanobacteriota; class Methanomicrobia; order Methanosarcinales; family Methanosarcinaceae; genus Methanosarcina; species Methanosarcina thermophila. The sequence continues at coordinate 2,843,545 of NZ_CP009501.1, forward strand.
TATATAAATATTTTCCTCAATTTCCCATATCACCTGAGTCTCACAAGCCTTTTCAAATCTGTAAGTTTATGCTTTCTCCACCTTTAAAATCCGGAAATAGGGCAGCATAACTACCCTGATTCCATTCTTTCTGCCGATCATATCCTGTTTTCTTTGCTACTCTTGTTTTATTAGCAGTCTCTTTTACACGGTTACCTAATATCTGAAATCAAATATCAGCTTACACAACTTCAAAGTTTCATGTTCTCGATTTTGTATTTTAATACCCGTTGGGGCATTACATTCTATATTCTCTCGGCATTATCAGAGATATTCTATTTGAGCAGAAAAAAAAACAGTCACTTTTTACTAATTTGAGCAATAGAGTTGAGACTCTTAAAGCTGGATTTACCAAAAAGCTATAGCTAACCCAAAAGAGAAGCTAACTCAAAAGAGAAGTACTTAACCTTTAATAAAAAAAGAAGAAAATTCCGTGTCTTTTGACACGGATCTATATTTTCATATTCACGTTCGAATTTACTGTTTTGGAGGCCAGTTCTTCTCAAACCAGCCTGGGAGTCTTCCTGAGTCCATTGGACCGACCAGGACTCTTGCACCGAGTTTGTCCTCAAGGTCACCCTGGAGACGGGCAGCAAGACCCGGAATAATTACAGTGTTGTGGGTAACATCTTTCTTGAGGTCAAAGCCTGACTTTTCAAAGGCATCCTTTACTTTGTCAGCAGTCAGCTGACCGCCGGCAGCGGCTGCTTCTACACCAATACCATCGGTGTCAACTGCAAGCAGCCAGCAGGTGATGCCGTTTGAGGACAGGTCGCTCTCGACTGTGTAGTAAGTAAGAGCAAAGTTTGTTGTAAAGAGCACAGGGGAGTTCTCGTCCGGCTCTCCTACCTTGTACATCTTTGAGTCAACAGCTACAGGAGTCCTTGGGTCTGTGTAGATTGTCTCAGCAAGGTGCACTTCAGGCAGGGTGGCATATGGCTCCAGGCTGTGGAGAATCATAATGTCGCCGTACCTGATAGTGAAGATGGCAGCCATCGCGGTTTCCCAGTATGCGGCACTGACTGGGTCAGAAATCCCGGCCATCCAGGCGGTAATCGGCAGAGCCATGATCGGGTATGCGATCTCGGTGTCTCCCATAATGCCTGCTCTTCTTATCTTCAGGAAGTTGGTAAAGCTGTCTTTCAGACCCTGACCGCTTGGATAGGTTCCTGGGTCAAGGACAATATCTTTAATGCCTGCTTCTGCAAAGGTCTTTGCAAGAGTCTTGAGACCATCAAGATCATTGAAAGCTGAAACTACCACAGGCACATTGTACTCAAGGGCAAGTTCCCCTACTTCCTTCCAGTTGTCCTTGTTTGCAGCGTAAATCAGTGGATTCTTATCCTTTGCTACCTCAAGTCCAGCTTTAAGAACTGCAGGGTTGAAGGAACAGAGGATCATGGGTATGCCTACTTCTGAAACCTTCTTGACAGCTGCTGCAAACTTTTCAGGATCATTGGATACTGACCTGATTGCTACACCGTCAAGCAGCAGGTTTCGCCCGACATAAAACTTCCTGAAGTCAGCGACCTTCTTTGTCCTCTCGAGAAGTGCAGCCTCATCCATCGTGTCCGTCACATCGTAGAACATCTTCGTCTTGTTGAAGAAGGTCAGTTTGTGACGGTAAAGCACATCGTCGCCACCAATCTTGACCGCTCTGTCGCCGACACCGATTGTAATTTCGCGAATTTCAGGGGCGAGGAGCCTCTCAAGCTCTGCAAGCTTCTTGGCAAACTTCTTCTCTTTAACGAGAGGCGGGCACTGTGTTGGCTTGCCGGATCTGTCGATCAGTTTGGAAGCAAAAGCCATACAGGTTGCTTCACCACATTCTCCACAGTTGGTCTGCGGGAGGTACTTGTAAGCTTCTAATGGGCTGTTTATTTTCATGTTTTACACCTCCGCTCCAATCCAGTTAGCGATATCAACGGGCTCTGCCTCAATTGAGCCAAAGAGTGTCTGAGTCATGTGTTTCAGGACAGCAACTGAGGTTGGGTGCATCATCATGAAGAGGTCGTTTCCTGCAATTGCAAGGGACAGACCTGTAATGATTTCCCAGATTGGACCTCTGTATTCTCTGGGTCCCCAGTCAGAATCTTCCTTCAATGGTGAGCTAACCATCCAGGATTCACGTGCACCCCATGCGTTTGTAGTACCTGATGACATCGGGAAGGTCAGTTCATCGTCACCCATGAGGGCTGCAAGGCGGATACGCTCCATGTTGGTGTAAGCATAGTCCAGACCATAACCGAGGGCTGCAGTGGTTGGGTCCATTATAATTCTGTCTCTTGGCACGTTGCACTGCTTCATAAGTTTCCTGTTCAGTTCCTTCTGGGCGTTCATGTCCAGCTGAGTCCAGGAAAGGACATCGTGATCGTATTTTAATGCAGCCTCTGCGATTGCAGCGTAGTCCAGGTTCAGGCTTGCAGATGCAAGGAGGCAGCGCTCTCCTTCAGCGACTTCTGCTGCTTTTGCAAGAACCAGTGGGTCTTTCTGTGGGTTTCCTGATCCACCAATTGCTATTGGCACATCAACAGCCTGCAGAACCTCTTCGACTGTCTTAGCTGCATCTTTGGGGGATGTGTCCTTGATGAGCGGGTCGGTTGAAATCAGGTGAATAGTAATCATGTCAGCGTTGAATTTCTCAACGTTCTTCTTTGCCCATTCTCCAGGATTATCCATAACATCGTCATAGTTTTCCTTCACAGCCTTTGCAAGCCCAAGCCTCATGTCGAAAACGTCAATTGTGACCTGGTTCCTGTTTGGCATTGGAGCATCAGGGAAGAATGGAAGGGCTTTCTCACCACCGAGTAAAATTCTCTTTCCACGGCTTCCGCCGTCTGCAGAGGTGTTGCCTATTGGGACTTCCTCGACCTGGGTTGTCCATTCCTCTATGTTTGAGAATTCAAACTTGGCTGGAATGAGATCCTTAAGTTTGGGAGCTGCCAGAGCAGGGGAAACTGCAGCAGGAGCAGCTGCTGGGGCACCGACACTAACAGGGTATCCAAACATTCCTGCAATTCTTGCGAAATGCTGTGCAAGTACTGCACTCTCCTGCCCGAGGGCAGCAGCAAGCATTGGGTCAAAGCCGCCTAGTCCACCGAGATCAATCTCAATGTCCCCTTCTATAGTTACACCTTCGAGGGCTTCTACATTCATGCCCGCGAACATGTTTGTAATTTCGGATAACTTCATTTTCTTTGCCATGTAAACCTCACCGTTTCCCTAAGTTTTCCGTTTTTGCGAGTGACTGTATAATAAAGAATGTAACACAGGAGTTATTTCCTTACATTTCCCTGCAGGGATCGTGACATAAATTCCCTATATAGCAGGGTTTGCGATGGAAATGGCACCTGCTCCGTTATTATGGATTTGATATTTCTCAGGCTTTAAACAGGCAAAGAATCCTACTTTTTTTCCGGTATGATTTTTGCAGTCTAAAGATCCAAAAGAAAGGATAAAGATCCAAAAGAAAACTGGGATTAGAATCCCAGTTTTTTTACTATACTTTCAATTTCGACTGCAGCAATTGAATCATCCGGTATCTTAAAGAGAGGTATGCCCTTTATATCCATTTCCTCGATTTTAGGGTCGAGCGGGATCATACCTATCATATTAAGTTTCAGATCCTCTGCCAGTTTGATTAGCTCTTCTCGGTTAGCATCTGTAACCTTGTTTGCAATAACGTGAATTCTTCCAATATTTGAGTCCAGTTCTTCTACAAGCTCACGAATTCTTTCCGCAGTCCTGAACCCTCTTCTTGAGGCGTCAGTTACGACGATGAGATCATCGATATCCCTGATAATTTTTCGGCTGAAGTGCTCAAGTCCTGCTTCCGCATCAATGATAACCACATCATAGTTTGTGATCAGTTTATCCATTATGCCTCTTAGCAGATTGTTTACATAGCAGTAACACCCTGAGCCTTCTGGCCTACCCATAACCAGGAGATCATAACCAGGCATTTCTTCAATGATCTCATAGACCTTGCTCTTAAGTATCGATTCCTTATTCATATCGGGATTGTCAGGCTTTGGTTTTGTAATTTCAGCCTGTAAATACTCTTTTACCTCCCCGACAGTTTTTACATCCTCACATCCAAGGGTTTCAGGCAGGTTTGTATCTGCATCTGCATCTACTGCCAGCAGAAACTTCCCTTTTTTGGAAAGGTAGCGGATCAGAAGAGCCGCTACTGCTGTTTTACCAGTCCCACCTTTTCCCGTTATTGCAATTACTCTCGTCACAGAATACCCCGTTTATATTGTTTTTCTGTTTCAGGCTATTGCCTGTGCCTGTTGTCACTCAATTATTTCTTTTCCTTCTTTTCGCTGATGATCATCCTGTCGATCGTAATCTTTGCGTTCTTGAAGGTCAGTTTAATTCCACCGGCTCCTCCGGACATCATCGGCATTGCTGGCATTGCTGGCATCTGGAAGCCTGCTGCTGGCATCATCATTGGAGCTGCTTCAGCAGCTACTTCCTCTTCTTCCTCTTCCTCTTCTTCTTCCTCTTCTGCTTCAGCTGCCCAGTTTGCTACAACCGGGTGGTTCTTCTCCTTTAGGAAAGTTTTCAGGGACTCAATGTCCGTTACATCCTTTTCTGTTGCAATCTTATCCTTCATGTCATCAGGAATGGCTTCATCGATCTTTTCCTTGAGCATTGAAGGTAGCCATACAACTCTGTTCCATCCTCCATCAGCCTGGATGAACTTGGGGGAGTAGAAGTAGTTGATACCAATACCCAGGAATCCTACGATCTGCTTTCCGCCACCTGTCTGACCAGCCATTGTTGAGAAACCAAGACCGTTTGGAGCCATTCCCTGGTATTCTCTGTTAACCCAGCCTATACCGTCTACTTCAGGGATATAGAAGCCGACTACCTCGAAACATCCGCAGGATGTGTGAGGAGCATCGAAGAATGAGTGGAGTTTAATCTTGTCAAACTCGCCGCTTGAAAGCTTCTTGGCGACTTCGTTTACTCCTGAGTATTCACCGGTCTTGGCATCGAGGAGTTCACCCTTTTCAATTGCGAACTGTGGGCCTTCTGGGTCCACTTTTGCTGCTGCACGGCCGTCAAACCAGTTAATTGCACCGCAGAGAGAAACTCTGTCAGGGGAAACTACACAGACGTTTGTTGGAGCAAAGGACTGGCAGAGTGTACATCCGTAGAATACATCCACATCTTCGTCATGCAGGTCTTTCGTCCTGGCATCTCTTGCCTTGAAAATCTCCATTGCTTCTGCCATCTGTTTTTCGACTTCAGCCTGGTCAGTATAGAAGGTTACCTGCATCTTCTCGATGAAAGGCAGTTCTGTCTTGAAAAGCATCATAACAGCCTTTCCGAAAGGCTCGAATGAGTCCATCTTTGCAGCTGTGTCCTTGGAAATTCTCATCCAGACATCGTACCTCTGGTTCAGGTGCATAATGCCTTGGCAGTAGTTAATGAAGTCGTGTACACGCCTTTCGATGACAGACTCAAGGTCAGGCTCTACAAGTTCTCCGCCGACGTGGAAGATCATTGCCCAGGGGTAGGTCTTTCCCTCTTCCATATCCTTGAGGTCGGGACCGACAATCGTGACCTTGCCATCTTCGATCTCATCCATAGGCTTTGCACGGACAAGCTCAAGACCAAGTGACTTCGGGCCACCTAGTTCTACGAACATTCCTTCCTTTCTTACTCTTTCTCCTTCAAACATTGGGGAAATCTCAAATGGGAATTCTGACATTAATTTCGCCTCCTATAAATTTATAAAAGGTCAATTACCTCATCCAGTGCTGCAATATGATCTGCCTTGCTAAGGTTTCCGAAGGACATCGTTGCGTTCTGGATGTAGTTCCTGTCTATTGAAATTGATTTTACGTCACTGAAGTTCTTAACTGCTGATAGTACCTGGTTGATGTAATACTTCTTGTGGCCTAGGAGAATTATTGTATCATAGTTCCCGTTGCCATCAAGCCCTGGCCAGTCGGGGTCGGTCAGGTAGAAGCCAAGCTGGTGAAGATTGATGTACTTGGCATTGACATCCTTATCCACAAATCCTGGCATTGAGGATCCGGTTGCTGCAATTGGGATGTTCTTTGCTTTTGCAATCTTCACTGCGCGGTCAAGAAGTTCAGGGTCGAGAACTCCAGTGCCTACCACGAAAAGTGGTCTCTTTGCCTTTGAGATCAGCTTGGCGGCAACTTCCGTGGTTATAGCCTTTGAAGTCTTTACACCATAGCTGGTGAACAGTTTGGTGTTCTTAGTAGTGTCAACCATCTTCAGGCCTCCTTGCAAAGTCTCTTAAGGTTAGTTGGCTGCGAAGAGACATCGAATTTAATCTTCGGGCCGGAAATGATCTTCTTCTTCTTCCAGTCGATCTCCCATCCGTGCTCGGTTTCAAGCTTCTTCAGGAGCTCTTCACGCCTGGAGAGAGGCAGGTCAGCTTCGTGCCTGACGAACTTCCACCAGTCTTCCGGCAAAACACCAAGATACTTCTCGCTGAGTTCTATCCAGTGGGTGAGCTTGATGGACCTGCCCATGTTGTTGTCGGACGGGCGAATACAGTTCTTTGCCAACAATACACAGGCTTCCTGCCAAGTCTCTGCAGTTGTGATAAGGAACTCTGGAGATGGCGGAATATCCAGTTCAGAGCCGTTTCTGCTGTCGTAAACCTTCCACTTGTTCTCATCATAGGTCTTGGCGATGAGTGCTCTCCTGTACTTCCCACTGTGAGGTCCGAGCACTGCAGGAATACCATACATGTTGCATCCTGTACCGATAGCTGCTGCCTTCTGTGAGTAAGCACCCCATGCAAGTCCTACTGCACCTACACGGTTTAGTGTGTAGTCAGCGATCTCGGCGAGGTTGCCTGAAAGGTTTCTGCCTGCAAAGATTGCGGCGACCTTGTGGCATGTACCTGAGATGTGAGAGTTCGAGACACAGGAACCGGTGTTGAGGATGTTACCTCTCTCGAATCTGCCTGGGAATCTCTCGTAGAGAGTCTTGCCGTCAGCATCCTTGTACATACCGATGTCCATTGCGGAACATCCGGACACTGCAACGATATAGTTCCTGTTAAGGAATTCCTCTGCAATTCTGTATACATCCTTGGAGCCTGCAGGGTAGTTGGCACAGCCGATAATTGCGATAACACCTGGGGTGGTACCCATAACCAGGTTCAGACCTTCTGCACGAATCTCGGCGTCACTTACCTGACCTCTTCCTGCTCTTACCAGACCTTTCTCCTCGGCAATAGCCTTCTGAGCAGCCTTATCAATGACACTCAGGATCGGTATCTCCTTGTTACAGACCTGTTCACACCTGCGGCAGCCTACACAGAGATCGTGGAGGAAATCCAGAGCAGTAAAGTCTCCTTCCTTTGCAGCCTGGATAGCATCGGGGATGTCCAATTCTTCTGGGCATGCGAGTGCACATTCTCCACATGCTACACACTTGGCGACAAGGCTTGCCATTTCTTCGTCAGAGGGGATTGCTGAGATTCCTTCGCGGAGTGGAGCCATTTCCATGGCAAGTCTCGGTACGAGTTCTCCGAGCTTTTCATAGTCCAGCATTACACAGCCCGGTATCTTTCCAGTCTTAATGTCTTCAATGATTGCATCCACATCGTCATTTGTCCTGTCTGGCAAGCCATACATGACTTTCTCATTGGATGCGATAACTGGTATCTTAAGTTTCTTTCCTTCTTCTACAAGGTCAGCTCTTACACACTGTTCATCAATAACGATTACATCAGGTATTCCGGAGCGGACAACCTTGAGTTCCTTTGAAATGGTACCGACAATCTTTGCATATGGGGGTTTCCTGTCTTCTCTCTTGTACCTGGTCATGTCGAATGCGGTACAGCAGAGACCTCCAATTTCCATCTTGTCAGTCAGGTTGTTGTCTTCCATGTAGTCCATGATATAGGTGACACCTGCAACGTTGTGCCCAATAGCTATGATAACTGGCTTTGAGGCATCAAGCGTTCCCATACCTACTTCTACAAGAGGAGCTTCAGGGTCAGATTTCGGGAAGCCAAGTGCAGTAACCTGAGCAATATCGGAAACTTCCATTCCTACGTGGTCCAGGATTCCAGCAAGCATTGCCTTGTTATCGTAGTCGATTGCTGCTCCTTCCTGTCCTGCGTGTACAGTTGCAAGTAACTGACCCAGCTCTTCCTCTACATACTCCATTATTGGTTTGAGGTCTCCAAGGGTCTTTGGCTGCCTGCCCGTGATAAGCTGGATGTTGGGGGCAATCACATTTGAGGCACCCATGTTAATTGGCATGTCCTCCCCAAAGATACTAATAATGTGATCGAGCAGGTGGCGTCCGTGGGCACTGTGGCATGCACAACCTGTAATACAGCGCAGGAAGAACTCTCTTGCAGCCTGGCCTTTCATGTCCAGACCACAGGCACCTCTCCTGTTTCCTTCCAGGTTACACGGTCCAAATGTACAGTAGCAGCACTGGTCGCACATGGGGGTATACACTGGCTCATAGCGGTCAAACAGTGTAAAACTCCAGTCCCTTACTGTAGCAGCTGTGGGGAAGGGGGTCGGTCCCATTGGGCCAAGCTCTTCTTCTGCTTTTTCGGCGGCCTCCTTTGCTGCACCTACAATGTTATTAATAGTGATCTGAACGGATTCCAGATCTTCTATAGAAAAACTCCCGGTAGTTAGTTTGCTCATTTGAGCTTTACCTCCTAAATTTGTTTAAAGTCGACTTCACCAAGACGATTGCAATTTATATTATTCGGCTTATTCTTCATGATTATATATTATGTATCTGCCGTCTCCTTTATATGTTACAATCGTTTAAATAATACTTCTCTGATAAAATGCTTTTAACGAGTTCTTTCAATAATTAAGCATTTTATCAACGTTTTTTTCAAATAAACCGTTTTTAAGGGAATATTTTCCTTGTAAAGTCGTTTTTTAGGGCTTTAACGCTCTTCAATACCTTTTTTACGCCCTTTTTTCTCAAAAAAAACCGTTTTTACCAGCGATCGAGACCTCAATCCTAAGACAGGGTCGCTACCGATGGATAATAAACACTAATTAAATGTCTTAACGTACCAAATCTATATAACATTTTCTAATTTGTAGCATGCTATTTCGAGAAGGGTAAAATGGAATATTCGAAATCAGTAAACTCTAAAAACTTATTTTATCCTATTATACAAAAACTAGAATTGAGGCTCTGGATGCTGATTTTTTATTACGATTCCATGGAATGCTGATAATTTCTTTTTTTAGTGTTATTATTTCTTACTAATTAGTCTTTTTATTCACTTATGAAACAAAAAATTATATGAATATTTGCTACCGAATAGTAGTCTTATTCTTAGACAAAACTTATTGTTTAGAAGAAAATATAATTTTAAATTATATTTCAAATTTTATAATTTTACGAACAATAAATAAATGGAAAATTATTTATAGGCTTAGCAGTGCCATGCGGCTTTACACTGTGAACGCCGTAGACTATTTTTTGTTTTTTCAAGAAAAGGATAAATATAATCTTTTCATTTAAATATTAATTAATATATTTTCCGAATTGAATAATGTATACCTCAATTTAAATATGATTTATTACTTGAATGATCTTATATGAAGAGATCTGTTCTTAACTTGATCACTCTTGAATAAACCTTACATAGATATGTCCGCTTTTCCTGAAGAGGTCTGTTCCTGGAATAGTATAATATTTCTTCAAAAATTAAGTTTCTAATCCATCTTTAAGCTTTGGATTTATCTCATTGAAGGGTTTAAGTGAAGAAAAATCTGCCTGTTAAACGTAAAATCTCTTAAAATAGAATTCTATAATTAAGATGAGCATCTAAACCAGTGTATCCGAAATTCACAGGCTTCTTAGAGCCCTTGGGTTATAAGCTAGTAAATTCTGGTTCATAATCGGTTCTAATTAACATTTTACTCCACAAATAATAACATATTACATATTACAGTATTCAGTCAACTATCTCACCCTTCAAGAGTAAAATCAATTAAAATGAGACTACTGAATCTTAAATGACATAACTGAACCATTTTGAGCTGAGATCACTTTATCTGGGTTGCTGTTGAGGTACTCTTATTGCCTCATATTAACTCACTTTTATATTAACTAATCGGGAGAGAAATTGGAAATATGTTTGAACTTAATGCATTTTATATTCCTGGAGGTGGAAAGTGTGGAGGGTAAAAACTCTATTCTGGCAAGCCCAACGATGGTAATCATTATTCTCTGCACACTTTCATTCTTCCTGGAGATGATTCCGTATGTAGGCTACTTCTATGTTAGCGCTTTTCAATTTGACCCTAATTATCTCGTGACAAGACCCTGGACACTTGTCACATACATGTTTTTGCATACCAGCTTATTGCATCTTTTATTCAATATGCTTGTCCTGTACTTCTTCGGGACTGCACTCGAAACCCGAGCTGGAAACAGACAGCTTCTGGCAATCTTTTTCACCTCTGGGATTCTGTCAGCAATAGGGTACACCTTTTTAAGTGGGCCAATTTTCAATATCTCACCTGGTCCAATGATTGGTGCAAGTGGAGCGATCTACGGAGTCTTTGCAGCTCTTACAATGCTTGAGCCGGATGTTCACGTCTATGTCTACTTTATCCCAATGAAGTTAAAACATGCTCTTGTGCTTTTTGCTCTCTTTGACTTCCTCATGGCTGGCTCATCAGATATGATAGCCCATACAGCTCACCTTAGCGGCCTTTTTGTTGGTCTTTATATGGGACTTCGTATTAAGAAGATTCAAGAAAATACTGCAAGATCCAGATACATCGGCAGGTGGTAAATCTGGGAGAGGATAACCTTCCCGAAAATACATACTATTATCCAAGACCCGAGCCTGGAGAGAAAATCCCTATCCAGGTGTTAAATTTCAGGAGGCTATTTGCAGCCTGGTCTCCTGAGTTGAAAAGAACTTTATACTTCGAAAAACCGCCTGAGGATGAAAACCTTAAAAGGTTAAGGGAAATTGTTCTTCTCAAGGTCTATGACTGGCTTGCAGGTAGGGAAGGATTGATTGAGCTTAATGACGCAGAATTTGAACAGTTTATGCAGGTTTATGAGGCTTTTTTAGAGAAACTCGGAGAAATCCAGTACTTAAGGCGTAAAAAAGGACGGAAGACCGAAAATCTCTTTGAACTCAAAGAATCTCCGTATGTCATCCGGGAAGTAAAAAAGGGACCTTTCTCCGATAAATTATAATTCTATAAATTATATATCATGTTTTTATAAGTCGGAGCTTTGTCCTGACGGAACTTTCTTTCCGTTTTTTTCGCAGGAAAAGTCTCCAGTTTATCAGCCTATTGATTTGCATAAGAACAAAGTCACAAACTTTGTTTGTTTAATATGCAAATGTTTTACTCAGAATTTGGTTGCCTTAATATGCAAATGTTTTACTACAGAAAAGCAGATATTAGTATTAACTAATTATGCAAATTGCGGTACTAGAATTATTAATCTTAGAGATTCGGAACTTTGAACCCCAAAAGTAGTATTTGAGCCATTAACTCTCATCGGCGGATTGGAGGGCTGCTATAAATGTAGCTTTTCCCCCAAAACTGGCGATGTGCAGTCATATAGCGCAAACAAATAATGAGTGCAGGTTCCGTGAACTGCAAAATCACAGAGGACATTGATGATGAAACCTGTAAAAAGCGGAATTGATTCCATCTCAAAATACCTCCGCTCGAAAAAAGAAATTGGCAGGCGGAAAATAGGACTTCTAGTGGATGGTCCGAATATTCTCAGAAAAGAATTTGATGTAAATCTCGAGGAGATAAGGGACGTCCTCAAAGACTATGGAAATATCAAGATCGGGCGTGTTTTCCTAAACCAGTACGCCTCTGACAAGCTTGTGGAAGCTATCGAAAATCATGGGCTTGAGCCTATAATCTGTTCCAGCGATGTTGATGTGCGCCTTGCAGTAGAGGGCATGGAGTTAGTACATAACCCCAATATTGACACCCTTGCAATCGTGACCAGGGATGCGGATTTTAAGCCGCTGCTGAACAAGGCAAACGAACATGGCAAAGAGACTATTATCTTTGGGGTTGAGCCCGGTTTTTCCACAGCGCTCAAAAATTCTGCGGACTATGTTATCCTTATGAAGAAGGATAGAATGAGCAGTTATGATGACTCTGATGGGGTGAGCTCAGGTGAAGGAGAAATTGATGCAGCGGAATATCAGGACAGCATGTATGAAGGATCCGTAGATAAAACCTGTGTAGAAAAGACCTGATTTATACTGCCTTTTCTAAATTCCTTTTCTGCTTTTTATGGATAATTGACGTCTACGCCAAGGATATTTTTTTCTCCAGCAAAAACATCCCTTGCTATTTCAGCACAGCCTATTGCAGCATGCCACTTTCCGAGACACAGGCATTCCTGCCCCAGATGTGCACGGATTTTTTTCTGTACATATTCATATTCCCCTACTGATCCTGCAAGAAAGATCTCTCCGGTTACCTCATAGCACTTAAGAAGAAGCTGCATTGAGGTAATTTCCATAGCTGCAAACAGTGCAATTGTATCAAGGGCAAGAAGGGCGGGACCTTCTTTTTTTCTGGCTGCACTGAGTAATTCTTCCCTATCTTTGTACGGGGTCATTTTTAGAACTCCTGCTTCTATAAAAGCCTGGTTTGCAGTGCAGTATCCGCTATCCACATCCCTGATCGCTTGCAGATCAAGAGGGCCGTGATGGACGCCTGGGGCAAATATGCAGGCATCGATTGCACCAACTACCTTGCCATCGGCGACGGCAAGAGTAACAGTGTTTGAGCTTATGTCGGAAACTACGAAATTCTTATAGCCAAGGCGGAGGATATGGTAAGCAATTCCTAGTTTCTCCGGGCTTGTGAGGTGGGAAAATACCTTCATTCTGGGGTCTACCTTGCTCTCAGCATGAAGACCAGGGATTGCTATTGATGGAATTCCTGAGTTCCGGATGGCATCAAAAACTCTTGTACCTCCACCGGTTTTTTTTCCAGCTCCTTCTATGCTTTTGAGCCCTCTTCCTTCCAGGTTTCTTACATCCTTTATTGAGGAAAAACCGTCTCCCATTGAGTACGTTAGTGCAATCAGGTCAATTGCCTCACATCTGACTTTAAAATTCTTCTCGATAGAAGCCAGAATCTCATTTTCGGACATGGAAGCTGCCTCATTCCTCCCAAGCTCAAAGGTCAGAACCTTTTCCCCTTCTATCAGAGCAAAACGTATTGCAGTTGTGCCGTGATCAATCCCTATATACGCCAATATTTGTCTCTCCCTTAACGCCTCAGAGGGCAGCTCTTAAGATTTCATTGAGTTCGTTCATAATCCTATCTCCCTCCTCTGCGGTCCCAACTGTTGTTACCAGTCTTATTTCCTGGAAACTCCTGCCTTCAGAGAGCAATAGCCTCAAGTTCCCTCTTACATCCGCACGCAATACTTTTCCGGTCAGACTTCCTCCTGCAGCGCCTTTTACGGAAATCACGGATGGGATTACCTTTTTTATCTCAGGATGCTGGCTTACCAATTTTACAAGCTTTTTACCAGCCCTTCCCCCGATAATTGTCGTATGGGCTCCACCAAGCTTATTTCTTGAGGATTTTTGTGTGTTTTCTTGTAAATTATTTTTATTTTCCGCCATTATGGTCAAACCGGTAATCTATTCTCCTGGCAGCTTTTTTACATCTCTTACTTATTCTTTTATATTTATTCTGTGTATCCAGTCATTCGGTTAGAATCCCAAAAAGGTCTTTAGGGGCTATAGATTTCATATTAATTTTTGCCCTGATGCCAGGAGTTGTAAAAAGAGCTGTTCCAGAATCGTGAGAAATTTTATTTGATCCTGGATCATTCCGTTTTTTTGCTCCTTTAAAAAATTACTTTTTTCTCCGGAAAATCCGGTTACAAATTAAAATCAGATCTTTTCAAGCTCCTTCATGCTTATGAGCTTGATATTCTCCTTCTCAAGCGTTTCAATTGCTTTTTCGATGTCATTTACCCGGACTATTAAAAGGGCTTTCTGCTCTCTGGTAACAAAAGCATATGCATAGTCAATATTAATATTGGCTTTTCCGAATATTTCCGCAATACGGGACATGCTGCCGGGCACATCTTCCATTTCGATACCAAGCACGCTGGTTTCAGATACAGTAAACCCTGCATCACGGAGTACACTGTGCGCATAGTCGGACTTGTCCACAACCATGCGGATTATCCCGAAATCTCCGGATTCAGCAATGGTAAACGCCCTGATATTTATGCCAGCATTTTTTAATTTGCTTGCAACATTTGCAAGTCTGCCAGGCTTATTTTCCGCAAAAAGGGAAATCTGCTTTATAATTTTCTCTTCCATTCCAGCACCCATGTCCTTATATTACTTGTTCTTATTTTCTCTTACTTTCTTTTTTAATCTTTTTACTGGAGTATAATATAAGTCTTTATGCGTCTTTTAAGTTTGCACGCAGTTTCCATTTTTATAATTTGCTAATTTATTTCATATCTGGCAACTTTATCTCATACTCGGTAATTATTGCCGCAACTCTTTTTTATATCTGACGGGCTTCTATTAAAATTCTGAGATGCCTGAACCAAAAAGAAAAACCTGAAGAATATTATTATCCTCCCGGTATTGTTTTCATTCAATCTCTATAAACTCTCAAATCTTTCGTTTGTCAATAACTTTCTTTGATTTTCCTTCTGAACGAGGCAGCGAGCCATGTTCCACCAGCTCCACCTCAACCGCAAGATTGAGCACGTTTTTCAATGCACTTGAAATCTTCCCTTTAAGTTCCATCATGTCTGACATCTTATCGCTGAAAGCCGACTCATGCATTTCAATCTGAACCTTCATTGAGTCAAGGGGACCAATCCTGTCTACAATAATCATGAAATGGTTTCCGACTTCAGGAATCTTCATAAGGACCGATTCTACCTGTCCTGGGAACACATTGATTCCGCGCACGATAATCATGTCATCCGAACGCCCGCTTATGCGTGCAATTCTAGGATGGGTTCTTCCGCAGGGGCAGGGCTCTGAGAACTTTCTTGTAAGATCCCTTACCCTGTAGCGGATAAGAGGCATGGCTTCTTTAGTAAGAGTCGTGATCACAAGTTCTCCGGTTTCTCCGTCCGGGACAGGCTGTCCTGTCTCCGGGTCAAGGATCTCAATAAGGAATTTGTCTGCCCAGATATGAACTCCGCACTGTTCCGAGCATTCGGTAAAAAGAGGACCGCTCATTTCCGAAGTTCCGTAAATATCATACGCTTTTATTCCTGACTCGGATTCTATGCGTCTCTTGAGTTCCTCGGACCAGGGCTCAGCTCCGAAAAATCCCATTCTTAATTTCGTATCGCTTCTGAGATCGATATTTAATTTTTTTGCGGTCTCTATCATATAAAGGAAGTAAGAAGGCGTGCAGGCTATAGCAGTAACGTCAAGGTCTCTCATTAATTCAAGCTGACGTTCGGTATTTCCGGAACTTGTAGGCAGGACGGTTGCACCAAGCTTTTCACTTCCGTAATGGGCGCCGAGCCCACCTGTAAAAAGCCCATACCCGTAACTTACCTGAAGAATATCATTTTCCCCCAGTCCCACAGAAGTAAATCCTCTCGCAAGGGATTCAGCCCACTCTTCAATGTCATGCTGGGTATACCCCACCACTGTCGGTTTTCCTGTTGTACCCGATGAAGCATGGAAGCGGACTAGTTCTGTGTTCGGGACGCAAAACATACCTGTTGGATAGGTGTCTCTGAGATCCTGCTTAACTGTAAAGGGTAACTTTCTAATATCATCAAGAGTCTGGATGTCCTCCGGTTTAACACCATGTTCGTCAAACCTTTTTCTATAGAAAGGAGAGCGTTCATACACATAATGTACAAGTTGTTTCAACTTTTCTTCTTGCAACTTCTTTAAATCATCTATAGGCATTGTCTCGATTTCAGGATCCCAGTATTCTGGCATTCTTTCACACTCTGTATATCTTGTAATTGGGCTCTTAAGCTCATACCCAATATTTTCTTTGCTTTTCTCATATATATTTAATGTTCCTTCAAGGTCATGTTCAAGTCCATGTCCTCTCTTCTATCTTTTTCTTGCCTTCTTATTCCGGACTCTCAATATCTCAAGTGGATATATCTCCGGTAATATATATGAAGATCAAGCTGGACTGATTTGAAGATTATGCTAGATTCTATATAAATATTAGCTGTAAAGCTGAAAAAAATTTAAGCAAACCCTGAGGTTAATCGCATAAAAAGAAAAATTTTTACCGGCAAGACTTTTATGAGTCCTGAATGACACAATAAATTCATTCATGACATAGTAAATCCATCTATGAAATAGTAAATTCATTCATGCAGATAAATTCATTCATGCAGATAAATTCATTCACTGCAGACAAATTCATTCATTGCAGATAAATTCATTCATTGCAGGTAAATTGTAGAAATCAGAGGTTCTGATACTTTGAGGATGACCAGAAATTGGAGTTTGTTCTGGATTACAGCATTTAAAAATATATTCTTAAATGTAATTTTCTGGAGAACGTTCTGGAGTATAATGTCTTAAATTGCTTTTAAGCTAAGATTCGTTTACTTCTAAGATTCGTTTACTTCTAAGATTCGTTTACTTCTAAGATTCGTTTACTTAAAAGTCACTCATCTTCGAACTCGTCGAGTTCATCCTCACAAGATATTTCTCTTGCCTTTACTCCAAATGAGGCTTCAAGAATTTTCTTTGTTCTTTCCCTGCACTTATTCAGCACTTCTTTCATGTCTGCAATAACGTCAATTCCGGCAGCTCCTGAATGTCCGCCGCCTGTGCCGTTGTATTCGTTACTTATATCTTCCATTAGCTGGCCAAGGTTAACTCCGGCGTTTACAGCATCACGCTTCGCTCTTGCGCTCACTCTGACATTCTCACCTTTGGCTGTGCCAACGAAAGCAATATCTGCTCCGATATTAATTAGCATGGAAGATGCAGAACCCCCAAAAGAGCTGACATGGGAGGTTGCTATAATCATATCCTGTACTCTATCGAGCTCGACGCGGCTGGCGGCTTTCAGGATAGCTATCCGCATGGAGATATCCTGTGGAGTTGCAGCCATAAGGTCAAGCACCTCCCCATACTCGACGCCGCTGTCCTCAATAATTTTTGCCACTGTCCGGAATGTGTCTGCAGATGCATGTTTGAAGTGACCAGTATCAGTAACTATTCCTGTAAGCATCCCGATCCCCACACGCCGGTTAATCGGGGCTCCCATTGCTTTTAAGATATTGTAAACTATTTCTACGGTAGATGTACTGTTCCTGTGCAGGTAAAACTCGGCATTTTCTGTTAGAGCTGTGGTTGTGTGGTGATCAATTACGCAATATTTTGTAAGCTCCAGGTCGTTCAATTGCGCTTTTGTCGAAGTATCAACCACAACGACAAAACCGTAATCAGCAGGATTGGGTTTATCCACAACTTCAATCCCGAGTCTATCTATAAGCACAGAAGCTACGCGGTTGCATCCATCTACAAGTCCGATAGTACCTCCGATAGCTTCTGAAAGGGCAAAAGCGCTGCTAATCGCATCCGGATCTGCGTTCCGGTGGCACAGATACAAAATGTTTTGATAGTCAAGGAGCCGGTTGAAAAACTCCGCTTCATCAACTTCCATTGTCCACTCTGGCTATCGTTTTTATAGGCATTGATCTCCCTGGATTCAAGAACTTTGGGATTCCGTTGATTTCTATCTGAGTTAACAAAGCATTTTATTTCCTGTTCCATATGCGGGAACGAAAAATAAATTATTGTGCTCTTTTGGCACCCAATGCCTGCTGGACTTGCTCCTGAAGCTGTTTAAAGCGGGTTGTGAGCCTTTCTTCCTGCCTAGAGATGGACTGAAGCCTGAGTGAAAGCGTCTCTTCCCTGTCTTTCAGCTTTGTAATAGACTCCCCTTTGCTCGTTCTTATTACCAGCTCTCCCACATTACGATAGACTATCGCATCGTCAGTGAGCCTTTCTAGCTCCTCAAGAGCCATCTTGGCTTCTTTCTGCATAGCCTCAATCTGTGATTTTTGCATTGCTAGAGCCTGGATCTGCTGCTGGATCTGCTGAAGCTGTGCAATCTGGTTCTGAACTTGAGGGGGTAATTCTGTACTCATATTATATTCACCTGAGTCCTCAATAAACCTGAAGGGATTTTAATGTTTCTGTCCTTGCAGTTTCTGAAAAATCCCCTTTCGTCACCTGAAATTAATCTGGAGCCTCAATTGCTAATAACTAAACAACAGGTTAACCTTCGGACCGTATAATTATTTTTATATAGAAGATATTAATTTTAATCCGAGAATTTAATAAAAACTGCCCGGGAGAGAGTAATTATAAAATTCTCTGTAAATATATATTATAAAATTCTCTGTGATATTATAAAAATTCTCTTTAGAATTGTAATTCTCTGTAAATATGTATTATAATAACATTTACGAAATTCATTTAGCCAAAAAATACCTAAAAAAATTATTTAATAAAAGTGATTTATCAAAAAAGCGGTTTAATAAAAAATATTGTTTAATAAAAATCATTTGACAAAAAAATCATTTGACAAAAAAATCATCATAATAACTTATTTAACAGAAATTTATTAACAAAGGATGATCATGGGTAATTATAATATTTCCATTAAATTCAATTAACTCATTAAGGTTGATTTGAGCTTTAAAATGGCTGATATACAGGAGATATTAGATAATGGAAGAAGATGAAAATTTTAGAGATATAAAATCCCTGCTTGAGAAGTTCACAAACGCTCATGGAATCTCTGGTTTTGAGCATGATATCAGGGAACTCCTCAAAAAGGAACTTGAGCCCTATGTTGACAATATACGAAAAGACTGCATGGGAAACCTTATAGCTGTCAAAAATGGAAAAGGTCCCTCTATAATGCTAGCTGCCCATATGGACGAAATCGGGCTCATGGTCAGATATATTGATGATAACGGCTTTCTCAGATTTATCGGGATTGGGGGATGGTTTGACCAGACTCTTCTTAACCAGAGGGTTATGGTTCACGGGAAAAAGGGTTCGATTCCCGGAGTTATCGGCTCCAAACCTCCTCATGTAATGAAAGATGAAGACAGGAAAAAGCCTATTAAGCTTGATGATATGTTCATCGATATCGGGGCAAAAAACAGAGAGGATGCTGAAAATCTTGGAATCGAGATTGGCACAACAGCCTCAATCGATCGGGATTTTGTATCCCTGGCAAACGGAAAGGTAACTTCCAAAGCTTTTGACGATCGTGCAGGTCTCGCGATCCTTGTTGAAGTTATGAAGCGGCTTTCCAAACATAAAATTGAAGCGAATGTCTATGCCGTAGGTACTGTTCAGGAAGAAGTGGGGTTAAAGGGTGCAAAAACCTGCGCTTTTGGAGTTTGTCCGTCTATCGCACTTGCCCTTGATACAACTATTCCTGGAGACCATCCCGGAATTACTAAAACCGATTCTTCACTTGAACTCGGGAAAGGTCCTGTAATTACCGTAGCCGACGCGTCCGGAAGAGGTCTTTTAGTTCATCCACAGATACTTAAGTGGCTTAGAGAAACTGCTGCTGAAAATAATATTCCCTATCAGCTTGGAGTCGGATCAGGAGGTACGACCGATGCAACCTCAATACACCTCACAAAGGAAGGTATCCCAACAGGCACGGTCAGCATAGCCACCCGATACATCCATTCTCCTGTTGAAGTTCTGGATATGGCAGATGTTGAAGCATGTGTTTCTCTGATAGTAAAAGCAATTGAAAACGTAGGCAAGTATTTCTAAGCTTTTTCTTTCAAATTTTTCTCTTATTTTTCTATTTTTTTCTTTTATTCTAAATCTTTCTGAGTAATAATGAAAAAGGGAATACGTATTAGATAGACGATTTTTCTTCTTTTTTCAGGTTTAGTGTATTGTTAACTGGAAACTAAAAATACTATGGTCTGCTATTAAAGAAGAGTTTTCAGAGAGCTACGGCAAAAACTTGGGGATCTTCCTGAGGAAGCCGTGTTCCTGAGAATAAAATATATGTATTTGTATAATAAATAAAAACTGCAAAATAGGACATAATATTATAATATAATAAGTATATTATGCGAATATTATTTGCAGTATTGTTGACAAATCTATATTAATAAAACAAAGACTGAGGGGATTATATTATTCGAAAACATCCGCTTTCTGGACACTACTTTGAGAGATGGTGAACAAACACCTGGCGTTGCGCTGACGAAGGACAAAAAGCTCTTAATTGCCCGGGCTCTTGACGAAATGGGAGTCTCGATAATTGAAGCCGGTTCTGCAATCACTTCCGAAGGTGAAAGAGACTCCATCAAGGCTGTTGCAAACGCAGGGCTTAATGCTGAAATTTGCAGCTACTGCAGGATTGTAAAGTCCGATGTTGATCGTGCTCTTGAGTGCGATGTTGACTCTATCCATCTTGTAGCACCTGTTTCAGACCTTCATATAAAGACAAAAATCAAAAAGGACCGGGATGCAGTACGGCAGATCGCAGCTGAAGTAACGGAATATGCCAAGGATCACGGCCTGATAGTGGAACTGAGCGGAGAAGATGCTTCGCGTGCAGATCCCGAGTTTCTAAAGGCTATTTATGCCGACGGAGTAGATGCAGGTGCTGACAGATTATGCTTCTGCGATACTGTAGGTCTTCTGGTACCTGAAAGGACGACTGAGATTTTCCGGGATCTATCTTCGTCCCTGAAAGCCCCTATCAGTGTTCACTGCCACAACGATTTCGGGTTAGCGACTGCAAACACGATTGCTGCGCTTGCGGCGGGGGCAAAACAAGCCCATGTAACTATAAACGGGTTAGGGGAAAGAGCTGGGAATGCATCTCTAGAAGAAGTAATAATGAGCCTGGAATGGCTCTATAAGTATGATACCGGCATCAAACACGAGCTGATCTACAGGACTTCAAGGATTGTAAGCCGGCTTACAGGTATTCCAGTGTCACCCAATAAGGCTCTTGTAGGTGGGAACGCATTTACTCACGAAGCAGGTATCCACGTTCACGGTCTTCTGGCTGATAAGGCAACCTATGAGCCTATGAGTCCCGAATATATCGGAAGGCAGCGCCAGATCGTGTTAGGAAAACATGCAGGGCGGAGTTCGATTAACCTTGCCTTAAAGGAAATGGGGCTTGAGGCTGATGATGCCCAGACCGAGGAGATTTTCAACAGGGTTAAGCAGATGGGCGACCAGGGAAAATACGTAACCGATGCAGATCTGCAGGCTATCGCGGAAACCGTACTCGATATTTATAAAGAACCTCTCGTAAAACTGGAAGAGTTTACCATTGTATCAGGAAACCGGGTGACTCCAACGGCATCTGTAAAGCTCAATGTAAAAGACAAACCGATAGTACAGGCAGGGATCGGTAATGGGCCTGTAGACGCCGTGATCAACGCTATCAGGGGAGCGGTGAGTTCCTGTGCAGAAGATATCATTCTCGAAGAGTATCATGTTGACGCAATTACTGGCGGAACCGATGCCCTTGTTGAAGTTAGGGTAAAACTTTCCAAGGACGGAAAAGTAATTACCGCAAGCGGTGCAAGAACTGATATTATCATGGCTTCCGTAGAAGCTGTAATGAACGGTATGAATCGCCTTATACGGGTCGAATGACTCCAGAAAAATGAGCTTTAAGAATTTCCCAGGAGGACTCTTATGTCCTCTCTCTTTTTCCTGCTGTAGAAATTTTAAAATAGCATACCGCTGGCATTTCTGGAGTCAGGAGAAACCTTTATCCATATATAACATGATCGATAATGATGTATTTGGAAAATTCATAACGAAAGCATATCAGAGATAAGTATTTCTGATAGATGCACCCTTACTGGAAACGGACTCAAGATGAGCATCCAGTTAATCTACGTTTCAACTAGAGAAATAGGAGTTAAATTATGACAACCGGGTCAACAGAAAAAGTTAATGGCGCAAGGGCTCTGATAAAGTGCCTGGAAAAAGAAGGGGTTGACACCATCTTTGGATATCCAGGGGGGCAGATCATTCCCTTCTATAACGAACTTTACGATTCAGATCTGCGCCATATACTTGTGCGTCATGAACAGGCAGCAGCTCATGCTGCGGACGGGTACGCCCGTGCTACTGGAAAGACCGGGGTCTGTGTTTCTACTTCAGGTCCCGGAGCAACTAACCTGGTAACAGGCATTGCTACCGCATACATGGACTCAATACCTATTGTAGCCTTAACAGGTCAGGTTCCTACTTTCCTGATAGGTAACGATGCTTTCCAGGAAGCTGATATTACGGGAATTACCCAGCCCATTACCAAGCACAACTACCTCGTACAGGATGCAAAAGAACTCCCAAGAATTGTAAAAGAAGCTTTCCATATTGCTTCTACCGGAAGGCCTGGCCCGGTATTAATTGACCTTCCAAAGGACGTACAGAATGCAGAGATTGAATTCTACTATCCTGATAAGGTAGAACTTAGAGGATATAAACCGACTTACAAAGGCAATATCCAGCAGATCAAACGAGCCGCCGAAGAAATAGCAAACTCCAGTATGCCTATAATTTACGCAGGCGGCGGAGTGATAAGTTCTAATGCCAGCCCCGAGCTTATAGAACTTGCCGAGACAATCTGTGCTCCGGTTACCACCACTCTTATGGGAATTGGATCGATTCCGACAGAACATCCTCTGTACATCGGGATGCTCGGAATGCACGGGAGCAAATATGCAAACTATGCTGTCCAGGAATCCGATCTAATTATTGCTGTGGGCGCCAGGTTCGATGATCGTGTGACAGGGAAACTCGAGTCTTTTGCTCCCAATGCCAGGATTATTCATATTGATGTTGACCCTGCAGAGGTCTCCAAGAATGTAAAGGTTCATGTTCCAATTGTTGGAGATGCAAAGCAGATACTGAAATCTCTGAATAAATATGTTAAGCGTTGCAATTCCGAGGCATGGCTTGAAAAAATAGAACACTGGAAAAAAGAGTATCCTTTCACCTATAAACAGATGTCACCTGATGTTATAATGCCTCAGTTTGTTGTCGAGCAAATTTCAGAGGCATGTGGGGACGCAATTATAGTTACCGAAGTCGGGCAACATCAGATGTGGGCTGCCCAGTACTTTAAGTTTAAAAAGCCCCGCACTTTCATCTCTTCAGGCGGTCTTGGCACAATGGGCTACGGTTTCCCTGCAGCTATAGGCGCAAAGATCGGGAAGCCAGATAAAACCGTTATCAATATTGCAGGCGATGGATCTTTCCAGATGAATTCTCAAGAGCTTGCAACTGCAGTCCAGAACGACGTTCCGGTTGTTTCAGTGATCCTGAACAACGGTTATCTGGGTATGGTCAGGCAGTGGCAGGAACTGTTCTATGACAGGCGATATTCTCACACCTTTATCAAGGGCAGTGTAGATTTCGTGAAGCTTGCTGATGCCTACGGAGCTCTGGGTCTGCGCGCTGAAAGGCCGTCTGAAGTCAGACCTGCAATTGAAGAAGCTGTCAATTCGGGCAGGCCTGCTGTTGTTGAAGTCATTGTTGCGTGCGAGGCAAATGTTTATCCTATGGTGCCGGCAGGCGCTGCAATCAACGAGATAATTGATCCAGAAGAGCATGCAGACACTTCATGTGCCATGCCTGACCTGCGCACTACAACTGATAGGATTCTTGACCTGGAGGAACACTGATGAAACACACACTTGCAGTCCTTGTTGAAAATAAGTCTGGAGTCCTCTCTAGAGTGGCTTCGCTTTTCTCAAGGCGTGGATTCAACATAGACAGCTTGGCTGTAGGAGTTACCGAGGATCCGAGTATCTCTAGGATGACTATTGTGGTCCAGGGAGACGATCATGTGCTCGAACAGGTAACAAAACAGCTTAACAAGCTCGTGGATGTTATCAAGGTCTCGGATATTGGGGGCGATGATTCCGTAGAAAGAGAACTCGCCCTGATTAAGGTAGCTGCAGATGTAAACACACGAGCCGAGATAATTCAGATTGCTAATATTTTCAGGGCAAGGATAGTGGATGTGGCTTCAAAATCCATGACTATCGAGGTAACCGGGGATGATGCCAAAATCGAGGCAATCCAGAAACTTCTCAGGCAATTCGGGATTAAGGAAATGGTTCGGACAGGCAAGATTGCCCTGGTTCGCGGTCCAAAGAAGGTTTAAATATAAAGGGCAGGTAAAGAAAGGTAGCTGCTTAATTATTTTTCACAGATTGGGGCAGCCGGAGACGATTTAAAACCCCTAATGGTTCCCTCAAAGGGATGCCTGAAATCTCAGGCATTTCCTGAAACTTAAAATGCTACCCCTCTCCGAAGAAAGCAACTTTTTGAGAATGTACTTAAAGAAACTTAGTTCTCATGGCAGCGAGTTGATACCATAATGGTATACTTCTTGGGAAATATAAGGAGTTCAAAACTGAAGTAATTCATCAGGAGAATCAAGTATGGCAACAATAATCTATGATAATGAGACTACTTTTGATGCACTTAAGGACAGGACTATCGCAATAATGGGCTATGGAAGCCAGGGGCACGCTCACGCCCTGAACCTCCACGACTCAGGGCTTAATGTCATTGTTGGGCTCAGAAATGGAAGTCAAAGCTGGGCAAAAGCTGAGGCTGACGGCCTAAAAGTGATGACTGTGGCGGAAGCTGCGAAAGCTGCAGATGTTATCATGATCCTCCTTCCAGACGAGAAGCAGGCTGCGGTTTACTACTCTGAAATCGAGCCAAATCTGAAAGCTGGGGATGCTCTTGCTTTTGCACATGGCTTCAATATCCACTATAACCAGATTGTTCCTCCGAAGGACGTTGATGTTTTCATGGTAGCTCCCAAAGGTCCTGGTCATATCGTAAGAAGAACCTATATCGAAGGCATTGGAGTGCCAGGCTTGATTGCTGTCTATCAGGACGCAACTGGAAAAGCCAGGGATATCGCTCTTTCTTACGCCAAAGGTATCGGTGCAACGAGAGCAGGTGTTTATGAGACAACCTTCCGTGAGGAAACCGAAACCGACCTTTTCGGAGAACAGGTTGACCTCTGCGGAGGACTCTCAGCTCTTATCAAGACCGCTTTTGAGGTGCTTGTGGAGGCGGGATACCAGCCCGAAATGGCTTACTTCGAAACCTGCCACGAAGTCAAGCTTATTGTGGATCTTATCTATGAAGGTGGGCTTGAGAGGATGTGGCACTCTGTTTCCAATACCGCAGAGTACGGAGGCATGACTGTCGGTCCCAAGATCATTAACGAGCAGTCCCGCAAAGCCATGTATGAAGCTCTGGAAAGAATCCAGAATGGGGAATTTGCCAAGGAATTCATACTCGAAGGAATGGTCAACCACCCTGTACTCAAAGCAATGGAACGCAAGGAAAAGGAACACCAGCTTGAGATAGTTGGAAAGCAAATCCGCGCAAACATCCCCTGGCTCAATAAAAAGATTGATGACGACTGATTTTTTTGCAGATAGCTTCAGATAGAATGAAGATAGCTTCAGACAGAAAATTCATTAATCTGGAAGTAGAAAATGGAATCCGGAGGGAAATGATGGCAATAACAGGAGAATGCAAAGTCATTGATACTATCCTTAAAAGGCGGAGCGTCCGGGAGTTTACGGACAAACCCGTCAGCAAGGAGGATATTAACACAATCCTTAACGCAGGCCACTGGGCTCCTTCCGGATTG
This sequence comes from Methanosarcina thermophila TM-1, assembly GCF_000969885.1. Lineage (NCBI taxonomy): Archaea > Methanobacteriati > Methanobacteriota > Methanomicrobia > Methanosarcinales > Methanosarcinaceae > Methanosarcina > Methanosarcina thermophila. The sequence continues at coordinate 2,869,290 of NZ_CP009501.1, forward strand.
AATAACCAGCCCTGGCGTTTTATCGTTATTCAAGACCGAGAGACTATCAATAAGCTCTCGGAATGTACGCATTATTCCGGTATAGTTGCAGGGGCTCCTCTGCTTATTGCCGTTTTTCTGGATACCGAAAATTCGTACAACAGGACGAAAGATGTCCAGGCAATAGGAGCCGCAATCCAGAACATGCTTCTTGCCTCCTGCGATCTTGGTCTCGGCGGAGTCTGGCTTGGAGAAATTCTGAACCAGAACGAGAAAGTCAACTCAATTCTCGACTGCCCTTCAAAACTTGAGCTCATGGCAGTGCTCGCAATAGGGGACCCCGTCCCAAAAGAGAGAACTTCAACCCGCAAGCCTCTTTCCGAAATCGTATTTGATGAGAGGTATGGGCATAAATGGGAAGAATAATTATTCCTGCCGTAAAACTGAATAAAAACGGGAAATGAACTCTATTGCCTTACTCTAAAAAGCTGAAATTTTATTACGCAGGTTTCGGGAATTTCCGGCTTAATTTATCTCAAGACTCATTTTCATTGTCGGTCTGAGGATAATTATTCCATTATTGGGGATAAATTTATAAGCTATTTGGCACTATAAACAGCCAGTTGACTGATCACAGTTTTATCAGCCAGTTAACCAATTCAAATTTTTCCCAAATTCGAACATTTCCATATGAAGGTCTGTAGTGTAGAGGATATCACTGGAGCCTCCGGAGCTCCGAACCTGGGTTCGATTCCCAGCAGACCTGCTTACTTTTACCAGCCTATTTAATGGTCTGGTTTTACTTTTACTGTTTTTTGGACAAAATTTATAAAGTCTGAAATGAAATATAAAAACAGGACATCAGTTTTATAAGAAAACAGGATCTCAGTTTTAAAGGTGCTTATTAGTGACCAGGGGATGGAATCGCCGCTTTCTGCGTGCCGGAAGAAGAATATCTTTAGTTCAGTTAATTCTCATAGCTATAATACTGTATTTTTTGCTGCGGATTCTTTTGCCTCTGGTATGGACTTTTATTTTGGTTCTTGCTTTAATTATACTTTTGAAAGTAGTGCTGGAAAATCTCTAATTAATTTTGATGTATTTCAGCTATTTCTGAATATTCTCAGCGCTGTTTGTCTTTTAAAATATGTCCTTTACATCTTGTTTTAAAAACGTCTCAAAGCGGCCTAGAGTGGGAGACGTTTTTACTGTTACGTGAATAAAAAATGTAATGAGAAGAATTCCAGGAAAAATTCAAAAATGCAGTAGTTTTCCTGTAAACAAGTGTATAATGAACTGAGAATCCTGCAAAGGAAGGAATTAAAAGTCTGTAGAAAATTGAAAAAATAATAAAAAATTAATACACCAAGCCATAATTTTTTTGATATTAATTATAAATAACAGGGTTTGATCATGAAGAAATGTTTTTTTGCTTTGACTATAATGCTAGTGTCCATGCTGGCAATAGGTTGTACTGAAAATATTAACGAGAATAATTCTACTCAGGCAAGCTTACAGCAATCGAATGATGCGGAAAATCAAGATATGGAATGGATGAAACATATTGAGAAATATGGATCATTGATTCAGTCGGATATGGATAATGTAGGAATGGCTGCAAATATTTCAGATTATAACCTGCTGAAGTCATACGGGCAGGATCTTGTTAATGACACTCAGAGCGGTCTTGATGAAAACAGCAATTACACTTTATCTCCTAAATATCAAGAAGCTCAAAATGAATGGGTGCAGGCATTAACTGACCTCAATTCAGCAGGTAAATACATAGTTATGAGTGCAGATGAGTCTCTAGCCTACGGAGTGCCTGTGAGAAACTTGGATTATGAACAAAAAATTCAAAATTATGTAGTCTCAAGTACAGGGCATATGAATAGAGCTAGCGCTTTATTAGAAGGAACATAAGAAGACAAAAAAATGAAAAAATTATAATATTCCTCATTTTACTTTTTTGTAATGGTGGGAATCGGAGGGAATGAATCTGAAAGTAAGGGAACTAATTCTCAGACTCAGTTAGTCCTCTCACCATATTAAGTTGCAAACGTTTCCTTTATTCTCGCTGAGTTGAAGGTATGACCGTCTGCATGATAATGAGGCAGATATCACCGCCTTCGCCGTTTATTCTCAGAACAAAGAATAGTCCTACTGAAACCGAGGTTGCAGCTTAAGGCAAGATCACCCCTCATACCAGATTAATTGTGCCCACTCTGAGGTCTTATTGTTTTGTTTCCTTTCAACTTATGAATGAAAAGCAGGAACAACTGGTTACCAAACTCTCAGGACAGCAATTACAAAGGTAACAGCTACAAAGACTCTTATTTTCAATCCGATTTTCAGGCAGCTTCATACAACTCATCAAAGTCCTCATAAATATGTTTTAGATCAGTAAACAGCAGTTCTGTTACCTGCTCATAGGGATCCCCAGTATTATCCTGATGCTTGGGTTCGTCGGCTATCTCTACCATTTTCTTTGTACACTCCCATATGCGTTCACATAGGTGAATGTTCAACATATCAGCAGTATGGAATTTAACCGAAACTGTATTTAACATTTCAGCATACCGTTTAAGTTTTGCATCCGAATCTTTTGTCGAAGTAAAATAGCTTCGAGTTTTCCAATCAACACAGCACCCCAACAAAGCTTCTTTCATGGTTGATTTTACAAACGCTTTTTCTTTAGACTCATTGTTTACATAATCAACCAACTTATCTAATGTAGAAAGAGTGTACGAAATAAATACTTCAGGAATCATTTTTTAAAACACCGTTATTATTATTCATTTAATACAAATTAAACTTTATATCCCTGCTTTTTTATTTTCTATAATATTTATTGGCTGGATATTCCTGTATGTAAAGTAAATGGATGTATAATTTTTATTTATTTTGAGGAAAAAAGAAAAATTTAAAAAGCTTCTCGTCTCAACGTCTTCATATAAACGAAGGAGATGTTATTATTATAAAAACTTCAGCAGTTATCATAACTTTAATAGTTTGCACTATAGCGATATGTACACTTGGATATGCAGCTGTTGTCGGAGGAGGCGGTGTGATAATAACGGCTCAATATGATGCGTTTGCCCCTCAGCCTGAAAACGTTACGAAAGATGTACAGGAAAGGGCAGATAGGGTAGAAAATGCAGTGAATTATACACTAGCAGGTATGGTGGAAGCTGAGGATGTTGATCAAGCCATTCAGAGTGAAATAATACGGTCTGGGATGACCAGTATGTCATATTCAGAAGATGCCTTTGAGATCCATCAAAAATATAGAAACTATTTAAGTGAAGCAAGGGATGTAGTTTCTGCTGCAGAAGGTAATCTAACAAATCAAACGACCATCAATAAAATCGATAAAGAACTTGCTCAGATGAATGAAGCAAAGAAAAATTTATATTAATTTTCTTTTTTCTTCTTTTTTTCTGTACTTCTCTCTTCCAAGCTTTTCGTACATGTCGCAGGCATGATCACCTGTATGAAGCCTACAGGTAATCTCATTCCGCAGGGATTGCGTAGAAGGAAGACGAGATTGAAGTCTATATTATTTTTTGAAGCAAATCATAAAGAATTTATGGAAATGTTAACTAATAAGCATTCCACCCACGTTAAATCATTGACTTTCGGACAGTGTCCTCATTGGATGATGAATACGTATCTCAAAGAGAGATTGAGAAAGATTTAATAGAAAAATTCGATAACGGCTCAGAAAGAAGTTTATCGTTATTAAAATTTATATTTACAATAGCAGGTTTTTATATAGTTGCACTTGTCTACGTTTACGACAAACTTGATATCAATTTGATACTTAGCTCAGCCCTCCATCCTCCAGAATCCACTGTTTCTATAAAGTTATGTTTTATTACGCTCTTCTTAGCTTTTTTCTTCTCATTCAAACCTCTCACAGTAGTAAGATATAAATTTGTAGAAACAAAAAATTCAATTAAATACCGAGAAGGACACGAACTTGAGAAAAATAACCGCAGAATAGCCATAAACATAAGAAAACAAGATGTCTACAATATGCTGTCAACCTATTGCATAACATCATCATTTTTATTCTTCTTAGGGTATTTTTTTGGACAAAATTGGTTTATAGGAGCACTTGCCTTTGCGGGTGTTACCATAAAAAGTTTCATAATAGTATGGTTTGAGGCATACGATATTGAAATAAACGGACGCGAAGTACAGGATATAGATGAAAAGTATCGAGATGATTATAATTCCGGTAAAGGTATAATAACCACAATAGTAGAAAGATTTAAAGAAGTAAGAACAAAGAACAATAAAAATCAATGAGAAGAAACGAAATAACCTTTAATATCCTTCTGGGGTAACAACGAAAGCTACTGTTCCTGTATAGTTACCGTAATATCAATGGTAATATATTGACTCTATACCGATAGGTAGTGTACTGATTCTTCTGTAAATTTGCTTTTGAGTTTATCCATAAGTTTCATGGTAAAATCTATGGATATTCTAAAAGTTTCAGATTTCTGAAAAATTCTGCCTAAATAACAACAAGTATTTCTATGATTTCTTACGATTTTTATCAATCTAAATTTTCAAACCTCTGACGCCCTATTACTTATCTTTTGAATAATACCTCCTGTTGAGAAGTGTACTACATGCTAAAGATAAGGAAAAGAAGACGAAGCACCGCAATTATCGAAACTCCAAGGGGCATACTGGTAGTTGCTGGTAGGAGAGGACTGTATGTTCTCCCTGGGGGAGGGACGAATAAAGGAGAATCAATAACTCAAGCTGCTGTTAGAGAACTGAAAGAGGAAACCGGATTAATTGTGACTGATGTCAGATTTCTTTTCGAGCATGCAGGGCATGTGCAAAGAGGATATTCAGGTGTGTACTTTAAGGACTACCACACCGTATGTTTGATAAATGCAAGCGGTATTGCGCGACCACTCAATGAAGTAAAATACGTGGATTATTATTCTCCTGATTCGGAAATCAAACTTTCCAGAACAACAAAAGAAATAATCGATAGATTTTATGAGTTTAAAAGGATGTAGAACTGAGATGCATATGTAAATAGTTAGGTTTTACTCGACCTGATTCAAAAAAGTAGAATATTGCAGAACTTAGCAGCTTTCAAACTTAAAATTAAAAAGAAACCAGATTTCTCTGGTCTCACTTTTCTTTCAAATATTCGTCAATTGCTTTTGCAGCTTTCTTACCTGCTCCCATTGCACTGATCACGGTTGCTGAGCCTGTGACCACATCGCCGCCTGCAAAGACTCCGCACTTAGAAGTTGCGCCGGTTTCTTCATCGGCAACTACAGTACCTCTTTTGTTCTGCTCAAGACCTTCTGTGCCTTTGAAGATAATCGGGTTCGGGGAGGTACCGATTGCAATAACCACGACATCGGCAGGGATTGTGAATTCTGAGCCTTCTATTGGGATAGGTTTTCTCCTGCCGGACTGGTCTGGCTCGCCGAGTTCCATTTTTATGCACTCGACGGCTGTAACATTGAATTTCTCGTCTCCAAGGATGCGGACAGGATTTGTAAGCAGCCTGAAGATTATGCCTTCTTCTTTAGCGTGCTCGATTTCTTCCCTGCGGGCTGGCATCTCGTCTTCTCCACGGCGGTAGACTATACTGACCTCATCTGCTCCCAGGCGGAGGGCTGAACGGGCGGCGTCCATTGCCACATTTCCGCCTCCTACCACCACAACATGCTTTCCGACCCTGACTCTTGTATCGTATTCAGGGTCATAAGCTTTCATGAGGTTTACACGGGTCAAGAATTCATTTGCGGAGTATACACCGTTGAGGTTTTCTCCCGGAATTCCCATGAAACTTGGGAGACCTGCGCCCGTGCCTAGGAAGACCGCATCGAACTCGTCACAGAGCTCGTCCAGGGTTTTGATCCTGCCGATTACATAGTTGGTTTTGAACTCAACACCGAGCTGCTTGATGTAATCTACTTCCTGCTGCACAATTTCTTTTGGCAGCCTGAACTCGGGAATGCCGTAACTCAGCACACCGCCTGCTTTATGCAGGGATTCAAAAACTGTTACTTTGTGGCCGAGTTTTGCAAGATCTGCTGCGGCAGTAAGACCTGCGGGACCTGATCCAACAACAGCTACTTTCTTACCTGTTGGCTCTGGAATTTCGGGAACCTGCACCCCCTGCTGGCGTTCATAATCAGCGCAGAAACGTTCAAGCCTTCCGATAGCCACAGGCTGTCCTTTCTTTCCGAGTACGCAGAAAGCTTCGCACTGAGTTTCCTGGGGACAGACGCGACCGCAGATTGCAGGAAGGGCATTTGTATCTTTAATCTTTTCGATTGCCCCTGAGAAATCTTCTTCACAGATAAGCTTGATAAAACCCGGGATATCCACATTCACAGGGCAGCCTTCAACACACTTTGGCTCCTTGCAGGAGAGGCAGCGAGAAGCTTCGGCAAGAGCATCTTCTTTTGCGTAGCCGAGAGCCACTTCATTGAAGTTCTTTATGCGCTCTTCGGCAGGCTGTTCTGGCATTGGGGTCCTTTCTTTCTTTGATTTTCCTTCCTTTTCTCCATGTATTTCTTGCATTTTTCATCCCCTCCTTCTCAGTGCAGTCCGCACCTGCACTCTTCTTCATACTTTTCTACGGCTTTTATCTCTTCGTTGCGGTACATTGCAAGCCTGTTCATAAGTTCCACGAAATCAACCTTCCGTGCATCAAATTCAGGCCCGTCAACGCAGGTAAATTTCGTTTTACCATCAACTGTAACCCTGCAGCCGCCGCACATACCTGTTCCGTCCACCATAATGGAGTTAAGGCTGACCAGGATTTCAACATCATAAGGAGAAGCTATTTGGGCTCCTACTTTCATCATTATTGGGGGTCCGATGATCACGACTCTTGCAATCTTCTCTCCACTGTCCAGAATCCTTTTCATGATATCTGTCACAAACCCGTGATGTCCTTTTGAGCCATCATCAGTAGCAATATATAGTTCCGAGCTGGCGTTCCTCATTTCATCTTCAAGGATAAGAAGATCTTTGTTACGGGCTCCAATAATGGAAATTACCCTGTTGCCTGCTCTGGTATAAGCTTTTGCCTGAGGATAAATTGGGGCAACCCCTACACCTCCTCCTACAAGGATGACAGTGCCGAGTTTCCTGATATCGGAAGGGGTACCAAGAGGTCCTACAAAGTCTTCTAGAAATTCGCCTTCGGAAAGCTTTGCAAGCTGTTTTGTAGTCTTGCCCATCTCCTGGAATATTACAGTTACTTCTCCTTTGTCTTTTTCAAAATCGGCAATCGTGAGAGGAATCCTTTCCCCCTTCTCATCAATTCTGAGAATTATGAACTGTCCGGCTTTTGCAGCCTTTGCTACGTCAGGGGCATCTACTACCATCCTGTGCACCGACGGAGCAATTTCTTCTTTTTTAAGTATTCTATATGCCATGGGATCACATTTTCCTGAGTAAAAGCAATTTTTTGAGCAAATGAATAGATAAGTTTGTGATAGCGGATCTTCTCACGGGTTTCTTCAAACCCGCGCATTTCCACCTGGACGCCTTTCTTATACTGATTAATGGGATATATATTCTTCCAAATAATTTTAATTACATTGTCTGTCTGGATCATTTTTTATTGAGTTCTAAATGCTCGCCTTTTCAATACCATCCTTTTTTAAAAGAGTTTAAATGTCCATCAACTTTTTGACCATTCCTGCAATAATTTAATAAATCTAATGGATATAATAAATTAAGGGGTAATCCCTAGAAGGCTCAATCAGGAGGTGGATTGGCGTAGAGGAGGGATAGAGCAAACTTATAGACTAGCCATAAGTATGATCAAATTTTATGGCCGTATTTGAACCTGAGAGTTTAAATCTTTTACCTGACAGAGAAATTCTCCATTGCATTTGTTATAAAGACTGGAAGATTTTATTCTGGCAGGCGGATTAAGAGGAAAATGCAACTGAAATGAATTTGCAAATATATGGGGGTTAAACAAATGCCTGAAGAAAGAAGGGAAGGTACAAAAGGAGAAAAGTTAGAGAAAAAAGAAGGGGAAGAAGTAGCTGATGTCGATCCAATCCATCCTACCGAAGCACGGGGTGGCAGGAAGAGATCGCTCCTTGATACCTGCAAATAATTCCACTTACAATTCCACTCACTTTTTTCTTTTTTTGGTCACTATTAAATGAGATTTTTGATATTTAAGGAGTTACCGGAGGGTCATTTATAGAGCAGAAAACTGATATCGAGTCTCAGGACCCTATAAAGGACAAAGAATACAAAGGAAGGAAAAAGCCTCTCATAAGCTGCTATAAATATGATGAGGAAGAGCGAAAGATCCTTTTTGGAGAGAAAGAAGAGTCTTGATCAATTTCTCGGGGTAAGAATCGAATAACAGCAGGAAACAGCTTAATAAAGCTCTTGATTAAACCTTTTCGTTCTTTATTCCTTTTTAAGCATTTTTCTTGTTTCTTCATTTTCCTGGTTCTTCGTACTGATTCCATTTTGTGCCAGTTATATTTTTATAAAAATTCGGTTTTAATAGGAATAAATAATTAAATTTCTATTATTAGTAAATCATTCTTTTTTAAAAGAGTTTCTTGCCTGTATTTGTAGATATGATGGATTAAAGATTTTATCGGGCAAAGCTTATTTAATGACTTTTGTTATATATTGCTCTAATCGGGTATTTTTGGTGTATCGGTATTGTTCTTTATTTTTAAATAATGTATATACTTTCAATTTGATTATTAAGATTATATTCATTTTAACCAATTGAAGGAGATGACAGGTATAAAATCAATAATTCTTGCAGGTGGCTCAGGAACGCGGCTCTGGCCTCTTAGCCGGGAAATGTATCCAAAACAATTTTTAAAGTTTGGAGATACATCTCTTTTTCAGGAAACCGTCCTCCGGTGCCTTGAAATTTCCAACATTTCCGAGATTTTCGTTGTAACGAATGAAGCTCAGAAATTTTTTGTAATCGGGCAAATTATGGAAATGGGGTACACAATTCCGCCAGAAAACGTCCTAATCGAGCCTGAAGGCAAGAATACTCTTCCTGCAATCTTTTTTGGAATGAGAGAAATTGAGAAAAAATTTGGACGTTCTGTAGTTGGGGTCTTTTCTTCGGATCATGTCCTTGACAGAACTGCAATGCAGACGATCTCTTCGGCTGAAGGGCTTGCTTCGGACTATCTGGTTACCTTCGGGGTTGTCCCTTCTTTTCCTCATACTGGGTATGGTTATATCAAAACCTCAGAGATCTGCGGACCGGGTTACAGGGTTTCGGAATTTAGGGAAAAGCCGGATCTGGAAACCGCAAAGAAATACATTCAGGAAGGCTGCCTCTGGAACAGTGGAATGTTCCTTCTCGACACACAGCTTTTCTTTGAAGAAGTTAAAAAACACGCTCCTTCGGTTTTCGCCTGTTTTGAAAACGGAAAAGACATTAATGAGATTTATGCATGTGTGGACAACATTTCCATTGACTATGGAATAATGGAAAAATCCGACAGGGTCGCAGTTGTAAAACTGGAACAGAAATGGAGTGATCTCGGGAATTTTGCTGCAATTTATGACGAGCTTGAGAAGGATCCTGCAGGAAATGTGGTACTCGGATGTGATCCTCTCTTGCTCAGTTCCGATGGAAACCTCGTATATTCAAAGTGCGGCAAAATTGTTTCCCTCATAGATATTAAGGATATGGTCGTTGTCGATACCAGTGATGCTCTATTGATCTGTCCTAAATCAAGCAGCCAGAAGGTAAAAGATGTTGTCACCACACTTAAAGACAGGAAGGATGAAAGGGCAGAAATTGGGCAGACCGTCTACAGACCCTGGGGTTCATATACTGTACTTGAAGCTTCTGCAGGACATAAGATTAAAAATATCACAGTACTTCCTAACCATAAGTTAAGCCTCCAGCTGCATTATCATCGGAGCGAGCACTGGGTGGTTGTCAAAGGTATGGCTTGTGTGGAGGTTGGCGGGCAGCAATCTTTCCTGAGACCGGGAGAAAGTACCTTTATCAGAGCAGGAGAAAAGCACCGATTGTCAAACCCGGGGAAAGTCCCTCTTGAGATCATTGAAGTACAGTTAGGGGAACTTGTAGACGAAGAGGACATTGTCAGGTTTGATGATGTATATGGGAGGAAATGAATAAGCTGCAGTACTTAAGCTGCAGTACTGGATAGGAATCAGATTTATATATAAGCTGGAATTACGAGATAAGGTTCATGGGTAAAAATTGTGCTTCAAAATTCACATTTATTACAGTAAAAAAATGGCATCTGCGAAAAATACTAATTACTTGAGCAAATTTTTGAGACTTATGAAGTGAAAATAGTATTGATTTTGCTGCTAGAAATCTAAACTATTTTCACTCCAGAATTATACTATCAATAAGAAAAATCGTAAGCAACAACTCATGAAACCTAGCCTATAACAAACTGACCTTCTGGACCGTGTTTAACATAGTTGCTATTTTTTCGAATATCTTGAAAATCGATCCTATCCAGCGCCAGAGCATAGTATCATTTTTCTGGCAAATTGCATTGACAGCCATAGGCTTTTTAAGCACCATTTATTTCGCACGTACTGTAGGTGCTTCAATACTTGGATCGTATTACCTGTTCTTAGCATACTATGGTATTATCGGCATGGTTACTGATGGTGGATTTGGCGGAGCTGCAGTTAAACGCATCAGCGAAGGTGAAGAATCTAATGAGTATTTTAGCGCATATTTTGCATTGAGAATAGTATTCACGATAACTGGAATACTTCTTTTACTTGCCTTAAAGGACTATTTCGCAGATCTTACTGAGTCTGGCATGTTTGTCTGGTTACTGATAGCGTTATTCGTGTCAATGATTGCAGGTCCCATCTCCAGCGGAGTTGCCGGCAAGGGTAAAATGGGAATACGCAACACCTGTGAAGGCATAAACAATATCTTACGTGTCATATTCCAGGTCATGGCAGTATGCCTCGGATATGATACTGCAGGTCTGGCTGGGGGCATGGTAGCTGGTATTATCGGAGCAGCAATAATCGAATTCCGCTTCTTTGACCTGCATTTTGCGCGTTTCAAATGGGATCATATAAAAAGTCTATTCATATTTTCATTCTGGCTATTTTTGACATCTAGTGGAGTGCTTTTATTTTCACAGGCTGACACGATCTTTATCGGATATTTCATGAGTAATGAAGATGTAGGTATTTACAGAGTAGTATTCCAGTTCACAGCTATTGCCGCATTTAGTTCAACCGCAATAAGGATGACTCTCTGGCCCAGAGTCAGCCAGTGGAGCAAGACCAATGAGATCTATCTTATAGAGGAGTCACTGTCACGTGCAATTAGCTACTCACTGATACTGGCAATTCCAGTATTTGTGGGCGGTGTACTGCTGGGTGATCGTTTACTTGGTTCGTTCTATGGTGAAGACTTTGCCCGTGGTTATCATGCATTGATAATACTCCTTGCCGTACAGATAGTTAATGTATTCCAGTACTTTTTCACGATGTATCTGGATGCTCTCGATCATCCCCAGGAATCATTTAAAGTTACGGCAATCGGAGTTGGGGCAAACATTTTATTGAACATATTGCTAATTCCGCTCTTTGGAATAAATGGCGCAGCAATAGCGACGCTGGCAACAATGACATTAAATGCCTTACTCGCCTGGCGTGTTTTATCCAGATATATTACAATAAGACTGAAACATCAAAATCTGTCGAATATTATGATATCTTCGATTGTGATGGGAGTCCTTGTTGGTGGGTACCGTCTTTTCATACCGCTTAGTAATATCTGGGTTACGTTATTGGCGGTAGTTTTCGGCGGAATTATATACGGTTTTCTGATATTGAAGTTCGATAAAAAAGTGTACACTGAAATGAGAGATATAATAGAGAAAATTGGTATAGGTTTTGTTTGGCCAGGCTGGTTGTGAATCAATATTTGTATTTTATATGGCTGACACAAATTTTAGAAACTATGATTTAGAGGGGTTTTCTTTACTTCTATAAAAAATCTATATGATTTTATTCTGCCCCTTTACAATAACAGTGCTTTTGAAAAATCTTCCTGATTTAGAACTGTACGGTTGTTCCATCTCTTTTTTCACAACAGGATTTAGGGAGAAAGGCGAGTACGAACATAGTCTTTAATATCCTAAATTTTTCAAATTATATACTGTTCTTCTATATAATATGAAATTAATTATATATGGCTTATAAGACGTGCTTTGCAGAAACTGCTTGTAAGAACCATATAAATGTGAAAAATAATGGTTAAAATTAGTGTCATTATTCCAACCTGGAATAGAGCGGAAACACTGGGTAAAGCTATTTCAAGCGCCTTAAACCAGACCCTTTCTCCTTATGAAGTCATAGTGTGTGGGGTTGACGGTTCACCTGATCAAAAAGTTGTTAATTCGATAAAGGATCCTCGCGTGCGGTGGATAGAAGGCGGAAAAGATGGGTTTGCATCAATTCCTCGCAATAGAGGAATTAAAGCAAGCAAAGGTGAATGGTTAGCTTTTCTGGATAGTGATGATGAATGGCTGCCAGAAAAACTTGAAAAACAGTTCAAACGTGCTACAGAAACTGGGTGTGGTGCTTCATGTACTAATGCAATACGGTATATACCATCTCAGGAATATACAGGAGAATATGTAGATGACATTTTTGAGGATCAAATCTCTTTTCCTTTACTCCTTAAAGATAACTGCATTATCTGCAGTTCAGTTTTAGTTAAGAAAGAGCTTGTAGAGAAATCTAATTACTTTCCAGAAGATCACAAATTAAAAGTAGGAGAAGATTATGCTTTATGGCTGAGAATAGCTACGTTAACAAACTTTGCTTTTGTAAATGAACCTTTGTTAATATATAGGGATGATCCTCAAAATAGCATAAGAGCTTTCTGTCTTCCTTATTGGGACTTAAAAGCTAATGTTTTGAAATCTTTCATTTCATGGGCTGAAAATGAAAGTGTTGATAAAGTTAACAGAAAACATTTAGGCATGGCAAAAAAGTTGCTTCTCTATGTATATATAAAAAAGCTCTTAAACAATCTAATGGGAAGATAACCTGGATAAATATGCGAACTACTCCCTTATAAATGAGATGAAAAATATATAAATCTGGAGTATTGGATTTTGATGAGAAAAATTGATTTATACTGTGAAGGTGATTGCTGGGATCCAAAAGTATGGAGTGCAACTCCTTATGAACTTGCAACAACATTAAAAAAGTTGGGATTACTCCACAACACATGTAATGTCAATCCGATTGAAAATCAGAATTTTATCACCCAATATCTTTCCAAATTGCCTTATCTCTATTTTGACAAAAAAGGTGTTTATACCCTCCGGAATTCAATTCATCCAAGATGTTATAGAGCCTGTGAAAAAAAAGCCCTGGAATTTTATGAATCAAATCCAAAACCAGATTCGATAATTACAATTGGGCATCTTGCTATATTTCATAAAACTCCCTATTTTACTCTCCAGGATCTTGATACGAATACAGTTCTAAGATGGAGAAAAGAGAGAAAAACAACTTATATGCTTGATAGAATCCCAATATCTATACTGGAAGAAAATAAAAAAATTCAACAAGAAGTTTACGAAAACGCCGCAGGTATATTTGTTCCAAGTGAATGGATCAGGAAGAGTATCTGTTCATATATCAGTGAACCGCAAAAAGTTTTTACTACAGGAATAGGGCACAGATATTCTACAGTAAACCTTACCGAGGAAATTCTTAGGGAAAGATTCGAGAATCCTGTATTATTATTCGTAGGTAAAGATGGAATTAGAAAGGGAATTGATGCTGTTATAGAGGCTTTTCAACAGATAAAAGATGAATTCAAAAATATGAAATTAAGAATTGTAACGAATCAGGAGTCACTACCAAAACAGGTTAAAAAATCCATAAATCGCATTCCTGAGGTTGAATTTTATAGCAACATAAGTCCAGAAGAATTAAGTGACATGTATATGAGTTCTTCACTGTTTGTAATGCCTTCTAGATTTGAACCATTTGGGAAGGTGTTCTTTGAAGCAATGGCTTTTGGATTACCTGTTATAGGAGCAAATCACTGCGCAATGCCCGAATTTATAACTAATAACTACAATGGTTATACACCTTCAGTTAACTCTGAGGAAATTACAGAAAAAATAAAACAGGTTTTTAAGTCTTTTGAAACTTATAGAAAGCTCTCAAAGAATGCAATATCTGTAAGTGAAAAATATAGAGTGGAAAATGTGGTAGCAGAAATGCTTTCTATAATTGATAAATATTCGAATTAAGATATTTAAACATTAGAATTAAGGGCTCTGTAGAAATCCTCTAAATTCTGTTTTTACCCAAAAATTATAAAAATAAAATTGTAAAAATGCTCCTTAATTTTTTTGTCCACACAAAAAACAAAGGAGCAATTGCTATTGTCATCAAATAAGTATATTAAATTTATTGATCTCAGTCTTAAAACGGTTCAGTCTTCCAGACTGAACCTTTACTCCTGCAAATATTCCAAACGTGTTTATACTCAACATCAGCTTCTTGTTCTTGTTTTATTGAAGGAGTATATAAGTACAGACTACCGTGACTTTGTAGAACTTGTTGACCTCATGAACAGTATAAAGGAAAAACTTGACCTTGATAAGGTTCCTCATTACACTACTCTTCAAAAGTTTGTGTCCAGAATTCCCTCTTCATTGTTTAACCTAATTTTGTCAAAAACTCTAAAACTATTTTACTCACATGGAGAAAAAGTTCTCATTACGGCAATTGATGCAACAGGATTTACGAGTTCTTATGCAAGTCATTATTATTCTAAGAGAACAGGGAAGCTCCGAAGGAGCTTCCTTAAAACTTCAATATCAGTAGACACTATTAAAAAAGTAATATTAGGATGGAAAATTAGCCAAAAAACAGATCATGATGTCAAGCATGCAAAGACTCTGATAAGACAATCAAACAAGTCAAGAAAGTCTCAATGTTATGTGATGGATAAAGGATATGATTCCGAAGAAATTCATACTCTAATAAGAGAAGAGATAAAAGCAGATTCAATAGTACCTTTGAGAGAAAGAAAAAGAAAGAGAATAAACGGAAAATATAGAAAACAATTAAACAAAGACTTTGATAAGATCAAATACAATAGAAGGAATATAGTAGAGACAATAATATCTGTTGTAAAAAGAAAATTTGGAGAAACATTAAGAGCAAGAAAGGTTAGAAATCAAGTAAAAGAAGTAAAAGTTAAACTAATAGTCTATAATATAAACAAAAAAGTAATACAATTATTATGGATTAAATTAAGGATTTCTACAGAGCCGAATTAAGATATTCTAAATATTCAAATTAAGATATTTTAAACATTAGAATTAAGATATTCTAAATATTCAAATTAAGATATTTTAAACATGTGAATTAAAATACTAATTTATATATTTTGAAACAAAACTTAAAAATCAAAATTTATCGTAACGTAATGATTTATTGTTTGGAAGGGGCATTTTTGATTGATATATAAAAAGAATAAAATCTAATTTTGGTTAAAGAATTGGTGGCCTGCTCTTTGTCAAAAAATATTTTATATGTATATATGATGAGTATTCTGAAAAAAATATTTCCGTATGTAAAGAGAGTTCTTGAGAAACCTCTTATACTAGCTGGTAAATTTGCAGGCTCATTCTTTACTCCATTTTTTAGATCACAACTTTTTTTCCTTTTTCCTTTCTATCATATAGGAGGAGCAGAAAAAGTTCATTTAAAAATTACTGGCTGCCTTAAGGAGTATAACCCTGTTGTATTTTTTGCGGATAAATCAAAAAATTCTGCACTAAAAAAGCAATTTATGCAAAACGCTAAAATATTTAATCTTGGTTATTTGAACAATCCTCTCTTGATCTACTTCTGGGTTGGCGTATTATCTACAGTTTTCAATAGTAATAAAAATTGCACGGTTTTTGGATGTAATAATCTACTCTTTTACAGGCTGCTACCATATTTAGATCCCCAGATCCGCTGTATCGACCTCATACACGCTTTTGGGGGAGGAATTGAGAACTTCAGCCTTCCCTATGTTAATAGATTAGATAAAAGAATTGTCATTAATACACGGACATTGAATGATCTGAAGAACCAGTACCGTTCAAATGGTATTCCTGAGAAAATGAATGATAGGATTTTTTTAATCGAAAATTGTGTACAGATTCCAGAAAAACTAAGAAGAAAAAATAACGGAAATACACTGAGAATTCTGTATGTAGGCCGCGGTACCGAAGAGAAACGGGTGCATCTTATAGGAGAAATTTCTCAGATCTGCCATAAAAAAGGGATCTCAGTTGAATTTATCTTAGTAGGCGATATTATAAATTCGATTCCTAAAGAATATAGAAAGTATTGTAATTTTTTAGGGGAGATTGCAGATGAAAAAAGGATCTCAGAAATATACGATAATTCTGATATATTGCTGCTTGTATCGAGGTATGAAGGTTTTCCTTTAGTTATAATGGAAGCAATGGCTCATGGCGTCGTAACTATAAGCACCGATGTAGGGGGCATATCAGAGCATATTAGTAATGGATACAATGGTTTTCTTATAAAAAATGAAAGTGAAGATCTTATTGTAAAAAACGTATGTGATGTTATAAATGAACTTGCCTCAAACAGGCATTTAATGGAAAAGATTTCTACTGAAGCTTACAAATATGCAAAAATAAATTTTAACTGTGAGGATTTCTGTTCAAAATATAGAAATTTAGTTCTGGAAAAGTAACTGCTTCAGTTTTTCAAGTTATTTTAGAATGATTTTGAAAATAAATTATTAATTAATATTCTGCGGCTTAATACTATCAGGAAACAAGGTATCATATACGTTGATTTAATCCCGAAGTTCCTTAATAAAAAGATAATATGATTTCTTGCATAAAAATAGGTCTGTCTCAAGCTCCCGGATAGTCTGCAGCCACCTGTACTAACTTTGTTGTGATATGCTACTGCAGCCGGCTGAAAGTAAAATTTAAATCCTCTGTTAATTAGCCGCATGTTCAGGTCGCTTTCTTCACGGCAGTATGTGCCCTTATAGGCTTTTTCTTCATACCCACCTATAGACTGTAATTGTTTTGCTGGGTACAGGCAACAGGCGTGCCCCATCTCTACTTCTATAACATTTCCAGAATCCTGCCCATAATTATTAAAAATTTCACCAGTGAACTTATTTATATAAAATGGAACATTGCGTTTGACAGCTTCCTTATCTGGATTTGTGTTTTCTATCAATCTTGGAACAATAACGATATTAGTTGTATCAAAGGAATTGTAAGTGCTGACAAGTTTCTCTAAGCAGTTCTGGTGCAGAACCAGATCGTCTTCAATGAAGAACACCAGTTGACCTCTGGCTGCAAAGAGAGCTGTATTTCTATTGCGCGGGAGACCCAGATTGTGTTCATGTGACATACCAGTTATCTTGGAGTCACGGGTCATGTAATCTTTTATTACCTCGACAGTATTATCAGTTGAACAATCATCTGAAATCAAGAGCTCCCAATTGGTGTATGACTGGTTTAAGACGGATTCAATACAGACTCCAAGAACAGATGCTCTATTGTATGTCGGCAAAATTATTGATACCAGGGGGGTTTTATTCATAATATTCACCAGTTCTTTGCACCAGAGTCTGTATTTTCTTTTAATTTACTGTTATTTAAGTCTCCAATTTGTCTCCGTCTGCTCTTTCTAATCTTAAGGTGCTTTTATAACTCTTTATACACCCTCAAAGTTTTTCTTGCAGACTCATCCCAGCTAAACATTTTTGACCTTTTAAGCCCTTTCCTGATCATCTCTTTCTTGAGTCCATCATCAGTTAATAATTGATACATTTCTTCAACAAGTTTATCGGCATCATAAGGGTCTACAACTATGGCAGCATCTCCCACGACTTCCGGTAGAGAGGAGGTATTTGAGGTTATAACAGGAGTTCCGCAAGCCATTGCCTCTAAAGGTGGAATTCCGAATCCTTCATACAAAGACGGAAATACAAACAAATCCACAGCATTATATATTTCTGCCAGTTCTCTCTCTGACACATATCCCGTAAAGATGATATCTTTCTGTAAATTCAATGATTCTATTTGTTCCAGGAGTTTTTCTCTTACTCCCAGATAATTTGGTGTTCCAACCTTCAACAGTTTTACCTGTGGAATCTTATTTTTTAGTTTGCTGAATGAATTTATAAGTAACTGGATGTTTTTTCTCGGTTCTTCAGCCCCTACATAAAGGATTACCTTTTCAGTTTCTTCTATCCTGTACTTTTTTAAAGCTGCTCTGTTTCGGTTTGGGTAATACAAATTATGGTCTACAGCAGGAGGTATAATCTCTATCTGATCTTCCGGATACTTTATATACTTACTAATATCCTTTTTAGAAAATTCGGATACCGTAATTATTTTTTCTGCTTTTCTCAAACCTTTTGCATTAAGTTTCCAGATCGGATTTCGCGTGTTATAATATGCTATAGGTATGATATCGTGGCAGGTAACAATGGTTTTTTTTAAATCTACTAATTCCAGGAGAAATGCCAGATCCTGGCGGGTTATATGCTTAATGTTATCCCTAACTATTTTCTTTTTTACAATAAATGGGTACGCAAAACATTCGACAAGTTTATTAACCCCGGGTACTTTTGATATATTCGGATACTCTATTCTATTTAGTTTTACATTGTTTAACCTTCTATGGATTTCACTTTGATATTTTGACATTCCAAATATTTCATCTGTCTTCAGGCCATTTATATAATCAATTTCCATATTTCAGTTCCTTCAGGCCATTTGTTAACTAAACATAGCTAACTCTTTATTTTTATATTTCATTTAGAGAAAAAACGAGTACTTTAGCATCTCATCATAATATAACTCTATTTAATTACTAAAGCCCTATTTTTAATTCTGTATATATTGCTTCTCAATCCTGGCTGAGACCTCATTCCAATCCATTATGGTTTTATCTATCCTTGAATTTCCTTTTCTTTCCTCTTTCTCAAACTCTCTCAGTGCTTTTGCCACTTTTTCCTTTGTAACCGGATTCTCGATTCCAATACAGTTCTCCCCGTCCACAAACTCCTCAAGTGCGCTTCCTTTTGCCACAACACACGGAGTTCCTGCAGCCAGTGCTTCTGCAACCGTTATCCCATATGCTTCGTAAGAGGAAAGCATTAAAAATATATCTGCATCTGCATAGCACTTAAGTAATTCCTTTCTTGTGAGATCTTTTAACCATTCAACTCTTCCCTCAACCCCTAAATTTTTTGCCATGTTACGGAGTTCGGTCTCATATGGTCCTTTTCCGACAATTCTCAACTGGAAATTATGAAGTTCAGGCAAGCTCTGAATAATATACTGTACCCCTTTGTATTCTTCCAGGCGACCCACATAGAGAAGGTGTTTTTCTTTTCCGGTATTTCTGTTTAAGCTTTTTTCCGGTCGCCTCAAATTTTCAAATTCTTTTAGATTTATCCCATTCGGGATTTTCACGGTTTTCGCAGCAACCTTAAAATCTGATTCTACAAGCTTCTTTTCATACTCGGATACACATATCACGGAATCCGCTCTTGAGAAGATTAGCTTCCCAAGAAACCTGTACGGCTTATGCAATAAATTCCTGAATGCAGTATGACCGCGCCGGTGATAATGCGGCGTAAATATGAATTTTCCTCCATGTTTGCCCAGGGATGTGAAAAATGCGGGAAAAGCATGATAGCCGTGTGCGTGAATAACATCATACTTATGTTTTTTGAGATAACAGTAAATTTGAGGAGCAAAATAGTATGCATTTCCCGGGGCAAAAGACCTGAACCTTATTACCTTTACTCCGTTTATTGTCTCTCTTTTATTCAATCTTCCTGTGGGGTCCGTTGTTATAACCTCAACATCATGTCCTGCTTTAACCAGCCTCTCGCTAATTTCCTTGACGTGAGTTTCCACTCCACCTATATCAGGAAAGTAACGGGGACAGATCTGGGCTATTTTCAAGGCTGAACCTCTTTTACACTGGAATCTATACGGATTAATGCATTAGCTTAATATAAAGATAATGTGATAGTTTTAGGCAAATGAGATCTAACAAAAGCGTTTGCATAGTCGGACCTTCGAAACGTTTTTTGAGCGGTATCAGCTATTACACTATACGTCTTGCAAATGCCATGTCTGCGGAAAAAAATGTTTCAGTTGTCTGCTTTCGGCAATTGCTTCCAACTTCTCTTTTCCCAGGAAAATCCCATGTAGGGAAGAACATTTCCGACCTGAATTTCCTGCCGGGAATTCCTGTATTTGACGGCATGGATTATAACAATCCACTGACCTGGGTTCAAGCATACCAATTTCTTAAAGCCCAAAAGCCGGATATCATAATCTTGCAGTGGTGGACTTCTTCAGTTGCGCATATGCAGCTTCTGCTGAAGCTGTTTGCAGGTTTACTGCATAAACCGAAAATAATTATCGAATTTCACGAAGTGGTGGACCCTTTTGAAGAATCAATACTTCCTATCCGCATATACTCTAAAGCGGCAGGAAAATTGCTCCGCAAAAACCTTGACGCATATATTACTCATTCTGAATCCGATAAAGAGCTTATTGCAAAAAGATATTCTATTTCTCCTGAAAAAATCCATGTGATCCCACATGGGCTTTATGACCAGTATGGGGATCTGCTCGATATAAAAGAAGCAAGAAGAAGTCTCTCAATTAAGGACAATTTTGTTATACTTTCTTTCGGATTGATTCGAAGGTATAAAGGAATTCCCTACCTTATCAGGGCTTTTGAGCAGCTTCCTCCCGAGATTCTTGAGAAAAGCCGATTGCTTATTGTCGGGGAGATCTGGGAAGATCGCAAGGAATTACTTGACCAGATTAAAGCCTCTCCATCTTATAATCGTATTACACTGATAAACGAATACATTCCTGATGATAAAGTAAATCTGTATTTCAGTGCTGCAGATGTAGTTGTTCTGCCTTACCTGAGAGCTTCTCAGAGTGGAATTGCTCATATTGCCATGTCTTTTGGAAAACCTGTTATTGTTTCTGAAGTCGGCGGTTTGAAAGAATCTATGGCTAAGTATAAAGGAACTTTTTTTGTTCCTCCGGGAGATGTCGATTCTATCAGGAACGCTATTCTCAGCAAGTTCGGCAAAAGAGAACATTACGAAGCTCCCGATCAAAAATGGGATAAAATTATAAACTGTTACATTGAATTAATACAATCAGTTTAATTTTCTTTTTAGTACTTGTTCATTAATGTGTAAAGTTTACTTCTAAAAGGGATTATTATGAGTTCTCAGGATCATCCTGTATCATCATTGCAAGATAAAATAAGATCCAGCTTGCCTTATACCCTAGCAGTTGTGATAATTGGTTTTATATCTTTGTGGGTCAGAACCCTTCCTTCAGATGCTGTATTTTTACCTGGCGGGATTGTGAGATTCATGACCAACGATGCCTGGTATCATATGCGTACTTTATATGTCCTGCTTGAGAATTACCCCAACAGGATGTTTTACAATCCCATGACCAATTATCCTTACGGGAGTTACATCCATTTTGGACCATTATTCGACCAGATGATAGCTATTACTTCCTTTGTTCTCGGGATGGGTAATCCCAGTCCCCAGCTGGTTAATACCATAGCTGCGTATTTCCCTGCAGTGCTTGGAGCTCTTACTGTTATTCCGGTTTACTACATAGGAAAATACCTTGGCGGGCGTAAAACAGGGCTTCTAGCTGCGATACTGATTGCGCTTGCTCCCGGTCACTTTCTTCAACGCTCTCTCATTGGTTTTACAGACCATCATGTTGCCGAATCATTATTCAGTACTTTCTTTATGATGTTTTTCATGCTTGCTCTCATCTCGGCAAAGGAAAAAAAACTGCGTTTTGAAGATGTATTCAATAAGAACTTCCGTGTCCTGAAAGAGCCTTTACTGTACTCAGTTATTGCTGGTGTCATGTATTCCGCCTACCAGCTCTCCTGGCCAGGAGGTTCTCTTTTCCTCCTAATCACTCTCATTTACGCCATATTCCAGTATATCATTGACAATTTCCGCAATGAATCAAGCGATTATCTGGGATTTACGGGCATAGCCACATTTTTAGTAAGTGTTGTGCTCATCTTTCCTTTTGTGCATCCTGATATGGGTTTCTCGCTTTACTATTACTCCTGGTTCCATGTTGTCACTGCACTTGGGACACTGGCAGGTTTTGCAGCATTGAGTTTCCTTGAAAGGGAGTTTAAAAGAAAGCAAATAAAAGCTTATTACTTCCCTCTTCTCATCCTCGGAGCTGGAATTCTCGGGCTTGTAATTATCAAATTCGCGTCTCCCTCCCTTTATTCCCTGATTATACACGCCCCGACAACCATTTTCATGATCCAGAAGGGTGGACCCTCCACAATCGAGGAAGTTTCTTCAATATTTTACTATGACAAGGTCTTCACCCTGGAAAAAGTTTTTGGAAATTTCACGGCTACTGGTTTCTTTGCTTCTC
Organism: Methanosarcina thermophila TM-1; assembly: GCF_000969885.1. Lineage (NCBI taxonomy): Archaea > Methanobacteriati > Methanobacteriota > Methanomicrobia > Methanosarcinales > Methanosarcinaceae > Methanosarcina > Methanosarcina thermophila. The sequence continues at coordinate 2,891,810 of NZ_CP009501.1, forward strand.
TGCTGGGTATGCTTGTTCTGGCTGCAAACCTGTTCAGAAAACCAAAGCCTCAGGAAGTGCTGGTTCTTATCTGGAGCTTTCTTATTTTCCTTGCAATTTACGGGCAGAATCGGTTTGCATATTATTATTCTATAAACGTTTCAATCCTGAGTGCCTATCTGGGAGGACTATTGCTTGGTGCAGTAAAATGGGACATGCTCGAAGAAAGCCTCAGGACTAATATGAGATCACCTCAAGATATTCAGGGATTCCTCAAATCTATCAGGTTAGGGCATGTTCTTGCTATCTTTATCATAGTAGTCGTGTTAATTCTTCCAATGTACAGCACAGCTATGCTGTATACAAAAAGTGCAGGTAGTGTGCCTAATCCACCCTGGACGGAAGCTACCTTCTGGCTTCAGACAAATACCCCCGATCCCGGGATGGACTTCAACGCTATTTATGAAGCCCCGAAAGACGGGGAGCTTTTCGATTATCCTGATACTGCATACGGTGTTATGTCCTGGTGGGACTATGGGCACTATATCGAGTTTTTTGGTCACAGAATGCCCAATGCTAATCCTTTCCAGGCAGGTGTAGGAGGGCGCAGGGTGAGCATTGAGGAAGAAAACCAGCCAGGTGCTGCAAGCTTTTTTACAGCCCAGTCCGAAGAAGAGGGAAATGCTGTGCTTGAAGCTATAGATCCCAGACCTGACAAAGCAGGCGCACGTTACATAATGTCTGATGCCAGAATGGCCACGGACATATTTGGGGCAATGCCTGCCTGGACCCTTGATACTGAAGGGTATTATCAAACTATCTGGACAGGCAGAGGGTATGAGACTATACCTTCTACCCGATACTTCAATTCCATGGAAGCAAGGCTGCATATATTTGATGGAGATGGCTTGAAGCATTACCGTATGGTTCATGAGACCGAACCTTATCCTATAAGACCCGATGAAGTCTGGTACAAGCAGGTCTATAATCTTGTATTCGGAGGCAATATTCCGGTGATACATACGGGTTATGTCAAGATCTTCGAATATGTCAAAGGTGCAAACATAACAGGTACTGCATCCCCCAATGAAACCGTCAAAATAAGCGCTACAATCCTTACAGGACAGGGACGTACCTTTGAATACACGCAGTCAACAACTGCGGATTCTCAGGGCAGGTACGAGTTTACAGTACCCTATTCAACTGAGGGTCCGATTGAAGGCGAGACTCAATTCGATACTGCGCCTGTGGAACCCTACATTGTGAGTTACGGCAATACGACAAAAGAGGTTAGGGTAAGTGAAGAAGCTGTGTTAAACGGAGAAGAGATAAAGATCTAAAGAGAGATAAAAATCTAAATATTCCAGATATGCGGTCAGGACAACTCCTCACCATTTTTATTTTTCTCTGGCATTCATTATTTTTATTCTTCTCTGGCGTTCACCAGTACAAGATTCTTGCAGAATCTTGTAACCTTCAAGAATAATTCTTTCTTTTATAATTATGCGATTCGCTTTTGCATATACTTTTATATACTATTAATAAAGTTATTCCACATATATTAGGATGTCTCAGACTGAAATTGCCCTTGTGCCGCGTCTTTTATAGGGTGTCTTTTAGAAGACGCATTATTGTCCCATAGTAAATGGCTTGAGAGAGCCTGCCGATGGGACAGAGGAACAAGGATCTCATCGGAAATACTGGTATTTCCGATGATTTTCGTGACCGGCTTAGCAAAAACTGTCTAAAGTTCCCGAAAGTGAATTAGATAAAATTATAAATAAGCATATTGACTTTCTAAGTCAGACAATATTATTTATTTGATTTTCTTCCCCACAAATTATATATTTATGCAAAAATTTACCTCTTAAAAGGGATTATTATGAGTTCTCAGGATCATCCTGTATCATCATTGCAAGATAAAATAAGATCCAGCTTGCCTTATACCCTAGCAGTTGCGATAGTTGGTTTTATATCTTTGTGGGTCAGAACCCTTCCTTCAGATACCGTATTTTTACCTGGCGGGGTTGTGAAATTCGCGACCAACGATGCCTGGTATCATATGCGTACTTTATATGTCCTGCTTGAGAATTACCCCAACAGGATGTTTTACAATCCCATGACCAATTATCCTTACGGGAGTTACATCCATTTTGGACCATTATTCGACCAGATGATAGCTATTACTTCCTTTGTTCTCGGGATGGGTAATCCCAGTCCCCAGCTGGTTAATACCATAGCTGCGTATTTCCCTGCAGTGCTTGGAGCTCTTACTGTTATTCCGGTTTACTACATAGGAAAATACCTTGGCGGGCGTAAAACAGGGCTTCTAGCTGCGATACTGATTGCGTTTGCTCCCGGTCACTTTCTTCAACGCTCTCTCATTGGTTTTACAGACCACCATGTGGCTGAATCGCTATTCAGCACTTTCTTTATGATGTTTTTCATGCTTGCTCTCATCTCGGCAAAGGAAAAAAAACTGCGTTTTGAAGATGTATTCAATAAGAACTTCCGTGTCCTGAAAGAGCCTTTACTGTACTCAGTTATTGCTGGTGTCATGTATTCCGCCTACCAGCTCTCCTGGCCAGGAGGTTCTCTTTTCCTCCTAATCACTCTCATTTACGCCATATTCCAGTATATCATTGACAATTTCCGCAATGAATCAAGCGATTATCTGGGATTTACGGGCATAGCCACATTTTTAGTAAGTGTTGTGCTCATCTTTCCTTTTGTGCATCCTGATATGGGTTTCTCGCTTTACTATTACTCCTGGTTCCATGTTGTCACTGCACTTGGGACACTGGCAGGTTTTGCAGCATTGAGTTTCCTTGAAAGGGAGTTTAAAAGAAAGCAAATAAAAGCTTATTACTTCCCTCTTCTCATCCTCGGAGCTGGAATTCTCGGGCTTGTAATTATCAAATTCGCGTCTCCCTCCCTTTATTCCCTGATTATACACGCCCCTACAACCGTTTTCATGATCCAGAAGGGTGGACCTTCTACCATTGGTGAGGCTAGTTCCATGTTCTACCAGGGTGGCGTATTTACCCTGGAAAAAGCTTTTGCAAACTTCACTGTTACAGGTTTCTTTGCTTCTCTACTGGGTATGTTTGTTCTGGCTGCAAACCTGTTCAGAAAACCAAAGCCTCAGGAAGTGCTGGTTCTTATCTGGAGTTTTCTTATTCTCTTTGCAATTTACGGCCAGAACCGTTTTGCCTACTATTATTCCATAAATGTTTCACTCCTGGGTGCTTACCTGGGAGGCTTGCTACTTGACATTGTGAAGTGGAATGAACTTGATCAGAAGTTCAAAAATACTGTAAAATCGCCTGCCGATATTCCTGATGCTTTTAAATTTGTCAAAATACAGCAGGTGTTAGCAGTCTTGGCTATAGTAGTACTTCTGGTTTATCCGGCATACGGATCTGCAATGTTTCAGGCAAAAGGCTCAAACGACCCCAATGAACCCTGGCTGGAAGCGACCCTCTGGCTTCGGTCAAACACCCCCGATCCCGGGATGGACTTCAACGCTATTTATGAAGCCCCGAAAGACGGGGAGCTTTTCGATTATCCTGATACTGCATACGGTGTTATGTCCTGGTGGGACTATGGGCACTATATCGAGTTTTTTGGTCACAGAATGCCCAATGCTAATCCTTTCCAGGCAGGTGTAGGAGGGCGCAGGGTGAGCATTGAGGAAGAAAACCAGCCAGGTGCTGCAAGCTTTTTCACAGCCCAGTCCGAAGAAGAGGGAAATGCTGTGCTTGAAGCTATAGATCCCAGACCTGACAAAGCAGGCGCACGTTACATAATGTCTGATGCCAGAATGGCCACGGACATATTTGGAGCAATGCCTGCCTGGACCCTTGATACTGAAGGGTATTATCAAACTATCTGGACAGGCAGAGGGTATGAGACTATACCTTCTACCCGATACTTCAATTCCATGGAAGCAAGGCTGCACATTTTTGACGCAAACGGCATGAAGCATTACCGTATGGTTCATGAGACTGAGGCATATCAAACCAATGAGGTAGTGTATAAACAGGTCTATAATCTTGTATTCGGAGGCAATATTCCAGTGATACATACGGGTTATGTCAAGATCTTCGAATATGTCAAAGGTGCAAACATAACAGGTACTGCATCCCCCAATGAAACCGTCAAAATAAGCGCTACAATCCTTACAGGACAGGGACGTACCTTTGAATACACGCAGTCAACAACTGCGGATTCTCAGGGCAGGTACGAGTTTACAGTACCCTATTCAACTGAGGGTCCGATTGAAGGCGAGACTCAGTTCGATACTGCACCTGTGGGACCCTATGTAGTGAGTTACGGCAATACGACAAAAGAGGTTAGGGTAAGTGAAGAAGCTGTGTTAAACGGAGAAGAGATAAAGGTCTGAGGCAGTCGGAGTGTGCTATTGCTAACTCTACTGTCTCTCCTCCACTTTTCCTTATGCCTTTATTTTCTTGGTTCTATATTATCCGCCATGTTTTAAGTTAGACTTGCAAAATTTTGTCTCATTTTCGCTACCTAAATATACTATTAAAAAACTACCTGGCAGGTGAAGTATGATGGAAAATCCTATAATAGGTCGAGTCTGGAAATTTGGAGACGATATCGATACAGATGTGATTATTCCCGGAAAATACCTGCGAACCAAGGATATGCAGATATTTGCAGCTCATGCAATGGAAGGTATTGACCCGGAATTTGCAAAAAAGGTAAAACCAGGTGACATTATTGTGGCAGGCAAAAACTTCGGTTGTGGCTCCTCGCGAGAACAGGCTCCACTCGCTCTAAAACATGCGGGCATTGCCTGTGTAGTCGCAAAATCTTTTGCAAGGATCTTTTTCCGAAATGCAATCAACGTGGGTCTGCCCCTAATAGAAGCAGATATTGAATGTCAGGAAGGTGACGAGATTAAGGTTGACCTTTTAAAAGGCGAGGTTACAGTTCCAGGAAAAGGTACTTTCAAAGGAAACAAATTACCGGGTTTCCTGCTCCAGATACTTGCTGACGGAGGGCTTGTAGCTCACAGGAAAAAAGTCCAGAGTGAGCAAAAGGAATAACCTTATCTTATAAATATCGGAACCGAATCAAATTCGATTTTCACTCAGAGTAATCAACGATTCAGAAAAACAAATTATCCAAAACAATCGATACTTATGATTTTTCCTGATGAATATAAAAATGTGGGCGTGACAGAATCCTTCTGCCCGGGCACAGAAGAGCCAATCTATTTTCTGACTGACTATCTGATTGTCAAAAAAGGAGACCCCCTGACCGGCAACTCAGAGTATGCAATTTATCGTGTGAAAAAAAGCGGAGAGGGACTGCTCAGAAAGGTTGAAGCTCTTGAGACAATAGCCTCGGGAGAAGAAGTAGTGAAATATGATAGGGAGCTGAACATAAAAGACCGCGCACTCCTGATAGAAACTGCCGAGAAGCTCTGTACCGGCAAAGTGAACACGGTAATTTTCACAGGTGTAGATAAGCACGTTACTTTTGTCCATAAGCCTGACCTCTCAGGCATACTTGAACTCGAAATCCTTGATGTTGCTCCTCCTTATCCTTCCTGGCTTTCCCTGGTTATACGACGGCTTGAAGCCAGTGGAATCTTCGGGGATTTGCAGGTCAGGTTTACTGAAAAGGTGATTGATCTAAGGCAGTTTGAAGGGAAAAACACTGTTTTCCCATGCAGTGCATCTGGACTGGAAGGAAAATGCCTGGATTCGGATGTAATAACGGAGAACGGACATCTACTGGTAGGGTGCGAGATTTCAAAAACCCTTTTTGAGATGCGCTTTCCTGAACTTGAGTATTCCTTTGTAGATATCTGTCCTTTTAAATCTGAGATAGTTATGCCCTCAAAACCTTTCATTACGCGCTGCTGCAGGTCTGAGAACTCAGGGCTTGTAAAAATCTCGGGTTTTGATGGTGCTGTAGTCCACTGGGGAGCATCGGAGTACCAGGTTGCTGAGGCTGTTCGAAACCTTGTGAAGATGTTGAGGCAGGGTTCTGAGGACTTCAACCGCCAGCCTTGATTTGTTCACTGCGACTACAGCAAGGCTTATGCCCAATCTATTAGCTCTGCTTTTCCTTAGCACAATTAGTTTACAATAAATCCTCTCATTAATTAAAATAATCATCTGTTTTGATATAAATAATCCAAATTCAATATATATCTTCTAATATGAAAATATAATAGAAAACTCTATTATGTTTGAAAGCATAATTTCAGGGATTAATTTACTATGTTGCTCTTCGGTTAAGGGCTGTGGGGATGTTAAAGGTTTAAGATATTCACGTAGTCACAGACTACCGACTAATTAAAAGTAAAACCGAAGTTTTGGGGGGGTTGGTATTATGCTCTGGCTAATGCTTGCATGGCTTGCTGGGTTAATCATAGGAATTTTCTTGCTTAAGGTACTGCTTATAAAGGTTGCAGTGCAGGCTTCACTTGCTTATAATGCAATTCTTGGGCGTAATGTTCAGGCGAAGTATCAGCAGGTGGACACTATACCTGACTGGATTAAAACTCTCGCCGACGATAATATATACCAGCGTTATTCGATTAATCCTCCGCGCATTGTAGCACATCCAGCATTTTACAGAAGCGGTTTTAAGTTTTTTAATGGAGAAGACGGTAAGTATGCGGTTTCCTATGATGGCACCGGTAAATACACCGTCTACAGAAGGTTAAAGTCAGAGCCATCAGGTAATAGAGTAAAATCAGTGGTTGGGAGAAAGTCTAAAGCCAAAGTATGAGCCTGAGTTTTGGCTCAAGCACAAGTTGTGGCGCACTCGTTGCGCCCGTCGATAATGCCGAATAAGATTTTGGATAATGTTCTCAAACCCAAAATTTTGCCGTTTTTGCTCAGGCGAAACCATTGCGCTGAGTGACCACGCCATCACACCGATTTTTAATCAAACTTTTTTCAAAATGTTTGCGCTCAAGCATTTTTTGAAAAGGCTTGTGGGCAAGCTATTTTTTTGAAAAGACTTGCATTCAAGCAGTTTATTACAAAAGTTGCCTTTTTAAGAAAGGTTTTTACCTTTTCAGAAGACATAGCTTTAAATCTTATTGTAGATTTACGTGTCATCAAAAGGATGACAACTATACCACATGGACACTATAAAACTTTTGATTCTCAAACATCCTCAGCACATGAGAATTTTAGTGCCCTTAAATATCCATCTATACTATTTTTAAAACGAAACCGGAGTAAACACATTTTATGTCTTTCTTGACTAATTTTCTTCTTGGGCTTGGACTTGCAATGGATGCATTTGCAGTTTCCATGTCAAGCGGAACCACAATAAGACCCTTTCGGCTCAATGATGCGCTTAAGCTGGCTTTCTTTTTCGGGGGGTTTCAGGCTTTTATGCCTGTGTTGGGCTGGCTTGGAGGGAGTGCAGTAAGCGGCTTTGTCTCAGATTATGCTCCATGGATTGCTTTTGGGCTTCTTGCCTTTATTGGAGGCAAAATGATTTACGAGGCTCTTTACGGAGATCCCGATGGAAAGGTAAGTTCCCTTAATTACTCGATACTTTTTGTACTCGCAGTCGCTACAAGCATAGATGCCCTTGCTGTGGGGATAAGTTTCGCATTTCTAAATACGCCTATTCTTGAACCTGTAATTATAATAGGCTGTGTGACCTTTTTCATGTCTTTCTGCGGAGCAGTCCTTGGATACAGAATAGGTCATTTCTTTGAGCACGAAGTCGAGATTATAGGAGGTCTTATTCTTATCGGGCTCGGCATAAAAACCCTTGTCGAGCACATGTTTTGAATCTGAGATTTCCTAAATCTGAAAAACTTACGCCAGATTCATATACTCCAAATTACAGATGCAGTAGCATGAAACTGGCTGTAATCGAAGGTGATGGGATCGGCAGGGAAGTAATCCCTGCAGCTGTTAAAGTCCTTGACGCTTTCGGGCTTGAGCTTGAGAAAGTACCTCTGGAGCTAGGCTACACTCGATGGGAAAAAACAGGGACTGCAATGTCGAGTGACGATCTGGAGACTATAAAAGGATGCGATGCAGTTCTTTTTGGAGCCGTTACCACTGTGCCGGACCCAAGTTACAAAAGCATTCTCCTAACCATCCGAAAGGAACTTGATCTTTATGCCAATATTAGACCTATAAAACCTCTTCCCGGCATAACAGGGGTTACCGGGAGAAGCGACTTCGATTTTATTATTGTAAGGGAAAACGCTGAAGGGCTGTACTCTGGGATTGAGGAAATAGGACCTGAGTTTTCCTGGACAAAACGAATAATAACACGAAAGGGCTCCGAGCGAATTGCCGAATATGCCTGTAAACTTGCTAAGGGAAGGAAGAAAAGGCTGATAATTGTTCATAAATCCAATGTCCTGAAATCTGACAAACTTTTCCTTGATATCTGCAGGCAGACGGCAGCAGCTCGCGGAGTAGAGTATGAGGATATGCTGATTGACTCAATGGCTTACAGCCTTATGATGCATCCTGAAAGATATGACATTGTGGTTACAACTAACCTCTTTGGGGATATCCTGAGTGACATGTGTGCAGCTCTTGTAGGAAGTCTCGGCCTTGTCCCGAGCGCCAATATAGGAGATAAATATGCCTTCTTCGAACCTGTGCACGGAAGTGCACCTGATATTGCCGGAAAGGGCATTGCAAATCCGCTTGCTGCAATTCTCTGCGTAAAAATGCTACTGGAGTGGATGGGAGAAGCAAGATTTCAAATTATAGACGAGGCGATAGCCCATGTGCTTCAACAGAAAATTATCACTCCTGACCTCGGAGGAACAGCCAGCACAATGGAAGTCGGAAACGCGGTTGCGGAGTATGTGAGGAAAAATCTGTAAAAACTCAGTAGTAATACTGGATATGCCTCCTGCCGGAGGGGAATTTTTAATATTTTAAACCCTCTATTATTATGAAGAGCAGTTAGATTTCTATCAAAATAGACTATCAAAATAGCTGCGCTTAAATTCTGATATGTCACTAACGAATGAGTGGGGGTTTCATTCTGCGTCAGTTTTTCGATGTCTCATTGCTTATTACGGAAGAAATGGTTGTATACCCGGGAAAGCCGTCGCCATCTATTCAGAGGTATGCTTCTATCCCGAGAGATAATGTAAACGAATCTATTCTGACTCTGGGAAGCCATACAGGTACTCATGTAGAATCCAGACTGCATCTTCAGGATGGTAAAGAAAGTGTTGCTGACTTGCCTCTTGATCACTTTTATGGAAAATGCAAGGTTTTTGATCTTATCCATGTGGAGAACGAAATCCACAGCCAGGATCTTGAAACATTTGATATCCAGCCAGGAGACATAGTGCTTCTCAAGACCAGGAACTCAACCCTGGGGTACGTTAAGTTCCTTGAGAACTATGTGCACCTTAAAATGGACGCAGCTGAATACCTCGTCAATGCCGGAATTAAAACCCTAGGCTTTGACTACCTGAGCGTTAAAAAGCCTGACGGGGACGACGAAGTCCGTGAAATACTTATTAACAATACAACTTTGTTTTTAGGACTCAACCTTGCCGGTGTCCAGGAAGGGGAGTATACATTCTTAGGTTTGCCTCTACGTATAAACACGGACGGAGCTCCGGCTAGAGTAATACTTGTTAAAGAGTAATACTTGTTAAAGAGTAATACTTGTTAAAGAGTAATACTTGTTAAAGAGTAATACTTGTTAAAGAGTAATTTCTTTTATAGCAGGATAAAATCTTGAACGGTAAACAGTAAAGCAGACAAAAATGTTGAAAATATAAAAGCTTAAAAATCTATAAAATATTCAGGTACCAAAAGGGTCTAAAGCATATATCAAAAAAGTCAGAAGTACAATTCTTCTATTACGTGAAGCCCTTCAGGTTCATATTGTTTTTTCTCTTGTTTTAATTTGATACTTGAGTTATTTTTCAGGTTTCATATCCCTTTTTTTGGACTTGCTTTCCCCTGTTTGATTCCTCTGGAATGTTTGTTTATATTCCCTGAAAAGTTCGAACTGCTCATAATAATGAGTTCTCTCGATTATCTCTTCAAAAAATTCGTTCATGCGAATTCCCCCTAACCCACATAGATATTTTTCTTAACCCAAATAGATATTTCTCTCTAATACTTATAAATATTTGCCATTGACGCACTGGATGCTTCTAAAAATATTGTGAAGCGTTAACCTCAGAATTTACTATGGGACAGGGGAGGAACTTGCAGAAATGGAACCAGTTGAGAAGTGAGTCTCTCCGCCTTTAACTTCATTACTATTATCTCATACTTCTGATTTTTTTCTGAATTTCTTGAATTCTTCTAAAATTCCTTTTTCTTGAAACTTACTTCTCAACGTTCCATTTCTTTAGAGTCTTTGCAGCAAGCTCACAACTTTTTGTTATGTGAATCAAGTTACTCTCAGCTGGCAATCAATAAATTAAGCCTTACGTAATATTCATTGCTGGAGCTTTTAGTTTAAGTGTAGCCATATCTCCAAAATGTTCGGAGAGACCTGTGTTCCTGTAACTTTCAAACTGCTCATAGTACTGCGCACGTTCGACCAATCCTTTGAATATTTCCTCCATTGTATTCACCTCTATTCTCAAAAAGTACTTCAGTATTTATTAATCTCAGCCTAGCAGGGTGAAAGTATTTTTGGAGGATCTGCTGCAATGATTTCCAGGCTTTACGGCTACTGAAGCTGAAAGCCTTTTCTGGATATTTTCAAGAAATAGAGAACATAAAGAAAAAAAATTGTTAAAAGGAAATAGTAAAATTCTTATTATATTATTTTTGTAGCATCTGCAAGCTTTTCTCCAAGCTTTTTCCATCTTACAGGTTCCTTTCCTTATGGCTCGTACTTTTACCTGAAGTCCGGGCTCAAATATCTGGATTCCTGCCTTTTGAGATCCTGTTCTATGATTTTCACCGATTGTGCAGTAGTGATAATCCCTTTGCAGTAGTGATAATCCCTTTAAAGTCCCTGCAGTTCAGTCTAATACATATACTCATAGCCACTTCAGGCTTTTCAGGTTTGCATCCTGAATCTGGTAATCTCATCCAGGAAACTGTCAATTAGCTCGTAATGCCCTCTCTCATAACCTGCAAGCATTTGGAAGAAGTTTCTCAGGCTTTCGTCTTCAACCCTTTTTGCGACTTCAGTATAGAAATCTTCACTCTTTCTCTCGTGCCTCAGGGCTGCAATAAGGATGCCCGCATCTCCAAGCGTAACCTCTCCACCTTTTGTACGTCCCAAGTCAAACTCAGGGGTAAAAGATTGACCGCTTGGAATCTCCGTACTTACTACGGGCAATTCTTTCTTATCCCGGTATCTTTCAAGGTAACCAAGGTGTGTTACCTCTTGATTTGCCAGGTACTCATAAAGCTCCTTAAATTTAGGGTCTTCCATTAAAGCAGCTTTACTCAGGTAGAAGTCCCTTGCTTCTTTTTCTCTCTCAATCGCCAGAGCTACTGCTTCTTCAATTCCCTTGAGCTTTTTTACTTCCTCCACTACACTTTGATATGCGCTTTTCATATTTACTACCCCCTCCGATTCTTATTTTTCCAAATCTCCCCATTTTTAAGTCTTACGTCCCGGTTTCTTTCTTGGTTTCTTTCTTAGCTTTAGTTTTCTTTCGCTCTCTCACCTTCACAGTTATATCTTCAGTAGGCCGTTCGAGTCCAAAGATATCATAGATCTCAAATGGACTAGAGAGCACTGTAATATTTTCCATTTGTGCAAGTTTTTCCGAATTTGTAACATCTACTTCGCGCATTCTAAGCTCAAAGGCTTTGCCGCTAGGAGCAGCGGTTTTTACACTCCCCCTTTTCTGGTCTACTGGCAGGATGAAAATTGGTGTTTCTCCTTTTGCAGTCTGAGAAACTGCATTTGTAACAAGGGTGTCTGCAATCCCATGCACTATCTTTGCCACGGTATTGGCAGTTGCTGGGGCTACCAGCAGGAAATCGTAATATCCCATCTGCAGCGGGCCTGCAATAAATGGGGAGTTGGGACCTGCATCGACTTTGAAGTTAGGAAAATCGGTCTGGATTTTGTCCCAGAGATGATACCATTTCATTACGGTCTCGCCCTCTTTGGAGAGAAAAACCATCGTTTCAACCCCTGTTCGGTTCTTAATATCTACCAGAATACTGTAGGTCTCAATCATCTGGTCTCCCGAACCTGTTATTCCCCATGCTATTCGCTTAATTTCCTTATTTAAAGGCTCTACCAAGATAACTTCCTCCTTAACTGATTTGTCAAACTCTGAGTTTATTTCTTTTTATGATTAACCTGAATTCCGAAGACACCTATCTTTCCAGAGTTTACATTATTTGGCTGCTTTTTGCGGCATCTCAGATGACAGGGGTTCGGATTCTTCTGAAGAAGCTCTTCTTACAAGTTGGGTTGTCTGGATAAGCTTTTTCAGGGTTTTTCTGAGGCTTCTCATGCCTTCAGAATCCTCAGATACACCTTCTGCTCCTTTGTCCTTTGACCAGAACGTTCCCCCCAGGTTCGCTCCGAAAGAACCCCCTCCCACAGGTATCATTTCATTGATCACATAAAAGTTCAGGATAGTCTGGATTGCCGGCTCCTGTCCTCCCATCCTGTCTCCTCCGTCAGCTATGCCCATCCCTACTTTATTCAAAAAAATTTTGGGATTTTGGGCAAGTACGGCTCTGCATCTATCCATTATTGTTTTGGTTTGAGCACTCAATGTTCCCTGATAAACCGGAGTTCCAATAATCCAGGCGTCTGCCCAGATCATTTTGTCATAAAGTTCAGCTGAGATGTCATCCTTATGAACACAGCCTTCCTTTGTTCTTATACAGAAGTCGCAGTGGATGCAAAAGTTCAGCTTTTTTCCTCTGACAGAAAAGTAATAAGTTTCTGCTCCATATTTCTCCTCTGCAATCTTGAGCGCTTCCCGGACCAGAAAATCAGTCGCCATATTCCTGGGACTTCCGGATATTCCGAGAATCCTTATCGGTCTGGCTTCGGTTTCTTGCATGTCCCCTCCAAATTATATATCAGACATAACCGAATATACCTTGTATGCTGGTATGGCATTCGGACAAATAATTCTATGCCTGAACAGTTTTATTACATAATTTTCCAGTTTTTAACTTTGCAGGAAAACTGTTTGAATTTCATTTTAAGAGGCTGAATGCGGAAATGTATTCTGAATGTGGGCTTTTCATATACTTTTATAAATATATTCTGCTACTTCCTTAAGAAAGGTTACCTACAATTTAGACATTATGTTGAAACCTGTGGAATCATACGCACATATCTTCGCCAAAAACAGTGTCTATACATTCGCGGCACATCATCCTGGGAAGCCCTTTTTTTAGATTCAAATTAGGCAGCGGATATCCCCCTTTCATGGGAAACTCAACCTCTTTAATATGCTCCATACATAAACCTTTACCGCAAACAATGCATACACCAACGGCTTCGGTATCTTTACTCTTCTCAAAGCAATCGTAACATTTCAGCATATAATCACCTCAGCATACCTCGTTAAATAGACAGTTTTCCTTCAGGGCTTGATGACAGGGAACACATACAATCCTTTTAATATGCTCGAGGTCGGGTTTTAGCTTGATAGGATAATCCCCCTCCCAGGCAGGAGTTTCTTCATGAATAAGATGCTCTTTGCAGACTCCTCTTCCACAGACAATGCAAATTCCAACAGCATCAGTATCTTTACCTTCTCTTGCGCACTCATAACATTTCATTGTTCTTCCCTCTAAATCTAAAAATATTCTTACTCCATTTCAAATTTAAAAGCATTATAAACACTCTTGTGTTAGTTCAAAGGAAATTCTCACCTGTTTCTTTATATGAGTTATCTCCCCCTCTGCAGCAAACGAAATTCAGTTTCAATTCTTTTCTCGACAATTTCGCTACCGTTGATCTCACAAAGGGACCTTTACTCTTTAGCAAGCACGTCCCCTGACCAGTTCTCCTCTTCTTCTCAAAACTATTTTTATCTGGCAGTCTATTAACTGCTGATCTTTATCTCCAATATACACAATAACATTTCATTATTTATTATTATCTCAAAACTGTTACAGGAAAATTGCAACGAATATTCTAAAAAAAGCCAGGCAACGGTTAATATAAAATTGCAGAATGAAATCAACTACAAAGCAGGCAACTTTTAAGCCTGATCTCAGGATCTTTTTAAAATAAATGGGTTTGACTCTCAGGTAATGAGCTGAGAGTTTTCCAATAAATTAAGTTCCTTATCCACAGTTTTCAATTCTGTTGTCGTGGATATTTACATTAGTTTCTTTTGTGTTTATACGTACTACTGCAGGGAAAGGCAAATCATGGAAATAGTTACCAGAGGCTTCTATGTTCTTAAGAGTTCCCTGTAATTCCAAACCAGCGTATCCACCACCAGATGTAGTACACTCATTGTTTATCATTACACCATCGGTAACGGAATCGAACCTAACGGATGAATTAGTCCGGTTAATAAATTTAGAGTTCTTAACTGTAATGCCGTTTACATGATAAGCATACACACCATCGTGACCACACTTGTTTACAGTTACTGTGTCGATCATGACGTTGCTGGATTTTGAAATAAGCATGGCGTCGTTACACCCGTTCTGGAATGTCATGTCCTGAATTGTTAATCCATTAACGCCTATGAGTGTTGCCATATTGTAGGAGGAAGTTCCAAGCCTGACGTTAGGATAATGGTCTGATTGACTGCCATCAACAGTAAAGCCTCTAATTGTAATGTCGTTTGCAGAACTGCCTCTAATCATAAGCATGGCTTTCTTTTCTGCAATGCTGCTCTCGCGGCTGCCCCAGAGGGGTAGTCCTTTGGCAAGCTTAATTGTTACACTGGAGTCTCCTTCAAGGACTGTGCTGCTACCGATTCTGAGAGAATCACTTATATCGTATGTAAATGGACCTTTAAGGTAGACAGTTGTGCCAGGGTTATTTGCCGCAAATTCGAGAGCCTGGTTAATCTCGACGTCGTCGGCTTTCCCATCAACATTATAGTCTCCGCTTCCGTCTCCTGCAACAGTTATTACCTTTGAACTCTGTGTGCTCGCAGCGCCTAAAGAAGCTGGTACAGTTGTTAAAATAAAGCATGTTACCAGGAATAGGGTTCCTAGTTGTCTTTTAAGCATAATATCACCTTTGGGTTGGATTTTTATGGGGATTTAAGTGAAATTAAAACACGTACAGTAAGGTACTTTTTCCCAATTGTCTTTAAAAATTCATATTACGTGCTCGTAATACTTACTTTTCCGAACTAATCTAATCAGGTAGGGATTTTCGAATTCTTTAACAGAATTCCCTGATCAGGTCGGCTCTATACTGGTATGTTTCCTATTACGTCTGCGTAATATTTTCGAACCTATCCAATCCGGTTCATTTGATTTAGTGGGTTCTTTTGTTTTAGTGGGGCGTACACATTGCACACAGAGTCTCCACTCTCCAATCACTTATAGGGAGTAGTCACTGGAGGTGGCTGGAAACTAGAAGTTTTGGATTACAAATCAAAACTTGCTACTGACCACAGGACGCATCCTTCTGGTCAATACTTTCTGTTTACTTATAACGGTCTTTTGCCACAGGTCAACTCTACTTTTAAAAAGCTGTTATTCAGCATTGTCGAATTCCTGAGTTGACACACAGGCTTATGCAGTTCTATTATAAAATGTTTTTGGCACTTTGTAAAATAAGTTTTAACAGTATGTCGTTATTTTGGTATCCTATAATGTTTAAGATAATAATAAATTGAATTTTCACAATAGATCTCAAATCAGCTACATTATTAACTCCATAAGTGTAGGTTTTTATTCAAAAGAAAAAGGATACGATCATATATCCAGATCGTCTAAAAAATGGTCAAGAACGATTGTTAAATGTAAACTTATAATTGTACTAATTAATCTAAAAACGTATTCGGTAGACGTGCTGCCGCAAAAATAAATGTTCTGGGCATTATTCGGGAGTCTCTGAATCGGAGTTTATCTTACCTTAAGACAATTGTATATTTTCCAAAACTTTAATGGAGAGCTTTACAGAGTAAAAAGGTAGTTAATTGCTGGACAATTCGATCTTTTGGTTGGAATTTTCAGCAAAATATTTCTGTCGCTTAATTTTATAAAAGAGTCCTATCACTTTATTTTATAAAAGAGTCGATTAAAATTCAGAAAGGTATTGCTTGATAATAAGGATATTTTTGAGCATGTCATTGGGGATATCGGCACATGCCGTTTTCCAATATAAACCTTTTGCTAGCTTTGGTAAAAATAAATTCTTTTAAAAATGCCTTTTCCCGCTTTGTCTATCCAGGCATGTATGATTTGAAAGCGAGGCTACTAATGTGGTTTTTAGGAAAGATTTTTAAGGTTTGGTTAACTTTCTTTAATGGCTGGAGTTTGAAAAAACTCCAGTGTGAGGAAAAATGAGGAAGGTTTTTTATCATATAAGTTTTATATAATTCGTTTAATACAGTTAATTATATATAGATTCTTAAATACTGTTACTTGAATTCTTAAGATTCATAATTAATATCTATTGTTAATGGGTATTAATTATTTCAAAAGTGATATATTGGGGACAAAAACGAACCCATTATTTAAATAAACAGTACTCAGGAGTAACTTGAGATGAAGTTCGGAATTGAATTTGTGCCTAGCGATCCTGCCTTAAAGATCGCATATTACGCAAAGCTTTCAGAACAGCAGGGATTCGACTATGTCTGGATCACTGACCATTACAACAACCGTGATGTATACTCCACTCTCACCATTCTGGCTCTTAACACAAACAGTATAAAGATCGGCACTGGTGTTACAAATTCCTACACCAGAAATCCCGCAATTACAGCATCCAGCATTGCCTCGATTGCTGAAATTTCAGGTGGAAGGGCAGTCCTCGGTCTCGGTCCAGGAGACAAAGCAACCTTCGATGCCATGGGCATTGCATGGGAGAAACCTCTTGCAACCACCAAAGAAGCTATTCAGGCAATCAGAGCTTTCATCTCAGGCCAGAAAGTATCTATGGATGGGGAAATGGTTAAGTTTGCAGGTGCAAAGCTTGCCTTTAAAGTTGGAGAGGTTCCCATTTACATGGGTGCACAGGGTCCCAAGATGCTCGAACTTGCCGGTGAGATTGCAGATGGCGTCCTTATAAATGCATCCCACCCGAAGGACTTCGAAGTTGCTGTCGAGCAGATCAAGAAAGGAGCTGCAAAGGCAGGCCGTGACCCGAAAGAGGTCGATGTTGCAGCATACACCTGCTTCTCAATTGACAAAGACCCTGCAAAGGCAGTCAATGCCGCAAAAGTCGTTGTTGCATTCATTGTTGCAGGTTCTCCTGACCTTGTTCTTGAGCGCCATGGAATTCCAGTTGAAGCCAAGAGCCAGATAGGTGCAGCAATTGCCAAGGGAGACTTCGGAGCTCTCATGGGCGGACTTGTAACCCCCCAGATGATTGAGGCTTTCTCCATCTGCGGAACTCCTGAGGACTGCATGAAGAGAATCAAGGACCTGGAAGCAATCGGAGTTACCCAGGTTGTTGCCGGATCTCCGATCGGTCCTGACAAAGAAAAAGCAATAAAGCTTATAGGTAAAGAAATCATTGCAAAGATGTAATTTTTATTACATCCTTCACAATATTTTTTATTTTTTGTATTTTTTAAAAAACATTTGTCCTTAAGGCAAGCAAATTAAGGCACTGGAGGTAACTAATGCCACCACCAAAGATTGCAGAAGTCATTGAATATGACGTATGCGCAGCCTGCGGAGCATGCGAAGCCGTGTGTCCTATAGGGGCTGTAACTGTAAAGAAGGCGGCAGAAATTCGTGATCCGAATGATCTGAGTCTTTATGAGAAAGGAGCTGGATATCTGGTTTGTGAAGGTTGTTTAATCTGCAGTAGAATCTGTCCGGTAGTAGACGGTTTTATTGAGAATGAGCTTGCAAATGTACGCAAGTTTTTTGCTGCCAGATCTAAGGACAGTGCCGGTAGCCAGGATGGAGGAGTAACCAGCGGTATCCTGAAAACTCTTTTCAATAAGGGTGAGATAGATTGCGCCGTCGGAGTTACTCGAAACGAGAAATGGGAACCTGAAGTAGTTCTATTGACAAGTGCTGAAGACGTAGAGAGGACAAGAGGAACCAAATATACCTCTGACCCAGTCGTTGCAGCTCTTAGAGAAGCCTTCGAAAAATATGACCGGATTGCTGTTGTCGGTGTGCCCTGCCAGGTTCATTCTGCAAAACTTATCCGGGATAACGTAAGCGAAAAAATTGTACTTATTCTTGGATTACTCTGTATGGAAAGTTTTCATCAAGAGGCAATGCTTGGAAAGATAATTCCTGAGATCATGAAAGTAAAGATCGAGGATGTCACAAAGATGGAGTTTACCAAAGGTAAATTCTGGGTCTATACTAGTGACGGTGAGGTTCACACTGTACCTATCAAGGATGTGGCTAAATATGCACGGAACCCCTGCCATCACTGCTGTGACTATACTTCGGTCTTTGCCGATATTTCAATAGGTTCTGTCGGAGCTCCAGATGGGTGGAACTCGGTCTTTATAAGAACAGAGATCGGAGAGAAATACTTCGATATGGTTCTTGATGAGATGGAAATTATGGAAGACCCCAAGCCAGGTCTCGAACTTGTCGGAAAGCTTATTGATACGAAGCGCAAAAACAATGCTGAATATTTTGCGGAAATATGTAAGAAGTTCACCTTTGAGACAGGGATCCGTAACGAAGTGGTCTAAAACTGTGATATATGAAAAGATAGTCTGTGCATGGTAGGAGGTTGGAATCCGGGATGGTGCGAGCTTTTTATATTGGACGTTTTCAACCGTATCATTTCGGGCACCATGCTATAATTAAGCAGATTGCGGAAGAAGTTGACGAATTGGTCATAGGCATAGGAAGCGCCCAGAAAAGTCACGAACCCACTGATCCTTTTACGGCAGGGGAAAGAGTGTTGATGCTGTACAATGCGCTTGAAAATCTCCCTATCCGACACTATGTTCTCCCCATTGAAGACGTCAGATATAACTCTATCTGGGTTCATCACGTTGCATCCCGAACTCCAAATTTTCAAGTAGTGTACTCAAACAATCCACTTGTTATTCAACTCTTCCGAGAAGCCGGGTTTTGCGTAAAGGAATCCCCCCTTTATGTTCGGGAGAAATATTCTGGCACGGAGATCCGGAGGCGGATGGTTGCAGGGGAGAAATGGGAACACCTTGTTCCAAAACCTATTGTGGAAGTCATAAAGGAAATTGATGGAGTAACTCGCTTAAGAAATGTTTCTGCCAGTGATAGCACTTCTTCGCTATGAATGTACTCTGCATATCAGATTTTGCATTTAGTGACTTAACGCTGTTTATCAGTCTCTAAAAAAGTTTACAGCCTTTTCCTCCCTCTCAATGTAGCTAATTTTCACCTTTATTTTTTCTCTACAGCTTTCTTTACTTTTTTCATCTTTTCCTTACTCTTAGCTTTCTTTAATGAAAAACTCTTTTTCACTCTCATTTTAAATTTTTTAGATAAGTGTTAGATGTAAACAGTATGACTTATATCAAAGAGAAAATTTTTTATAAAAGAAAACCCTATCTCTACTTGTGAACTCTTGAAACTTTTTCACACAAATATAGGCTCAATTCCCATGTGTTCTGTTACAGTACGTTTCAACTTTTAACCTAAGTTTTAGATACTAGGTTAACTGCTGCAATCGATATTGTAACTCAACACATTGGTAAGTGACTATATTTCTGGAAAAGTTAAAGATGCATAAAATTTCAAAACTGACAATTTAAAATTAAACTGTTAGTTGAAATGTATTGAAAAACTATCACTCAATCATATGAAATATACTTCCCTGATAAATCGGGGGGTTTATCTGGAAAAGTATATTTTCATTGCCATTGAGAATCGGATTTAAAAACCAATCTCTTTGAAATTTTTTATGGTTGAGTGTATACTATGGAGGATGTATTATGAGAAGAACCATGTTTAAGACAATTTGTGTTATCACGCTGGTCTTCTTTGTCATGTCTATGACAGGAGCAGCCGCAGCGTGTTCTTCATGTAGCAAGTGTAAGGTAAAGACAGACGCAGTAAACGATAAATTTACAATTAATTGTAAATCTAAATCTTACTGTAATAACGTGCTGAAGAATGACAAAGGATGCAACCTTAAAGTTGTTAAACCTGGATGCTATGATACCAAACTGGGCGGTAAGATCTGTATTCAGAGTAATGGTAAATTCTGCTACACAAAGCCAGCAAAGTGCACTAAAGCTTGTACTGACAGTTTCAAATACTGTATAAAGGGTAAAGATGGAAGAACCGATTGTGCAACAATTACCTTTAATATCAACTGCGACAGCTGCTCAAAGTGCACTTCTGTCTGTGCAAAGAACCCCACTGGTTCAGCATGCAAAAGTTGCAAGTGCTAAGCACTTTTAAGGGAAAAGGAAGTTTTAATCTTCCGGGGTCTGATCCCCATATTCCTTACTACTTTTCTTTAAAATGAATTTTTTTAGGAAAAAAAGTTTTATCGAAAACTTTTCAGGAAAAAAGTTTTATCAAAAACTTTTTAGGAAAAAGTTTTTACCAAAAAAAGTTTTATCGAAAACTTTTCAGGAAAAAAGTTTTATCAAAAACTTTTTAGGAAAAAGTTTTTACCAAAAAGGCAATTTATGAAAAGATCAATCAACGAGGTCAATCCAGTCAATTGATCCAGGTTTATACTCTAATAGTTCTTCCTCACTGCCGCTTAAAATGTGTTCTATGATTTTTTCTATATCCTGTCCCGTTTCTTCAATGCTTTTGCCTGTCGTATTGATTTCAAAAACTTTTTCACACCATTCAAAGGCTTCAACTAAAATTACATCGAGAGCTTCAGCCTCAACATTCTCCTTTATCTTTTCTTCTGAATAACTTCGCGCTTTTAACCTTATTTTTAGTTCAGGAGGATATAACCTGAGTACAATTACAGTATCCGCAATGTAATGAGCAAGATGACTTTCAAGAATTATTACCTCATCTTCCTTTCCACTAATAATCTCTGCAAGACGCTGCCTGATAAGTTCCATATCTGCAATGACAGCGTCCCTCTCCTTATCAATCTCAGTGTAAAGATGCTCTTCTTTGATGAGGTCGTTAAGATGAATTACTTTCCAGTGCCTTTTTCTTTCAAGAAAATTGCTAACTGTGGTTTTTCCAGTGCCCGGTGTACCGGTGAGTCCTATTAACATAAAGAAAAAAATGGATTTATATCAATTATACTTAATGCAGCTCAGAAAACGAGAGCAATGTTAGTGATTATATCCGGACCTGCGGAATTTTTTGCTTCCTCAAGCCCTGAAATTTAAGTCCTAAAATTTAATGTGCCATCTTTTCAGGGTTCCTTAAAGTTTGGTAAAATATAAAAACGTTTTTTAAAAAGTTTTAAAATTCCTAAATCTTTGGATTAATTTGTTATAATCACCTGCCAGGGAACGAATTTAATTCCCTAACACCAGACCGGTTTCACTCTTTCAAAGTTCCTACAACAGGAAAGTCCTTAAATATTTCAGGCCCATGAGGCGCCTCATCCATTTCTTCAGTAAGGTCTCTTCCTGAGTCATGCAGTCCCTGGTGGACGCCACCTTCCCATAGATAACTGTCTGAAACATCATAGACTTGACCTTGATAGGCAACATACATCTTGCCGTTTTTGCCGTTGTACTCTGCAAGTTCTTCAAGTGTATATTCTTTCATTTCCATGCCTCCATTCTAATATTTAACAGTTAATTAATTTAACAGTTAATTGGCGGTAACCTCAATTATACTTTATTCATACATTTAGCATTTTTAACATCTCATTGACCTCAGTAGTAGGAAGCTGACATTCATAATTCTGGCAGACGTATACAGTGGCTTTTCCCTCTATAGGAGTCTGGTCTTTCGTATATGTTGCCAGATTTGTAATCTCTGGATCTTTTCCTTCAGGTCTGAAAACCAGCACTTTATTGGGGATAAAATAAGCCCTGAGTTCTTCGAGTATACGCTCCGTGTCCGCAGACTCACGCTTTCCTGCAATTACTACCTGATATGTAGGACCCAGCCCAAAATCAAACGCTGATAAAAACTGGGTGTACCCTGATGGCATTTTCTTTATGTGTTTTGAAAAAGCACGTCCCAGCTCCTGAGCTTTATCTTCTAACTCAGGATCTGCAGTCACTCTCGCAAGTCGAAGAAGGTTCAACATCTCAATGGAGTTACCTGATGGTATGGCTGCATCAGCAAATTCTTTTTTCCTGAAAATAAGTGATTCACTATCGTCTGCGGTAAAGAAGAACCCACCCTGAACAGGATCCCAGAAATGTTCAAGGAATTCCTTATTAAGGCAAAGGGCTGCTTTAAGATAGCGAAGTTCGAATCCTGCCTCGTAAAGATCCAGAAGTCCATTAATCAGAAATGCGTAGTCATCAGCAGTCCCGGGAATTCCGGCTTCCCCTTCTCTATATCGGTGAAGCAGTCGTTTATCGGGACTGTAGAGCCTGCTGAGAATAAAATCTGCAGCATTTGCGGCAGCTTTCAGATACTTTTCTTCCCCAAAGGCCTGGAAACCTTTTGCAAAAGCTGTAATCATAAGTCCAGTCCAATCTGTGAGAATTTTGTCATCTTTTGCAGGTCTTTTACGTTTATTCCGGGCTGCAAGAAGTTTTTCTTTAGCTACTTCTATCCGATTCTTAATCTCGTCTGAGGGAACTCCCATCTCGGCAGCAATGGTTTCCGGGGGGCGGGACAAATAAAGAATATTGGTCCCTGTCTTTTTACCTCTTATTTCCTCTTCAAAATTACCTTCTGGGCTGAGATTGAACACCTGTGTAATCAGCTCGGATTCTTCAGGACTAAGCACACTACTGATTTCCTCTAAATTCCAGAGATAATACTTTCCTTCCTCTCCATCTACGTCGGCATCTTCTCCACAGTAAAATCCACCTTCCGGAGATGTAAGATCTCTTAGCACATAGCCGAGAACTCCCTCTGCTGCTTCTTTATATAGGCTCTTTCCGGTAGCCTGATAGGCTTCTATATATGCGGTCGCAATAAGAGCCTGGTCGTACAGCATTTTTTCAAAGTGAGGAACAATCCACATATTATCTGTAGAGTAACGATGGAAACCCGAACCCAGATGGTCATGGATTCCTCCCCTGTACATGTTTTCCAGGGTGTATTCTACCATATGAAGAGCTTCAGGATTTCCGCTGCGTTTCCAGTAACGGAGCAAAAAGAATATTTTATGTGGTGTAGGAAATTTTGGGGCTCTCTGAAAACCACCGTATTCATTATCAAAAGAATTCAACAATTCTTCATAAGCTTCTTCTATTATAGTCTCCCCTATGCTCGCTCCCGCTGACTCTGTGATCATATTCTGGATAGAAGCCGTGATTTTTTCAGCCGAATCAAGTATTTCTTTATTTTGCCTTTTCCAGATCTCCTCTATCCTGGGCACGAGCTCAAGCATTCCTGTCTGGTTAAAACGGGACTTTTTAGGAATGTAGGTTCCGGCAAAAAAAGGTTTCATGCTTGGAGTCATGATAATATTAAGCGGCCAGCCCCCTCTTCCTAACATAATCTGGCAGACTGTCATATAGACATTGTCAATATCAGGTCGTTCTTCCCGGTCTACTTTTATGCAAACAAAAGCCTTATTCATGAGTCTTGCTACTTCTTCGTCCTCAAAAGACTCATGTGCCATCACATGGCACCAGTGGCAGGTGGAGTAACCAATTGACAGAAAAATAGGTTTATTTTCTTTTCTGGCTTTATCAAAAGCCTCTTCTCCCCATGGATACCAATCCACAGGATTATAGGCGTGCTGGAGAAGATAAGGGCTCTTTTCATTTATCAGGCGGTTAGGTTTTCTGTATTCTTTTCCCAGTAAAATCCCTCCGGCTTTTCTCAGGTTTCTTCTTCCCGCCAGTGAGTTTTCTGTCGTTAGAAATTTTGGTTCTCCCTGCACCTTCCCTGGTCAGTATTCTGGCAGCTATCATTGCCTGTACGCCTGAAGGGCATGTAACCACAATTTCTTTGTCTCCCACGTTTTCAGTTTTCAGTAATTTTAAATTATACTGAAGATGATCCTGAGCCGTAATTACAGGTGTTATACCATTTGATCCCTCATCCCTCTGAAAGTAAATCTTTAAGGGATGCGAATTTAACTCGCTAACAGTATCCATTCTAACTCCCCAGGTTTCTAATCTATCTCCAGATACCCTTCTAAACGAAATCCGGCTCTGGAATTAATTAGTCTATCCCTAATATTTATGATATTCTTTCCAAGGCATTTTGTAAGCCTGTAATCTGAAAAATTCGATACAGCTAAATTTCCCCACTTTAAATACTCATCTCCTCAATATCAATATATCGGTATTCAGGGAGATTATTCTTATAATATCTTAAAAAGTCTGGACGGCTGCTTTAAAAGTAATATAGACAGAAAAGATAGACAAAAAACTTCTCAAATGTATCATTCTTTTTATTTTGAAATTTCTGCATTCAAGTTCCTGAAAGAAATATATTTAACTGTAATAAGATTATTTCAAATTGCTTGCAATAAAATTATAATTTGTAGAATATTTCAGGAAATCCCCTGCCTTTTTACTGATTGGAGCTGTCCAATCTCTTCGAATTTTTCCCCACGGTTTCCTATTTTCAGAAAATTTACAACTTTTGAGGCTCTGTATGATTGTTCCAGTTTTCTTTCAGCTTTTCTGGCTTGATATACTCGAATAGAGCGTAGAAGATCGATTTTTCGAAACTCTGGCCAGAAAGGAGCACAGAAATAAGCGGCACATTCACTCCCGTTAGCCTGCCAGGGAAGGAAATTTGAAATCCTTTCATCTCCTCCAGTTCGGATAATGAGGTCAACGTTCGGAACAGAAACTCCCGGGGCAGGGTAAAGATGTTTTGAAATAAGATTTTCATCTACCTCCTCAAGGGAGAGTTTTCCATTGGAAATACAACTTGCAATATCACGGACTGCTTGAATTATATCCTGCCTGCCTCCATAGGCAATAGCAACGTTAAGGTGAAATTTCCTGTAGTTCTCCGTAGCTTTTTCTGTTTTTTCAATCGACTCATTAAGAAAAGCAGGTAGTTTTGACCTGTCTCCTATGACGCGGACCTGTATCTCCTGTTCATGTGTTCTTGGGTCAGAGTAGAGTTTCAGGAACTTCTCGTTGATAAGGTTGAAGAGACCGTCAACTTCCTCTTCTGAGCGTTGAAAATTTTCCGTAGAAAAGGCGTAAAGAGTAAGCTGCTTTATTCCTATCTCATAGCACCACTCAATTACCTTTTCAGTAACTTCTGCCCCCATTGCATGCCCGTAACTCCGAGTCTTTCCCAGCTGTCCCGCATACCTGCGGTTCCCATCCATAATCACAGCTACATGATGTGGAATTTCTGAGTTCAGAATGTCTATCTCGAGTCTTTTCTCATATTCACGATAAAATATACTGAAGACGCGGTCTTTCAAAAAACGAAGTCCCGCTCGCAAGATTCTGCTGTTCCAGGACATTTCTTTTAAAATTTTTATACGCTTTCCTCCTTAATATACGACGGATATGAGAAGTACCCGCGTAAACTTCTCTCCAATGGAACCTAATTACCTTCTCTTACTCAAGATATTAATATTTCTTTTGCTTAAGAAACCTCTTTATCGTAAATGTAGTTTCATATGCAGTCTTAGACAATTTAATCAAATTTAATAAGTCTCTACTTAATTCTTTCTTGAAAATCCTCTAAAATGACTATCAGAGTGAACCTTGGCAAAGAGAAATACTCTTTTATCCTCTATAAAATATGCAAAAAGTTTATTACTCAGATAATCTATCTATTAGTTGGGTAACGGGGTTAATTAGTGTAATGTTCACACCTCGATTTCATCCTTGATAAATTTCGTAAAGCTGCTTTTATCTCCGTTCTACTTATAATATTTTCATTCTTTATGATAACTAATTCTATGGCAAATATGGATTTTCCCATTTGTGGGAAAAGTTTCAATCAAAAACTGATCTGGATTGAATCTGAGATCAGCATGTGTGTAAAACTTAACGATTCGTATGGATATAATTTTGACAGATGCCCAGACAGTCAGTAATATATTCCAGACATACTTATCCAGAAACAGAGTCGGAGAGTATGCAGTTAGTCCTGAGGGGACTTTAGATTGGAAACGTATGGCAGACAGAATGTTAATCTGGAGAAAAATCAGTTTAGATCGGCCTATCAGAGTTCAATATGTTCCTAAACTGTTGCTTGGTCCTTCTTTCAAACACTCCCTCGATAACAACTATCATGCGATATATGATAGCGGATATGCAAGGATATACTTAGGAGTTAAAGCACTCTGAGTTTTAACATGCATATCCCGGAACAGGAAATCAAACTTCAAATGTAACCTGTTCTTGAGTATCTGACAGAACCACAACTAGCGTAATAGCAAAAATCAGCATTATCTGGAGTGATTGTGGTGTGCACAACTGGTCACATTGAAATAAATTCTGGAAGCCTCCAGATTTCTAATCTCTCAGTTTTTACTTCAGATTAAATATCCTTAAGCAAGATCGAAAACCTTCGGTCAGTCTATATATTTTCACTGTTTTAGCAGAACATGTAGGTAATTCGAAAATTCTCACTCAAAAACAGGTAACAATAAAAACGGCTCAGTAGTTTTCAAGCACGGAGCCGACAATGTTTTTGTAGTTTTCTTTAAGGGAATATACGTTGTGATCTCCGGAGACATTTATGCTCAGGATCCCGAGCCTTGTGTTCATAAGCCCGACCATAGCCGAGACTCCTCGGTAGCTTACCTCAAAATTCCCTTTATCCAGGTAATCGTAAACTTCACCGGTGGTGAACTTGCCTCCGGTCAGGAAGAGATTGAGCACAACCTTGCGTATCCCGCTTTCATCCCTACCGAGATACTTTATCAATCTCGCTCTTACCCTTTCTTCCGCAGTTTGCAGTTTCTGACACCTCAGTTAATGATTGAGTTATATTGATTTTGCATTATATTACTCACTATTCTTTTACTTATAAAAAATGTGCGACCTCCAAGTAGGGGCGCTAAGGAACGAATACCCTATATCCTTATCGTTTATATATTTTAGTATTGCTTTTTTCAATTATTTATATGAAGTATAAATTTAATATCAATATAAGAATTTCAACATACTGCTGACGGCGGTAAATAATCAAGGTTTTTTTTCAGATTTAAATTCCTCTATCTCAATGTTTAAGAAAGGGTGAGAATTGTAAAGTATGTTGAAGAAGTAAAAATTGTTTATACGATATTTACACTAAAATCTGGGCGTAAAGCACATATTTCTCGATCCCCACGCCCCTGTTCAGCAAACTCCCAGTAAAATTGATATGAGACAATATTCTTACTATAAGGATACAGGTGGACTGTGTGTTCAATGAGAATTTAACGTTGCCGTTCCTCGTTTCCCTCGATGAAATTCCCCACCTGTGGCAACATAGCGATGCTCTTATTTTTCTTGTTGACCTAAATGATTATGACACCCTCAATACAGGTTACCTCAGCAGTATAGAATTGGAATCCCTTGCGAGATTAAAGACCAGTTATTTTAAGAGAAGGTATATTATCTCCAGAACAGTTTTAAAACGAATTCTATGCAAGGTTACTGGTGAACGTTCTGCTTCAGGAATATCTACATATAAAGACAGGAATGGGAGAGTCTGCATCCTTAATAACAGTGAACTTTACATTTGTATCTCATACACCGAAAGTGTTGCAGTTCTTGCAGTCTCAAAAGTCGAGATAGGCATTGATATTGAGCTTGAGAAAAAACTGGCTCTTAAGAGTAATTTGAAAGATCTGAGCATGAAACTCTTATCTACGGACGAGCCCATAAGTGATACCGATCTTTTAAAAATATGGACTTTGAAAGAAGCTTATTCCAAGTTTTCGAATAATAAAATGCATCTTATTTTCAATAAAGAACTGGATCTCAGCAGTGTCAACTATCGGACCTTTATTTTAAATGAGAAATACATATTATCTGTTATAACAAGTTCAAAATCGCATACTATCAATATAAATCGCCTTCATAGAATCGATTTTAACTACGATTAAGCATTTTATAAAAATCAGGGCTTAAATTCTGCATCCTGTACTATCCTTTTCGACCTCATCCCTATACACATAAATTTGCGGATTATTTAGACAAAGGGCTTTTCTGCCAACATGAAGTTTTTCATATTCTTTATATATTTGTGTTACATAATTACCAGTGGGAATTCACGTTATTATAGACGCATTGAGTATTATTAACAATTGGCGGTCTGCTATAAGAAAAGAAAGAGGATACTCAAACATGGAACAAATTAAGGATGACATTGTCGATTATTTGAAGGCTAATTCTTTTATGGACAATAACAGCGTGCTGGGTGATAATGATTCTCTCACTCAAAATGGCATAATAGATTCAATTGGTTTGCTTGAACTTATGGATTATATCTGTGAGAAATATTCTATTGATATTCCTGAGGACATGCTCACCCCGGAAAATTTTGATACTCTGGAAGGAATTGCGAATATGATAATTAAGCTGTCGAAGTGACACAGTATGCGGATTGATGCGTATATCAGCGAGTACGCCAGAAAAACCCCTCAAAATATTGCTCTTGAAGAGGGCACAAATTCCATTTCCTATAGCTGCCTTGACACTGATATAAATGCTATTGCTTCACATTTGACAGATTTTAATCACTGTCGGTTTGCAATCCTGGCAGAGTCAAGCATGCGGTATATAAAGATGCTTATGGCAGTATACCGATCAGCTAACATTGCCATTCCTCTGCCAATAGAATTTCCCAGGTTCAGTCTTGAGAAGCTTCTTGACACAGCCCATATCAACAATATCCTCACAACCGATACCCAGTACTCAAGATTTGGAGAGGGATTTTTTGAGCGTTTTGGAACTGTAATAGTTCTTTCCAGGGATACTTCCGTAAACATTCTCCGCAAAAATATCGAGACTGAACGGAATAATCCTGAACTTCGGCTTGTTCTTTATACCTCAGGCACAACAGGTACTCCAAAAGGAGTCATGTTAAGTGACAGAAATCTTGTATCAAATGCAGAATCCATAATCAAGGTACTTCGGCTAACCTCCAGTGATAAAGGAGCGCTTGTAAATATCCCCTCATCATGCTTTTGGGAATTCCATAATTAACTCCCACCTGGCGTCTGGGGGTTCGGTCTGTGTTGGGAATATGAATTTCATTGCTTCAGTTTTCAACCTTATAGAATCAGATGTCTCAATATTTTATGGAGTACCCAGCACTTACCGTATACTTCTCAAATATCCTGATAGATTCAAACGATCCTTTGCAAAGGTCAGAACTGCTGCATCGGCAGGTGGAGGAATGGATAAAGCTATTGTGAAAGAAATGAAGGAGTTAGTTCCTGGTCTTGAAATCCTTCCTATGTACGGCCAGACTGAAGCGACTGCTAGACTTGCCTACCTGCCCGCAGAAGATGTGGATGAGTTTGTTGACACTATAGGAAAAGCAATTCCTGGTGTTACACTTGATGTTTTTGACTCCGATTGCAATCCCGCAGAGATTAACACAACAGGCGAACTGGTTGCTGCTGGAGATAATATTATGCTGGGTTATCTGGACGACGAGATTGCAACTGAAAAGAAAATTATCAATGGTTGGCTTCATACCGGCGATCTTGCACAGAAACTTCCCAATGGATATATCCGACTTCTCGGGCGCAAAGATGACCTTATAAAAATAGGTGACCATCGTGTTAATCCGCGAGAGATTGAAAGAAATATAGAAGAGAATACCGAGGTCTCCAAGGTTTTTGTCGTACCTGTGCCTCATGAGCTTATGGGAACTGCAATCAGTCTCCTTGTCATACCTTCAGAAAGGAACAGAAATCGAAAATCTGTTTTCGTTCTGCCGTAAAAACCTTCCAGGCTACCTGTGCCCAAGAGAAATCCTGTTCATTGATCATCTACCCTTGAGCGAAAACGGGAAAATATCCMATCGATCCATAATAGAGGAGTACAAACATGTCAAAGCTAATATGCAAAAAGTGTGTTCTTGATTCCGATATTCCCGGTATCCAGATTAACGAGGAAAGTGGTCTCTGCCATTTCTGTGAGACATATACTCCTCTTACTCTTCAGGAAAAGACTGATTATCTGACAAGAATAGAAAAACTTTTTGAACAATACGCAGGGACGGGAAACTACGATGTAATTTATGCACTTTCAGGGGGCAAAGACTCCTCATACACCCTTTATAAACTTAAAAAAGATTACCCCTTTTTGAAAGTTCTGGCTGTTCAGTTCAATAATGGTTTTACTTCCGAGGGTGCAATTAAAAACGCAAAAAAGATTTGTGAGATTACAGGCTGTGATTATTTCCAGTTGACAATGAAAGAGGAAATTCTGCTTGATACATTCCGAAAAGCTGCTGAATCTTATGACGCCTTTCCTAGATTTGCCAAATATCGAGCCAGTGATATCTGTAATGTTTGCATCAGTATCATTAAGCAAAAACTGATCGAAAAAGCCATCACTGAGAAGGCTCCTTTTATTGTATTTGCTTTTACAGCTGGTCAGTCTCCTAATCCTATAATCCCTCTCTCGGCAAATTTTCTCAAGTGGTCAAGAAACCTGTTTGAAACCCAGCTCCAAAAAATAGGGGTTGATGATAAGGATGAAGTTTTCCTCCTGAAAAAATCGGTTCTTGCAAATCTGGGTGAGAATGTTCCGAGTATCCTTCATCCTCTCTGCCTATGGGATTATAATGAAGATGTAATACTTGAGACCCTGCTTGAAATCGGCTGGGAATCCCCAGGAATCAACGACAGCAACTCAACTAACTGTATCTTGAATTCCTTTGCCTGTTACAACCACCTGAAGAAATATGGATTCCACTCATACACCTTTGATATTGCAGGGCTTGTTCGAAGCGGGGATATGTCGAGGGAAGAAGGGTTTGAGAAAATTACTCAGGAACTCTCTCAACCCCTGATAATGGAGGCTGCAAAGAAGCTTAATTTCGATTTAAATCGATTTTGAGACTTTTAACTAAGATTCAACATAAGTGGTACATAACTAAGATTCAACATAAATGGTATTCATTCCGAGGGTTAAGCTATGGAAGCAGCAGAAGGTAAAAATGTCCATATTCTGGAAGAACTTAATCGAGATATTGAAAATTTATCTTTAAATCTCAAGAAATTTATTAAAGAGCAAGTAAGTGTTTTTAAGAAAAGAGGGGTGGTCATAGGAGTATCTGGAGGAATAGACTCTGCAGTAGCATAAACCCTCTGTGTCCATGCACTTGGGAAGGAAAACGTGTACTGTCTTCTCCTTCCTGAAGACGAATCCTCTCCTTCCAGCGCAGCCCTTGGAGCTGAAATCTGTGAGAGCCTTGGAGTTCCATACGAGGAAGTGTCCATCTCCCCTATCCTCAGGTCGCTTAATATCTATGATAAAAAGGAACAGATTATAAAGCGAACCTGCCCTGATTACGACCCTGATCTCCATAAGACGTCGCTTGTTCTTCCTGATTTTCTTAACCAGGGACTTTTAAATGTTCCTTATATCCAGCTTGTTAAAGATGGGGTACCTGCTGGGAAGTACAGACTGAAAGCGAATGATTATCTTGAATTAATAGGACTTCAGAATGTCAAACAGAGATCTCGAATGCTTGTTCAGTATATGTATGCTGAGAAGTTGAACTATGCGGTTTGCGGGACAACGAATAAGACAGAACTGTTTCTTGGTCAGTTTGTGAAATACGGGGATGGAGGCTCAGATTTTGAACCTCTAGCTGACTGTTATAAGGTCCAGGTTTATGCCCTGGGTAGACTGCTTAATGTCAACGAAGCTATTATGAAACGTCCTCCAAGTGCTGATACCTGGAGCCATTTTACTAGTGATGAAGAATTTTACTGGCGTATGCCTCTTGAGATTCTGGATCAGCTTCTGTATGCTCAGGAGCACCAGTTGCCGACCGAGGTGATTGAGAAAAATACCGGACTATCAAGTGACACTATAGAAAAAGTCCTGAGACATATCAACAGGATTAGAGATAGTACGGAGTATGTACGAGCCGCGCCGCCTATCTGCTATATTAGCAGGTAAACTACGATAGTGTCTGGAAGCAGAATTATAATGGCTAAAATCCCGGCTAAAACCAGAATTCTCAGGACTTATTCCACGGAAAATCTGATTATACGCTGCTAGAAATTTTTCTGACAGGTTGCCGTCACATAATGTCACTGTAATAAAATAAATTTAAGCAATAATCCAGAAGTGCGAGTATGAATACCAAGGTCTCAATTGTTCGATGCCATGATTACTCAAACGTGAAAGATGCGGTTAAAGAGGCGCTGAACCTTATAGGCGGGCTTGAGAAAATTATAACTTCTGGCAACCGCGTACTTCTCAAACCCAATGTGCTTGCTATCCGACCGCCAGAGGATGCCGTCACAACCCATCCTGCAGTAGTAGCTGCAATGTGCGAGCTTGTCTCAGAAGTGGGAGGTATTCCAGTTATAGGGGATGGTTCAGGTATTGTAAAACCCGGTTCTACCTCTACTTCGCAGGCGCTTAAGGAGTCAGGCATTGAGAGGGTTGCCTCAGATTATGGGGTGGAACTTATCAATTTTGAGACATCAGGCTATGTTGAGGTTAATGTTCCGGGTGCCAAGGAGTTCTCACGACTGTATATCTCAAAAGCTATACTTGAAGCTGATGTAATTATCTCACTTCCAAAGCTCAAAACCCATGAACTCACACTATACACTGGGGCTGTAAAAAATTTCTTCGGCGCAGTACCTCAGAAAACTCGAAAACAAGCTCACTTTCTGGAGGATCGACGCCGTTTCGGGCAAGCAATTATCGACATATATTCTGTAGTCAAACCCCAACTTGCAGTTATGGACGGTGTGGTCGGAATGGAAGGAAATGGTCCGTCCAATGGTACGCCTATAAAAACAGGCGTAATTATGGCAAGTTATGATTGCGTAGCCCTGGATATTGTAGCTTCAGAGCTTATAGGAATCGATCCTTTGAAGGTTCCTACAAATAGGGCTGCTCTTGCAAGGGGATTTGGGACTGAACATCCTGAGATTGTAGGGACACCTCTTGAAAAGGTGAAGGTCGGGTTTAAAAGACCGGAAGGCGGAATCACTGCTTACATACCTTCTTTTCTCATGAAAATGCTTCGAAAGCAGTTAGCTGTAAAACCCATTATTAACACTTCAAATTGTGCCCTTTGCAGAGCCTGTGTTTCGAATTGTTCGGTTCATGCCATTGAAGAAACTGACAGTGTACTGAAAATTAACGACGAGAAATGCATTCAATGTTATTGCTGCCGCGAACTTTGTCCTAACGATGCGGTAGAAATAAAGAAATCACCGCTTCTTAAACTTGTAGCCCGGAGCAGAAGTTAAAAGAAACGTCATCCAGAAGTTAGTATGCTAAGTATACTGAAAATTATTGTATTCAATGGTTATCAGTATCAGGTTTAATTGAGCGTAAACTATAGGAATATATTTATTCATTAAAACCCATTGAGAAGTATAAATTATTAGATAAGTAGGGGGGGTATTAGCATGACTACTTTAGTATCCAATAGAGACAAAGTAACCTTTGGCGAAATAGCTGACCATTATCACAGCAATAAACTCCTTTTTGGAATTAAATATTTTAAAAATTGGATTCTGGAGCGGCTTGCTTCAAGCGCTCCTGTTCCTTCCTGGAGGGCAGCATTTCACAGGATGCGGGGTGTAAATCTAGGGCGGAATGTATATGTCGGCTATGACGTGGTTTTTGATAGGA
The DNA here is from genome assembly GCF_000969885.1 of Methanosarcina thermophila TM-1. Taxonomy (NCBI): domain Archaea; kingdom Methanobacteriati; phylum Methanobacteriota; class Methanomicrobia; order Methanosarcinales; family Methanosarcinaceae; genus Methanosarcina; species Methanosarcina thermophila. Next base: position 2,925,693 of record NZ_CP009501.1, read on the forward strand.
TTCACCCTGAGTTAATTACAGTAGGGGATTACTCTGAGATTGGCGACCGTTGCATACTGTCTGCTCATACAAGAGGCAGTTTGACTACAAGGCAGGCATACCCGAGAACTATGGCTCCCATAAAAATAGGAAGGGGAGTTTGTGTGAATCCAGGATGTATAATTACTCAGGGGGTTGAGATTGGGGATAACTCAATAATCGGTATCGGATCCGTAGTTAGTCGCAGTATTTCTCCAAATAGTCTTGCTCTTGGCTATCCTGCCAGGGTTGTGAAAAAACTCGAAGGTGTAGGTGAACTTAAGACCTGATTTGAACACCTTCGCTCTTTTATTTCTTCACTTTTCTCTTGATCTCTTTTTCGATTATCCAGGTCTTCATGTTTTTATTTTTCTGCTCTGTACTTTAGCTCAAAGCCATATTCACTCAGGGCAAAAAGTACCATCATTATTACGGAGCAAATTAGAAAGACCGATACAAAAGATGTCATCAGGTAATCGAGAAGTCCTGTTCTCATAAAACTTACATCAAGCATTGAGAACACGCTGATATCTTTCTCATATAACGGATAAAGGTACTCACAGCCTCCTTCACTGATGTCGTCCAGCAATAGGTGTGAAACAAAGGCAGCTTCTGCAAGAAGGCCGAGATGTATTGCTTTTCTAGGCTCCCTATATATAATGTACCCTGTGACTATCCCTAGCAGGACTGCAGGAAGACTGAATAGAAGTGAATGTGTTGGAATCGGGCCAGCCCAGCAATGTTCCATAGTACCATATACTAGAAGGCTGTGAACAATCATGATGTCTGGGAATAATGAGCATACGCTGCCTACGAATAGTAGCGGTAGTAAATGCTTTGAGCCTTTGAGAGAAAGCTCCCCTCGAAAAAATGATCTGACAGTAGCGTAGACTGCTACTGCGCTGACACAGAATACGAAGAATAAAACATGTACTACTGGATAAGGCATAAGCGAACACTTATTATTTCCTGTGAATAAAAAATTTTATGAACTTTAGACTAAATTTGCTTCCAAACTATTTAATATTTTTTATAGGATTTGTGAGAGAAAAAGTGTACATGTATAAAATAATATGAAGGGAATAGTGGTATTAAGAAATGGATTTTCCTGCCAGTCTATTTGCACGGAGAGTGCCTTAAAGAGGAATTAATTCTACAAGTAATCCGTCTTCGAATGGATATCTTTCAATAATCAGAAGCCTCGATCCCGAAGGTCCCAGTTCTTCTCTAAAGTTTTCTTTGAACTCTTCAAGTACCCACCAGGCTACCTCGATTTTTCCGTCTTTTATCTCAAAGAATTCTGAAGGGATTTCCATATCTTGCAGGGTTTTTTCTGCAAGTTTCTGGTCTCCCCCTTCGATTATCCCATATACAAGGGTACCATCCTCGGTGACTTCGTCAAATTCTCTTGCGGTATTCTTTGCAATCCGCTTAAACCTGTTGCGGAGCTGGACTGCGTCCTTGTAGATCGAGGAACAAAAATGAACTTTTCTGCATACAGGCATTGCCTTCTTGGCAAATTTACAGGACCCTGCAGCTGCGCTGGATGTGTCGGACTCTAGACAAAAGCCCTTTCTCAGAAGAGCATCGGAGTTGTTATCTGAGAATTCCAGTTCGTTCAGGTTAAGGAAAACTTCCATTTCTTCTGCAAAAGCTGCGACTTTTTCTGCTCCCTCAAGAGCAGGAATCTCGATTCCGGCTTCGATTCCGAGTTCTTTTGCATTCTGCAGGGCAGTTGCATACGGACTATTTCTAAGATCCTCCCAGCAGTCCTGTGGCGGATGTAAACGGATCTCATCAAGGTCTGCATCTGCGAGTTTTTCAAGAGTCTGTCTACTAGGAGCCAGGGAAGTATATAGATGGATGTGATGTTCTTTTCCGAAAGTAGCCTTGAGTAGTCGGATGTAGTGCAAAACTCTCCCGGTTTTCAGCAGGGGCTCTCCCCCTGTAATCCCTGTCCCGAGAGCGTTCATCAACTCCGCTTCTTTTAATAAATCTTCATCGTTTTTTATAGACCTCTCATTCGCAAAAACAAGGTCTTTTCCACGCCTTTCATGGGAAAGTGGGCAGTAGAAACAGCTCTTAGGGCAGAGGCCTGTTAAGAAGAGCACCATTTTGGCACCCTCCTGACAGAGTCTGCACCCATCTGAAAGATAACTATAAAAAGAGCCGGTTTTGTCTTCAATGATCTTTTCCATACCTGAACCTGCATATCCTTTTTTTCTATATAAGGCTTGTTTTTGACTCTCCAGTGTATCAGTATGAAAATAACTTCACTAAGAAGGGTTTAGCTGAGAAAATGATATATTTATAGGTTGCTAAAGGTCTGCAGATGTCAGAAAAAACTGGATACGTCGTAGTTTTCGGCTGTAAAAGGTGCGGAAAATGCAAGAATATCTGTCCTGTGGACGCAATTTACGAGGAGAACGAGCTTTCAAAGATTGATACTGAAAAATGCACCCTATGTATGAAATGCATAGACGAGTGCACTAACAGGGCTATCATTTATATGGAGTGAGATGTTAGTATGGAAAAAAGTCCGGCTGGCGCGAAAGGGGTTCCTATCAGTATTGAAGAAACACAGGTTGATCTTGAGAAAATATTCAATGGAAAAATTATAGACATTACAACCCCGATCTCTCCTTTAACGCGGATTTTCCCGGGGGACCCAGTAACTGCAATTGAGGAAATCTGTACGCTTGAAAATGAAGGTTGTGCCGTATCAAGGTTAAGTTTTGGAAGCCATACCGGTACTCATGTCGACGCCCCTTCTCACATCCTGGAAAACGGCCTGACTGTTGACAAACTGGAACTCAAAAATCTCATGGGTACGGCGCTTATTCTTGATTTTTCTTCAGTAACAGGTGCACTAACTGCTGAGATTCTTGAAAAAGATTTCAGTAATACAGCTGCTCCTGAGAATATTTCCGTTCTTCTTTTGAAAACTGGAAATTTTTCCAGAAAACAAATAAATGAAGGTGAGGTCAATCTGCATAATGCAGAGTCAGGGTCTCAGGATGCAGAATCCCGGAAAGAAAAATTTGGTTCTGCATACCTTGATGAAAGCGGAGCAGCTTGGATTGTGGAAAAAGGGTTCAGGACTATCGGAATCGATAGCCTTTCCGTAGACAGCCTTTCTGCGGAAACCCTACCTGCCCATCATATCCTTCTTTCAGGTAACGTGAATATAGTAGAATGCCTTGAACTCAGCTTCGTTGAGGCTGGGATCTATTTCTTCCTCTGCCTTCCCTTGAGAATTGAGAACTGCGACGGAGCGCCCGCAAGAGCCATATTACTTCCTTACTCTTGATCTCTATTCTGGTTTATTGTTTCTGACTTCCTGATGCCCTTTAAAAATGAGACATGGTATACCTTACTCCATTCTGCATGACCAGTTCGAAGGGGAAATCTCCTGAAACTGGGTACTCGATTACTACCCCCATCTTTTCATGGGTTATCGGTATCTGGGTGCTTTTCTGGCTTCCTGAAAGCATCCAGTTCCCCTGGGAGTCTATTTCGCCTTTTATAAAATTCACCGTTTTTCCGGCTCTGTAGAAATCCTCTAAATTCTGTTTTTACCCAAAAATTATAAAAATAAAATTGTAAAAATGCTCCTTAATTTTTTTGTCCACACAAAAAACAAAGGAGCAATTGCTATTGTCATCAAATAAGTATATTAAATTTATTGATCTCAGTCTTAAAACGGTTCAGTCTTCCAGACTGAACCTTTACTCCTGCAAATATTCCAAACGTGTTTATACTCAACATCAGCTTCTTGTTCTTGTTTTATTGAAGGAGTATATAAGTACAGACTACCGTGACTTTGTAGAACTTGTTGACCTCATGAACAGTATAAAGGAAAAACTTGACCTTGATAAGGTTCCTCATTACACTACTCTTCAAAAGTTTGTGTCCAGAATTCCCTCTTCATTGTTTAACCTAATTTTGTCAAAAACTCTAAAACTATTTTACTCACATGGAGAAAAAGTTCTCATTACGGCAATTGATGCAACAGGATTTACGAGTTCTTATGCAAGTCATTATTATTCTAAGAGAACAGGGAAGCTCCGAAGGAGCTTCCTTAAAACTTCAATATCAGTAGACACTATTAAAAAAGTAATATTAGGATGGAAAATTAGCCAAAAAACAGATCATGATGTCAAGCATGCAAAGACTCTGATAAGACAATCAAACAAGTCAAGAAAGTCTCAATGTTATGTGATGGATAAAGGATATGATTCCGAAGAAATTCATACTCTAATAAGAGAAGAGATAAAAGCAGATTCAATAGTACCTTTGAGAGAAAGAAAAAGAAAGAGAATAAACGGAAAATATAGAAAACAATTAAACAAAGACTTTGATAAGATCAAATACAATAGAAGGAATATAGTAGAGACAATAATATCTGTTGTAAAAAGAAAATTTGGAGAAACATTAAGAGCAAGAAAGGTTAGAAATCAAGTAAAAGAAGTAAAAGTTAAACTAATAGTCTATAATATAAACAAAAAAGTAATACAATTATTATGGATTAAATTAAGGATTTCTACAGAGCCGTTTTTCCTTCAAGAAATAATCTTTTTTTAACCCCATTTTTATACTGGTAAATAATAGTGTTGTTTTCAGGAATCCATTCCGAGTCACCTAGCTGCCCATTACAATCGGGATCTGGATCCACTCCAAAGCTGATGTACCTGACTGAATCTGGAAGGGTAAACTTGAGGGTACACATTGTTCCCTCAGGACTATGACTCTCAGCAGTGTTCCGGGCATACCCATCCTGAATTGAAAGAATGGCAAGGGAAGCGGCTTCAACCTGGGCTTTAATTCGTGCTTCTTCCAGAGCAGGATTAGCGGTGTTCCAGGATTGGATTAGCAGAATTAGCACCGCTGCAAGCAATCCGAGATATAAGATTAATTTCATCGGGATAGTGTCTGCAGCTGTGGTATCTGAAGCAAGACTCCTCATATAAGATTAACATGCTATACGTAATAAAAAATTTTACTTTATCTTTTAACGGGTAGCCTTTGATTGATGGATTTAGCCTTTGATTGATGGGTTATTTCGACAATCGAGGGTAAAAGGAAAACTTGAAGGATAAGAATAGATTAAAACATAACAATAGAAGATATAAAGAATAGATAATTGAAGGATAAAATAAGAAGTTACTGAAGGAAATACAAAAAAATAACTCACGGATAAAGCAAAAAATCAAGTTGAAGGAAAGGTAAAATAGAAGTCGAATTAAAGTAAGAAGCCAGAAGACCAGAAATCAATGGAAATATATGGAGGGTTTGGGATAGAAGAACAGTGTGATGAAAACCTGCTCTGTATACCTTTTTCAGAGGAGGAGCTTGCCGAAATAAAAAAGTATGCCGACATAAGTGGTATGGAAGTTGAAGAATTTATAAAGAACGTTTGCATTTCCCATTGTTTCCAGCAAATGGAATGTCTTTACGGGGAGAAGCCAGAGGAGTTTGAAAGCGCAGGAACCGCAGAAAAACCGGAAAATGGGATGGAGACAAGACCACGGAAAGTTGAGTTTAAAGCTCAAAAGCTAGAACCTGATTCAAAAGAACCGTCTGTGAAGACGTCAAAGGACCTGCTTGAGGGACCGCTCGTTCTAGATCAGCAGTGCATAATGGATTTATTTGCAATCAAGAGAGAGTTCAGAGACATTTCGAATAACGAGGTCATCACTATTGCCCTGAAACTGGGTCTTAATCAGCTCAATATGGCTCTCGGGTTAATTAAAAATAGACTGAAAGAATGAAAAGCGCAAGAAAAAGAGGAAGGATTTTATATAACAATCCTTTCTGTAATACTTTCTAAAGTTATAGACCTGTGCTCTGTGCTCAATTCTTACTATAGGTTTTGCATAAGATAAACCGTCAAAGGCTGCTGTCCAGTTTTACGATCAAAACTTACTGTCAATTCTTACTTTCAGGATTTTCAAGTTTATCCTTAAACCATTCCAGAAAGCTGTCAATAGCCCTGCGACGGTGGGAAACCTTATTCTTTTCGGCGTCTCCGAGTTCCCCGAAAGTTACGCCCTGGTACTCGAAAATAGGGTCGTATCCAAAACCGCCTGTGCCTCTTTCCTCATAAGCGATTTTCCCTTCAACTACACCCGGAAAAACAAGAGGCTCTTTTCCCGGCTCGCAGTACCCGATAACAGTTTTAAAATAAGCTGTCCTGTCGGTTTCTCCTTCCATGAGCTTGAGCACTTTCGAGTTCCCAAGCTTGTCCTCTACAAAACGAGAGTAAGGGCCTGGAAAACCGTTTAAGGCTTTTATGAAAATTCCGGAATCATCTACCATTGCAGGCATTTTCAGCTTATTTGCAGCGTACTGCGCGCCATAGGCTGCTATGGGCTCAAGCTCATCCTCCTGAAGTTCTGGGTAACCGTTTTTATCCTGGATTACTTCAATCCCGAAAGGCTTAAGGATGTCCCTTACCTCGGCAAACTTGCCTTCATTTCCTGTAACAAACACGACCTTATGCATAACGAGCCCTCTTTTTTATCTCTTCAACACGCTTGAGTACATCTTCTGAATCTATAAAAGTACTCCGGTATCCTTTTTTGAAAGCTTCGGTAAGGGCACGGTGGTTGTGGTGTGTACTCTCAAAAGTCTGGAAAAGCACATGGACATCTACCCCTCTTGCCTCGAGACTTTTATCGAAATATGCAAGCCCGAAGTCAAGGAGATAGAGCCTATCGCCCGCAAGCAGAAGATTTGAGGTTGTAAGATCCCCATGTACTATACCTGCACTATGGAGTTTTCCTACAAGCTCTCCCACCTTTTCGGAAAGCTCAGGAGTGATCAGATATTTTATGGGAACTCCATCAATGTACTGCATCTTCAGCTTAAAATCTTCCACATCATAGATAATCGGTGTAGGAACCCCATTGCGCCTGGCTTCAGATATCAGGCGGGCTTCTGTCCGGTTCCTTTCGGTTCTTATCCTCTCATCGATCTCTTTATGCCTGTAAGCCTTCGGAATTCTTTCCTTAATAAGTACCTGCTTCCCTTCATATCCCTCTTCCAGGTAAACAACAGCTTCGGCTCCGTTATCTAGCATTTCCCCGATCTTTAGTGAGGTTTCAGGGGAGACCTCAGGGATCTTTTTCATCTCTTCTTCCTTTATCCACGTTACTTCCACATCGTCAGTCCGGAAATTAGGGTTTACACGCGACTCTTCAAGGGACAGAGTGATGCCCGATTTGTACATCAGGAGCCCGGTATATGCGATCATTGTCCCGTTATCGCCCATGAAACGCTTCTCGGGTACATAGAACTTTGCGCCTCTGGCTTCGCACATCTCGTTTAGCATCTCCCGAAGCCTTGCATTTGCTCCGACTCCTCCTGCCAGCAGAATCTCCTTTTTTCCAGTATGGGCAAGGGCTCGCTCTGCAACCTCAACGACCATTGCAAAAGCTGTTTCCTGGTAAGAGTAGCAGACATCTTCAAGAGGAGCTTTTTTCAAGGCTTCGCTAGCTGCCGTGGAAAGTCCGGAAAAGGAAAGATCCATGCCTTTTATCACATAGGGGAGCGGGATGTACTTGGTTGCGTTCTTTGCATATGCCTCGATCTTTGGCCCGCCGGGATGCGGCAGTCCAGCTTTCCGTGCAAATTTATCAAGGGCATTTCCAAGTCCTATATCTAAGGTTTCCCCAAAGACTCTGTACCGACCTCCCATGTAGGAGATAACCTGAGAATTGGCTCCACTTACGTAAAGCACAACAGGGTCTTTTGCAGGTGTTCTCCAGATACCGACTTCGATATGGGCGATGCAGTGGTTGACTCCTATAAGGGGCACACCCAGGGATATTGAAAGCATTCTGGCTGCCGTTGCGACCGTTCTCAGGCACGGTCCAAGCCCTGGACCCTGGGAAAAAGCTATTCCGTCAATCTCGGAAGGCTGAACTCCTTTTTTTTTTGCCTCAGCAAGCAGTCTTTTTATAACGCTGGCTGCGTATTTTGCATGGTGCTGAGCAGCTTCCCTGGGGTGGATCCCTCCGGTTTCTGGTTTGTAGGTCTCTGTGACCTCGGCAATAACTTCGGTCTCGGTCACGATTGCAGCACTGAGGTTCCATGCAGTGCCTTCGATTCCAAGGATGAACGTGTTTTTCAAGGCTTATGGTCTCCTTCCAGTCCTTTTTGCTGTCACTGCCTCCGATAATACAGAAGAAAGTTTATATACATTTGCTTTTCCGGGACATCTACCTGTATTTCAAACTTTTCTTTCTCCAGGTATCAAATGTTCCCGAGTTTTCGCACGCTTTCTTCCATTGGTTCAGGAGAGAACAGGTTTTTCTCAAGTCTTTCACCAAACTCCTCAAGTATGGATTCGGGAATATCAAGATTCGGAGGCGGAGGAGTAAGAGTTTCGAACTCAGGTTCTTCTGGTCTGCCCTGTCTGAGTCCGGGCAGAAGCAGAATAGAAACCAGAAACAGGATAAAGATTATGTACTCTATGCTGTAAATCGGCCAGGAGATATAACCTTTGAGCGAAAAAATGTAATTTACATATGAAGCCAGCCAGGAGATGATAGGAAGGGTTGAGGCTGCCGGATGGGACAGCAGAAGACCGGCTATAAAAAGGGAAATGAGCCCAAAACTCATCTTTTTAAGCAGGCTATTCGTTTTCGCATTAAGCCACCATTCCCACCAGGCAGGTTTCAGAGGACCAGTTTGAATATTTTTAAGAAGCAGGGATGCACACTTTTTCACCTCTGCCGGAGCTTCCAGCCTCAGACATTCTTCAAGCCTCTCTACAGCTTTCTGGTAGTAGTGTGCCCGGTAGTAAAAAAGGCCAAGGAAGTAAAATGCATAAGCTTTCAGCTCATTATCTTCGGGTCTCTGCCAGATTGCTCCTTTTTCAAGCTTTCCCGCAGCTGCAAGGAGCATATATCTGAAACGCGCACTATTTTCTTCAAGAAAAGCCTCAGCATACATATACCTCGCATATGCGTCCCAGAGCAGCAATCTTCGGTTGTCTGTATCCAGGGCAAGAGCCCTCCTGAAAGATTCAAGCGCTTCCTCATAGGCCTGTTCCTCAAGTTCTACTCTTCCTTTCAGGTTTCTTGAGAATGCATTCTCAGGAGCTTCCGAAATCGAGGCTTCAAGCTCTTTTAGTGCGCCTCTGCTATTCCCCAACCTGAAGTAAAGCTCTGCAAGCCCGTTTCTGGCATGGAAGTTTTTCGGGTTTGCAATAGTTGCTTTCCTGTAAGATTCGAGGGCTCTTTCAAAATCTTCCAGCTTGAAGCAGGCAAAGCCCAGCAGGCAGGCTGGTAAATCCGAGCTTGTGTCGTCTATTATTATCTTTTCGAGAACTGCAACAGCTTTTTCAAACTTCTGGAGCCTTATGAGGGCAAAAGCTTTCATAACCGAAGCCTGGGTATTTTGAGGATCTAAGGTAAGGATTTTATCAAAAACTCTCAGGGCTTTTTCCCATTCTCCGCAATGCGCAAAAACAAGACCTTCTTCACAACATGCAATTTTTTCGTCTTCAGCAAGCTTCCTTGCGCTCTCGAAAGCATTTAATGCATCTTCATACCTGCCAAGGGAATCCAGAGCAAGCCCTTTAGCAATCTTGAGAATTACCAGCCTGGATTTAGTTCCAGGAAGATTTAAAACCCTGAGAGCTTTGTTTTCATCATTATTAGTAGATTTTTCTATCTGTGAAGCTGCATAAATAGCTTCTTCTGCGTTTTCCAGAGTTTTCAGGGCTTCATCATATTTTTTCAGGCATATGAGAGTAACTCCTTTCCAGATCTGTGGAAAAGGATTTTCAGGATTCGTGGCATTGTCAAAAGCTTTGAGAGCTTCATTATATTCTCCAAGCTCGGCAAAAACAAATCCCCGATATTTCCAGTTTTCACTTCCAATTTCTCTTTCAGGAAATTCCCCTGACAGTTCCAGGTACTTTTTAAAGGCTTTCTGAAGCTGACTCTCAAGAATCTCTTCAGAGCTTTTTTCTTTACGTTTAAGCAGGGAAAGGGCAACCCCCCGGTTATAACGTGCCGGCAAACTTTCGTAGTCAAGCTCGAGAAGCGTCTCATAAGCTTCCAGGGCTTCCCTGTATTTCCCAAGTTTACAGAGCGCGTTTCCCTTTCCATTCCACGCAAAAAGGTTCTCAGGCTCAAGCTTGAGAGCTTTCTCAAAATTTGCGAGGGCGCTGGAATATTTTTCAAGCTTATAATATACCTCTCCAAGCCCGCTAAAAATTCCGCTACTTTCAGCTCCTGAGGAAAGGGCTTTTTTATAAGCCTGCAGAGCTTCATAAAGCCTGCCCAGTGCCAGTAAACAGTTGCCTGCCCCTTCCCATCCCTCAGGGTTCGAAGGATCAATTTCAAGAGTTTTCTCGAAAGCGTTAAGGGATTCTTTGTATCTGCCAAGAGCCAGCAAGGCTTTTCCTTTGCCAATTTTCGCTTCTATGAGAGAGTTATCCAGCTCAAGTGCACTCTCAAATGCTCCAAGTGCTTCCCGGCACCTTCCCAACCTTCCGAGAAGCTTGCCTCTCTCAAGCCTGTTTTTTGCGTTATTGGGCTCAATTATAAGGCTTTTTTCGAAAGCTGATAGAGCCTCCTCCTTCCTTCCCATGCCTTCGAGAACTCTGCCCTGGATTTCCCAGGCAGCAGCAGATGCAGGTTCGAGCTCTAGAGCTTTTTCACATGCTCTCAAAGCTTCTCTTCTTCTTCCCAGGGCAAGGTATGCTTTTGCTTCACCTTCCCATGCCCCCGAATGTGAAGGTTCCAGCATAAGTGTTTTTCCGTAGGCTTCAAGTGACTCTTCATTCCTACCGAGTGCAGATAGGGTTAGCCCCAGATAATACCAGGCTTTGAAATTCTCGGGATTAAGCTCGGCAGCTCTTGTGAAAGCCTCAAGAGCTTCTTCGTTTCGTGAGAGCTGTCTTAAAGCAAGCCCGCTGTAGTACAATGCTCCTGCGTGCTGCTCATCTCTTTTAAGCACGCCTTCAAAAGCCTCAAGTGCCTTTTCAGGCATATTAAGATACCCGAAGGTAAGCCCCTTTTGGTAACGGGCAGGTATATTATCCGGGTCAAAATAAAGAGCTTTGTCATAAGCCTGTAAAGCTTCTTCCGGTCGGTCAAGATAACGAAGTATATTTCCCCTGTATTGCCAGGCAATACTATCATCAGGGTTTACTTTAAGTACGTCATCGAAAGCCTTAAGTGCCCTTTCAAAATTTTCCTCTGACCCAATCTGATTTTTCAGGTTCAAAAGAGCAAGGGCTTTACTGTACCAAGCTTTGGCATAAAGAGAATTCATAGGCCCTCGGAGTCTTTGAGTAAAATTTGGTTAATTAAAATTTCATTTAATTATATACTATGCCTATTATAAATACGGACACAGAAGATAGTTACTGATTTTGCTCTCATTAATTTGCAGGCTCATTGAACTAAAGCACCGGCAGTCTATGACAGAAAAGAAATTCAACGGGAAGATAAGAGAAAAATAGAAAAAGAAATTCAACGGGAAAATAAGAGAAAACAAAAAATTATAGTAATGTAAAAAACAATTAGAGAGTAGATAGAAGTAGAAAATTGAGAGCAAGCAGGAAATTAAGAGCAAACTTCTTGCTCAAGCCTTTTTTAAAGAGACTTGTAAAAGGCTTACAGAATTCGGGTGAGTGAAAAAACCACAGGAAACTTCCTGTGGTTCGAGTTGAAAAAGAGTCAAATTACTCTTGAGTCAGGTTATTTCTTGAATTCGGTATATCCGCATTTTCCGCAGGCGAGGCGGTTTTTGTGGTCCGCGAGGAATGTACCTGGTCCGCACCTGGGGCAGAACTGTTTTATTCTAGTTACGGAGTCGCCCTGGACTTTATAGTAATCTTTTACTGCCATGTATATGCACCTCGCTTAAGCCTCTTCTCCCTCAGTCTCCGTGCCCGGGGCAGCATTTCTTTTCAGGACATAGTCCAGTTCTACCTGTTTCATACGGTCGGCATCTTCATAGAGTTTGGCATAGCCCTTGCCTTCCTGCATACCATATTCAGTTTTGATTCTCTGGATTACCAGCAGTTCAGCAGGGGCGTTTAACATTGCAGCGAGTTTATTCTTGATTTCACTTCTGGAAGGAGTCGAACCTTCATATTTCACAACGAAATCCAGTTCCCTTCGATTTAAAAGTACATTATTCTTGTCTTTAAGAATTCTTATGTCCATCTAAAATTCTCCGTATTTTATCCAATTCGTAATTCTGATTTTTGCTGATGAGTTTTTCAAAGAGAGTTCTTATCTCCTCTTTTTTCTCTTCAGTGACTTTTACAAAGACCACACCCTCATCAGGTTGACCATAAAGGACTACAGCGCCAAGAGGTGCCAGAAGGATTACAGGAAGGGTTGCCAGGTCCTCTTCTCCTCTTACAAGGATTCTCAGAGGCTTTTCCGAAGCAAAAGCTTCACAAAGGGTTTTAATCAACTCGTCGGTAATTATTCCTGCAGGATTGTCCACGGACATCTCGTCGTAAATTTTGTCCATGGTCCGGGCTGACACGTCACTGGAGACTGGTTTCCTTTTGGTGCGGTTGTCCACAATACAGATATCAGGGATAATTCCGGCTTCAAGCAGGTGGAAGGTAGTAACATCCCCTACGGATATAAGTTTTGTGGGGCTTCCAAGCTCTCCTGCAAATTTGTCTATAGTGTCCCTGCCTTTACCCCTGTAAAGCGTGCCCAGGGGTTTTTTCATAAGCGGGCGAAGTTCTCTTGGAAGCTCGATATGAACACTCAAATCAGCGCACCTTCAGAGCGAATTTATCCGGAATGTCAACTCCAAGCTTTTTTGCTATTTCCGAGCGTTCAGGGTCCAGGATAATTACAAGCCCGCTCCATTCCTCTGCAAGGTCCGAAGTTCCGCAGACTACGCAGGTTTGCCCATCCAGGACCCTCATGCAGTGTCGACATACTTTTTCTGCCATTATAAATCCTCTCCCTTTTCAGGCAGTTCCTTCAGGAGCAGCTTCACTTGGCTGTTTTCTTTTACGGGCTTCTTCAAGCCATTGCAATTTTCCTAAAGCAGTTTGACGCATCGTAAGCCCGATTTTACTCTCTTTTGGTTCCCTCTCATTTATACTTACCGCGACAATTCTGGCTCTTACATGATCACCTTCGGCAATGGACTTGTTCCCGTTCCTTGTCACGAGTCTTGCATTCTTGGCGTCGTATGAAATGAAGTCATCCGTAATCTGGCTGACGTGGAGCAGTCCATCCATTGGTCCAATACCTACGAAAACTCCGAAACTAACGGCTTCAACAACCTCACCCTCAATAATCTCCTGGAGCTCAGGCACAAACATTATTGCTTCGAATGTTACATCATAATATACTGCTCCATCTCCTACGAGGATGTGCCCTTCTCCTATCTCGACAATTTTATGAATCGCGACGAGACAGCCAAGTTTTTTGTCAACCTGCCCCTCCAGTTTTTCTCTTAACGCGTTTTTAACAGTAGGCTCCACCTCTTCTCCTAATAAGGTAGGGGGGATACGAACCGTATCAACGAGTTTCATCATTTTATACATCTGCTAATCACCTGTAATACAAACAATTCAATGCTGCCCTGTAAAATAATATGACCTTTCAGACAAAGTCCAGTTTGTTTTTCTGGCGCAGGGAGATGGTCTGGATTCCTTCTTTAGCAAGCCTGCGCTTTAATTCTATATCGTTTGTCAGAACGGCTGCTCCCATTTCTTTTGCCAGCCTGAGAATTACGTCATCCGCAGGCCCTGTAGCATCAGTTATACGCTCGCACCTGTCCATCATGGATCTGGCGACTTTTGCAGCTGCCCTGTTCGAACCTCTTTCCCGTTTTATGAGTTTTTCTATTTCAAATACTACAGCCTCAGGCACAAAAAATTCGTTAAATCCCAGTCTTTTTAGTTCTTCGAAGATGTCCACTCCGAACTGAACCGGGATCATAAATCCATTAGTATCGATTATTACTTTCAACTCTTAATTACTCCTACTCCGATGAGCCGCCAGCGAGAGTCGATTCTCCTGCTGATAGCAACCCTTGACCCGATGGCTGCGCTAACCGGACGCTTAAGGGCTACCTGCGCTTCGTTTTTCCGTGCGCTTGTAACCACTCCTACTGTGGTTGCAGTTCCTATGTTAAGCATGAGAGGTTCACTGGTCTTGATCTCGTTGATTTTTTCTTCTCTTGTAACTCCCACTACCCTATCGAGCAAGTGTAATTCCATAACGAACTGGTGCCTGGTATCAGGAAGGGTGCCGGGTTTGCCAGCGATCTGTCCTGTTAAAGAGTCACCTTTTGTTAGTGTGGGGTCAAGATATGTTCCTACAGCCAGAAGACCTCCTGGGGTTGCTTCTTCTACCTTTGTAGAGCCTGCAAAGATTGACGAAACCGTTGTCATAATTGGAACCCATTTTGTAGTGCCTTCGGTGGTAACCTTAATTCCGGGTCTTATTTCCAGTTCATCTCCGGGGCGAAGGACTCCTTCGGTCAAAGTGCCTCCAATAACTCCTCCCTGGATCTCGTCGATTGAAGCTCCTGGTTTGTTAACATCAAAAGAACGCGCAATCAGCATGCTGGCAGGTCTGTCAATTTTGTGGACAGGGGTAGGAATCTCGGTCTCCAGAGCCTCAATAAGGACATCTATATTGATATTCTGCTGAGCTGAAATCGGGATTATAGGTGCGTTTTCCGCGACAGTGCCTTTAACAAACTTTTTTATTTGTTGATAATTCTCGATAATGCGCTCTCTGGGTACAAGGTCAATCTTATTTTGTACAATTACAATATTTTTAATCCCTATTATGTCCAGTGCCATAAGGTGTTCTTTTGTCTGGGGTTGAGGGCAGTCTTCATTTGCGGCAATTACCAGGACTGCCCCGTCCATAATTGCGGCACCTGAAAGCATAGTAGCCATCAAGGTTTCGTGACCCGGGGCGTCTACAAAGGACACAGTCCTATGCTCTTCCGTCTGCTCTCCGCAGTTAGGGCAGGTCTCTTCAACGGTGTAACACTGGGGAGAAGGGCATTTGGGACATCTCATGAACGAGGCGTCTGCATACCCCAGTCTAATAGAAATCCCTCGTTTTACTTCCTCACTATGTGTATCTGTCCAGATGCCTGATAAGGCTCTAACAAGCGTAGTTTTTCCATGGTCGACATGGCCTACCATGCCGATATTAACACAAGGCTGACTCAAGTTGTAATTTCCTCCAGTAAAATGAAGTGATATGATATAAAGAGGTCTTTATCCTGAACCTGTACAATAAAAGCTTTGAATTCCCTTTTCCGGTATGTCTAAGGATTCCAATCCTGAACTCACTTGATTTGTAATTTAAACTTGTAAATTAAAGCAAGATTCTCAGGCCGGAATGTTTTCCCGGCCCAATCCATGTTCCAAACCCCTGAAAATAGAGATCCCGAACAAGTCTGCCATTAATTCTTCTCTCGCAGTCTAAAGCTTGCAGATTAAGGTGATATTTTTAAAGTTTACGATATCCTGCACAAATCATATTACTAATGCTGGAAAGCCTTAATAAATTTATGTGACGATAGCGTCAAGTTTCTCCATTTCCAGGGCGCGCCTGATCTCAAAGGCTAGCCTTCTCCCTGTGCTCATAGGTCTTCTCCAGAGAGAGTTACCGTAAGAATGCCCTACCGACATATGTACATTGGTCCCGCCGCCTACTCTTGGGGCGACATCATAAATATAGAAATTAAGATCCTTATCCACACAGGTTTGCAGGCAGAAAGGACCTATAATTCCGGGAGCGTAGTGTTCCTGTGTAGCTTTTATGTATTTCTCCCCCATTTCGAATACTTTCTCGAGCAGAGACTCGCGCAGGGTTGCGGAGTTATGCCCGCAAATCGTGTATTCGGGAGTGAGCTGGTGTTCGGCCAGGGTCAATTGTTGCGGGGCAGGAAGCCTTACATGCCCGTCAAGGCTGGTCTCAAAGCGCCAGTCAATTCCAAGAAGTTCCAGCTTGCTCATTTTCGGTTCGATAGGGGAGTAAAACATGTCAAGATTGAATACAGGACCTATGATATAACGCTCTATCCTTGCCTTCTCAAGGGCTTCCTTTGTAATAACTCCCTGTTTTATGAGAGCTTCGGATTTTTCCAGGTATTCTTTGTAACTCGAGGCTGTAAAGAATCCCCTTTCGAGCTTTTTTACTGCGTGTGGAAGTTTGACCATTACAAGTTCGTTGATATCCTCTGGAGACTCGATTTTTTCCGGGAAAGGAAGACCAGCTTTTTCCAGAATCCAATAATAACTCTGCTGCTCACTGCGTTCCTCGCTCCGAAGCAGATTCCGGCTTCCTACAAGAGGCACTCTGAAATCTTCTTCTATATCATCTATACTGCAGTAGGAGGTAAAGGAACGGTTAGGGATAAAAAGTACATTTTCATTAACCAGTTTTTGCTGGTTTTCGGGCAGGAGAATCTCGTTATATTTTTTGAAAACAATGGTCTCGTCGACAATTCCTCGTTTTACTTTTCCGTAAGGGTCTCTCTGCGCCTTGAAGTACTCACTGTATGTTTTTTCCCTGCCAGCCTGGCAGACAGCAAGAGTCCTGAATCCCTCCTCAACTGCACCATCACAGATATCGAGTCCTGAATGAGAGGCTATTGTTCCTATTTTTATCTTATCAGCGTGAGCATAGTAGCCTTCAACGATTTCCTTAATTTCTTTCCTGTCAATCATATCTGATGTTCCTTGGCTTTGGAAATAATTCCTTTTATGAAAGGTGATAAGTATGACTTCTCAAACCTGCTGCTTGATTTGAGTTTTTTGTAATGTAGATCTGGAGTTATTTGCCGCGTATTATGAAATAGAGATTCTGATAGGTTTCCCCCATTAACGGCTTTACCTATTAAAACCCTTTCTAATATAAGTAATCATTTATGATGAGAATCAAGTCGAAAAAAGATAACAAGAAATGGTATGCTGTGAAGATTTAAAACCGAAGAGTATAGGGTGGAAAAGATATTTGAACCTTTTCTGGGTTTCGGGATTTTAGCTTTTCTTAGTTTTCGATGCTTTCTTAAATGAAACTCAGGATAAGAGGCGTAATGAAGGTTTCAATTACGGCTGCAACGAAAAGAAGAGGCAGAATCCAGCGGAAATAAAACAGTAGCCCTTCTTTAAACTCCTTTTTGATTTGTGTAGGCTTGCCTATAAGGGCAGAGAATACCTGGTACCCGAGTCGTAGCCCTATGCCCGCAGCCAGGAAGACCATAGGCAGTTCCAGTATTCCATGTGGGAGAAGGGCGAGTAAAATAAAAAGCGTGCCTCTTTCTTGAGCTGTCAGATAGGCGATTACTCCCACAAGATATCCATTGAAGGCGATAAACATCACTGGAAGAACTCCCAGAGCCAGCCCGAGTACCAGGAAAAGCAGGCTTACAAAGGCATTGTTAAGAAAGATCGCAAACATTATGGAAAAAGGGTTCATAGTCAGAAGTGACTCGAAACGAGAAGTGAAACTTTCCCTGAGAGCATCAGCCATAGATGGGAAATTTGCAGCTGAGATATAACCTGTAACCAGAGCCCCGAAAAACACAATTGCCATGATTGCCGCATAAGGCCAGATAAAGCGCACATATCCTGTAAATCCCTTTTTCGGATCTTTTCGGTCATCGTGCCAGGTTTCTGCGGTTACGCTCCCTGGAATAAAGGCTTTTTCCTCTGCAACATATTCCCGTTCTATCTTTCCTAGAGGAGTTTTTCTCTGTTCATCTGTTTTTCTTTCTTCTGAATTATAATCTTCTTTTTCCATACCTATCCCCACCAGTAGTTTTCAGCCTGTTTAATCCGGTCAAATATGTAAGCTTGCCTATTAGCAGTTATTGTCACGGTCCTAAGCATTCTCAGATTCCCAGCATCATCCGGACCGTGTTCCGGGTTGCAGGGGAAAGCCCAAGAATCAAGATGACCAGTTTAATTAGCACTTTCAGGTTCGAGGAACGTTCGTCATCCTCAAACTGAGTATCAAGTACGTAAAGAACCCCTATAAAGATAATAAGCTTCAATGGATACATAACCAATGCGGTGCCTGTCAGGTCGATAAGATAGGCAGGCACAACATGCTTCTCAAAGTATCCGAGTTTATCCACTCCTATATAGGTTGAAGAAGCATCCATTAAATGAGCCATCAGGATTGAAAGGTTCAGGGGATCGGTAAATATCGAGGATTTGAAATGGTTAGCAATCAGGTAGAAGGTAAAGGTCAGCCCTATTCCTGCTCCGAGCACAAATAACGGAACGTAAGAGGCTACCACATTCTCAAAATACAGGAGGGTAATGAGATTTACGGAAAACCATGCGAGTCCGAAACTTGCGAAGATTAGATGAAAATCCTTTATCAATCCTGCTTTCTGAAGCCGGATGGAAATCCATAGGCAGCCTACGGTTATTGCAAAAACCAAAAAGTAAATGTTGGGGGTTATTAGAAGGTAGCTAAATGGTGGGTGGAAGATACCTGCAGGGGAATCCTCAATTACACGAAGGGAAGAACCTGCAAGTACGAAAGGCAGGAGAGATATGATAAATTTAGGGGTGATTTTCACCTCAAGCTTCTCGAGCAGCCTGTAAATCCCGAATATACAAATGCCCAGTACTACTGCCCAGGTAAAAGTATTTACTATATTATATCCCTCATCACCTCGTATGGGGTCAAGATAATAGGTATTAATAAACTGTGATATTGTATCTATTGAAAAACTCATCTTATCACTCATTCAAAATGACAATGTCCTAAATGATTTTGTGTATAAGGCGAACTTACTTTTTTAATCAAGAAGATAATATTCTTTTTCGGTGCGCGTTGTTCGTTCTAATGATAGATATGCCTTCCAGAGGGATTTACCTTCAACAGAGGATAACGTTGTTACAATGATTATATTCAGTATATTACAATTTTTATAATAATATGTGCTATTACAGTCTTATACAATATAATGATGTGGATATGGAATATAGTGATGTGAACATATAAATTATAATGATATAAACATGGAAATGACCTTAAATAAGTTTGGAGTAAAAAATTGCGTTAACCAGTTCTGAAACGAGGTTAACTTTGGGATAAGCCGATGCTTGAGCAATCAGCTCTGAACACATGCTGTACTGGGTTTAATAAAAAGTTAAACTAATGAATTGAAGTAAATGAATTAGGCAAATAAATTAAGTTAACATTAAAATAACATATTAAAGTAACATATTAAAGTAACATATTAAAGCGGCATATTAAAATAACATATTAAAACAACACATTAAAGTAACATATTAAGTTAATTAAGTTGACATAAAATAACATATTAAATTATGTTACCAAATATTGCAGTCTGCTGATATCTAAAATCTGTGACTTCATATATACCGGGCTTATAAGAGCCAATTCAACATCTATCGTGATTGAATATTATGCAGGTATGAAATGATCAGCGACAAAAATAGCGCAAAATGGATGCAGCTTCCTAGAGATGTGCTCGTCGGGCATGGTGTGCTTGAGGAAGTCGGAGATGTTTGCAATGACCTAAAACTGAAAGGAAATGCGCTGATAGTAACCGGAAGTACTACAAGGGATATTGTAGGCAAGAGAGTCTGTAACATTCTTGAGTCTGCCGGAATTAGTGCGGAGACTGTTATAACGTACAAAGCTACTACTGAGGAGGTTGAGAAGGTTATGGAGAAGGCTCTTGAAGTAGAGGCAAGCTTCCTTCTCGGTGTTGGAAGCGGCAGGTCAATTGACCTTGCAAAACTTGCATCGACCCGGCTTAAGCTTCCTTTTATCAGCGTGCCAACTGCAGCTTCTCATGATGGCATTGCATCCTCCCGTGCCTCAATTGTGGATAACGGGAGAAGTACGTCTGTACAGGCTCAGTCTCCGATTGCTGTTATTGCAGACACCGAGGTTATCTCAGCAGCTCCTTTCCGGCTCCTTGCAGCTGGTTGCGGAGACATAATTTCCAATTACACGGCAGTACTTGACTGGGAACTTGCAAGCAGGCTAAGGAATGAATACTTCGGGGAGTATGCTGCAGCACTCTCCCGTATGGCTGCTCAAGTCATTATAGACTGTGCAGATTCAATCAAACCCGAGCATGAGACTTCAGCAAGGCTTGTGGTAAAGGCTCTTGTATCGAACGGGGTTGCAATGAGTATAGCAGGCTCTTCCAGACCTGCTTCAGGCTCAGAGCATATGTTTAGCCACGCTCTTGACAGGATAGCTCCAAAACCCGCCCTTCACGGTGAACAGTGTGGGGTCGGTACAATTATGATGATGTACCTTCATGGTGGAAACTGGCAGGAAATCAGGGACGCCTTAAAAAAGATAGGAGCTCCGGTAACTGCTGAAGAACTGGGCATAGAAGATAAATATATAATCGAAGCCCTGTTACAGGCACACACCATTCGACCTGAACGTTATACAATTCTCGGGAGTGGTCTTACTCCTTCGGCTGCTGAGAAAGTCGCAAGGATCACAAAGGTCATAAGTTGAAAAGTTATTCTTATTCAAGTCAAAACCGAGAATAATTATTGTTCAAAGTACCGGAACTTGAGGTCAGAGCTTCATTCCGGAATTACTGGCTCAAAACTGATTAATTTAACATAAGCCTGGTTAGAAGAATGCGGTTAATTCTAACCTCTTAATTTCCGACCAGTACCAAATTAACTTCCCGTCAAAGTAGTCACTTAATCTCCAACTAAACCGTCACCTGACCCCCAATTAAAGAGTTGTCTCATAGAACTCAATGTCGAATTTCAAATTATCTCAGATAAGTTCCAGATGCCCATGAGAAATGGGCAAGAAAATGAATATGGAAGAATTATTATGACAGAAAGCGATACCAAAATAACACTTATCGGATCACGGCTTGCAAGGGAAGGGCTGGAATTCATATTTAAAGGTGAAATGCCCGAATGCAAGAAATGCCGGCTGAAGAACACCTGCCTTAACCTTGAGCCCGGACGCAGGTACAGGATCGAGAGGATCAGAAGCAAGGATCTCCATGAGTGCTTCCTGCATGACAGCGGCGTACTTGCTGTAGATGTCAGCAGGGCTCCTATCCTTACCACAATGGAATCAAGAAAGGCAGTGGACGGAGCAAAAATCATGTATGAGCCTCCAAAATGCGGAAAGAGAGAATGCGAGGTGTATGATATCTGCCACCCAGAAGGGCTCTTAAAAGGCGATAAATGCAAAATTGTAGAGGTTTTCGAGAACCTTGATTCCAGATGTTTAGCCAACTACTCCCTGAAAAAGGTAAAGTTATCTTGGTGAGTCTAAACGAACATATTTTAGTAATAGTAAGTTCGATTATTAATTAATGAAAAAGGTTAGAAGCGGTGTTATAAGTGCCTGAACAGGAAATGAACCAGGTCCCCCCTTATGAATTTTATACCCAAAAGCGCTGGGGAAACTGGCTAGAACGGGCAAAAGAGAGCGGATTCCAGATAAAAGAATCGGAAGAGGAAGCTGGAAAAGAAAGTGCCGTATTCGTGAATATGGTTGATGATGTTATCCTTGCCTGTCTGAAAGTGACCGCGCGCTTTGAAAAAGGTATGCTCTCCAGAGAAAAAGCTCTGGAAATTCTGGCTGAGATCCGGGACATTGTGCTAGCCGAGGTCGAACCAATTTCCGAAGATATCGACCTTATGATCGAGTCAGTACAAACCTCCCTTATGGGGGCTCTTGTCGCCTTCGAATCCTACATTATGGGCGACTATGATGAGGAAGCCAACATTGAAGAGCTTATAAAATTAGCAATTGAGGCTGAAGCCTCGGACAACCTTGAACTTGCCCTTGACTATACTGCACAATGCGGTGCATTAGTGCTAAAAGGAAAAAGCCTGCCCGAAGAGGTTATGGCTGACCTTCCCTATGGCATTGTCGCAGAATGGCTTGATGGAATAGATTCCATTTCAGCTGCAATGGTAGGTAGCGATAGTTACAAAGAATTTGAAGAAGGGGACGAAGAGGATATCATCTAAACATTTCCCCTGCAAACAAAGGATTCCCTTTCCAATTTTCAGGATTGTGGAAGTCCTTTGAAAATTTATAAAAAAATAAAAACAGACCCAGAGCCGAATACGGCTCAAAAGTCAGTTAAAATAGAATTGTTTTCGAACCGATAAGTTAAAAAAATAAATATTAATAAAAGTTTGATATATTAATAAAAGCTTGGATATATTAATAGAAATCTGTCCAAAATCCAGATTTCTACCATGATCATCCTGGGTCCAGTTTTTAACCAGGCATTCCAAGCCTTTACTAAGCAGTTCGAAATTTTTAATGTTACTTAACTCTTACTTCGCAGTTTTCAACTGACTTTTCTTGCTGCAGACTCATGCTTTCAATAACTTTTGCATACACCTCAAGAGTCTTTTTAGCTATAATTTTCCAGTTGTACCGCTCTTTTAAGAGATCGTAACCTTTTTCTCCCATATTGTTGCGACCAAGTCCTTCAAGGACGTAATTGAGTCCCCATGCGATAGAAGAAGGTTCTTTATGAGCAATAACGCCTGTTCTGAAATTCTCCACAAGGGTGACAGCATCGCTTGCAACTACAGGTTTTCTAGCATCCCAGGCTTCAAGCACTACAATCCCGAAAGGCTCATTCCGGCTGGGCACGCACACTAGGTCGCAGGCGTTGAACCAGTCTATTACGGTTTCATCCGGGGCATATCCAAGGAAATTACATGAATTACCTATGCCAAGCTTCCGAGCCCTATTCTCGCAGTGGGCGCGCATGTCTCCTTCTCCTATAAGCACAAACTGTGCATTCCTTTTTCTCAGAACTTTAGCCGCAGCTTCTACCAGCAGGTCAGGTCCTTTCTGATATGACATTCTTCCTGTGAAAAGCACAACCGGGAGACATGGATGAATGCCGTAATGCCTCTTCACATCTCCTGGATCAATTTGCCTTTTTATTTTTCCCACATTTATGCCGTTAGGGATTTCCCAGAGCTTGTAATCGGGAATATTGTATATATGTTTAATTTCTTCTTTCAATACGGTCGAGGTTGCAATAATTTCCGAAGACTCGTAGCCTCCGAGCCACTCTCTGTGTGAGATTTCCTTCGCTTCCCACCAGTCTCCATGGCGGTTTCCATTGCGTCCCCATTCCGTACTATGGAACGTCAACACAAAAGGCAGTCCGAATTGAGTTTTTATCCTGCACAGAACATTTACAGGATGCCAGTCATGGCCATGAAGCACATCAAATTCTCCTGCACTTTCTCTCACTTCAATGAACCGGCAGTACATACCATCGCACATCCGGTCCATCTGTTCTACAATTCCCCCGCTCTGGTCACAGGCAATCTTATGGTAATAGACTCCGTTGATTAATTCATCTTTATTTTCACGGTTTCGTGTAAACAGGTGGACCTCATGTCCCTCAGCTGCAAGCGCTTCAGACAGTTCGGATACATGAGGTGAGATCCCTCCTACACGTATTGAATACAGACTTTCCCAACTAAACATTCCTATTCGAAACTTTTTCATAGGCTCACTTATCCCTTTTTGTCAAAATGGGAGTTAAGATGTAAAGAAAAATACAGGCTGCCCCTTACCTTCTTAATTTTACATTCTTCAGCTTGCAGAATTCAGCTCTTATCGATCACCTTATAATCTCAGGTTAACTGAATTTTGGTCGCTACAGTTTTTTCTATAATTTTGTACCCCCCTTAAGCCTCTAAATGCTCATAAAAAGGTAAAAAGGGGCATGACTCTGATTTCCATAACCCAAAGATAATTTTTCGCATTGAGAGTACGGTTTCTCTACTTTCTTAAGTTTATTCCTTATTAATGATAGATAAACGTATCTGCCAATTTTTTTCTTATTTGTTTGATAGGAGTGATGAAAGTACTTTCATGCTTCTTTTTTTTAAATTTACTTTATATTTATCCTCCAAGGCGTATGTCTTCTCTTAAATAAGAGGCTGCTCTCTCTGGAGAAATTGTATTGATATATGTTCCAGTATTCAGTTCAAACCCCGCATTAATGGAAAGTCTCGGGAGCAAACGAAGGTTCATGTGATATTCAGGGGATTCGGAAAGCTGGTAGAACATATAATTGAAAGGTGGGTCTCCAAGGATTCTTCCATAACTTTTAATAATATCTCTCAGAATTTCCCCTAGAGCAAAAAGCATTTTATTGTTACAATCTCCAAGATAACTGACATGCTTCCCGGGAAGAATCCACACTTCAAATGGTCCTATTGAGGAATAAGGAGTAAAGGCTATCCATTCGCTGTTCTCAAGTATAGTACGTGAAGAAGCTTTCTCCATCTCGAACATTGTGCAATAAGGGCATCTCTCTTTCTTCCTGATAACCTCAAGCTCCCTTGTTAGAGGAGGGGGGCAAAACGGCAGAGCAAGGAGCTGGCTGTGGAGGTGATTAATCGAAGCCCCGGCTTCTTTCCCGAAGTTTTTGAACAGGGAAACATAACGTATTTTTTCGCGGGTAATATAGCTGCATGTACGGTCTCTATACACCCGCATGAGTTCTGAGATCTCAGAGTCAGAAAAGTCCTCAAGCTTACTCCCATGCAAAGGTGATTCTACAATGACTTCATGAAAACCATATCCAGGTTCCTTCTGAAGGCTATCTTTCCGATATGTCTGCAAATACGGAGCAGGCGAAAGAGCAGGATAAAGATTCGGAAAGCAGCGGAAGTCCCAGTTGCGTACCCTTTTCTCAGGGGTATCGGAGTAAATTTTTCCATCTTTATATACTGCAGTAGCAAGAGGAGTATTTTCCTCAGCTCCCCCGCAGAAAAAGCAATTTTCAGGGCTATCTTTTCCGGTATCTTCATCTGAATGTGCAAAATCCGAGGGTCTTTTAGCCCTTTCTTCGGCAATTATACAGTACTCGGAAAGAAAGTAGTGCTTTCTGATCTCTGACATTTCAGAAAAACCTCATTATATTTTTTTCTTTTCCCTTTTTATTATCTTTTCTTCCTTTTCATCCTCCCCGATACATTAATTCTCTTTTATCTCCTGTCAGCAGCATTTTCCTGCTTGCAGAAGCGAGCGCCGCTTATAAGTTCATAATACTGTTCAGTAGGAGCTCTCCAGTCCATATCTTTTGCAAGAAGAAAAGCTTCTCTGCAGAGAAGTTTATACTTTACCCTATCATCTATGAAATTCTTAATAAAGTAGCTGACTGCCAGGGCATAGTCAAGAACTGCTTCGTAATAGGGAAGATCGATGTTGTCTACAACTATTACTCCCCCAAGAACTTCTTTAAGGGATTCTATTGTCTTTATGGCGTCACTGAAGCCGCAAACCCGGCTGACCACGCATGGGGTTCCTTCTTTTCCAGCCTCAAGCCCTGTGAGCAGGAAGGGATCGTAGCGAGAGGGAAAAATGCCTGCGCAACAGCCTGCCATAAACTCCCCTACTTCCATACCCAGCCCTCCGTCCGAGCTAGAAAGGATCTGGGGATAGAGAAGCGCTGCAACCGAGCGCTTTCCCATGACCATTTTCGAAAAATCCAGTCCTCTTTCCTCGATCATCTGCTGAATCCTCAGCTCGTTTCCTACAAGTATCTCTTTTGGCAGGTTCACAGGAAATCCTAAAGGAAGGTTTGTCTTTTGTCCTTCTGCTGTAACAAGTAAACAGATTACCTTTATTCCTTCCTCCATATGCCCTTCGAGAATGCTGTTCTTTATTATATGCTCAAGAGCGACAAGAGAGTCAAGAAGATCAGGGTAACCCTTATTTTCTACTTCCAGACGGGAGATCGTGAAAATCGGGATTATCTTTTCAGGGTTTATCCTTTCCCCTCCGTGATATTTGTACAGGTTTTCGGAAAGAAACTTCCTGATGCGTTCAAGGGAGCTTTCTTTTCTATCCCAGTCTATCTTATCGGTTTCTATGGTTATCCCGTTTCGTATCACAATACTGTTAATTCCGTAAAAAAGCCTGAGTTCCTGCCTGGTTGACTCCCCAACTGCAGTAACTGTATCGGCGTATGGTGCAAGAGCTTCAAGGGCAGACAGGTTTTCAGGCACGCCTGAAGGCCATGTGCTGTCATTATTCCTTCTTTTCTGTATGGATTTATACCCAGCAGTCCTTCCGGGCAGGGTCGCATGCAGGGTTGCAACCGTATTTACCGGGACTCCGAGCCTTTTCAGCCTGGCTAGCGCATAGAACACTCCGAATTCATGGCAGTGCAGGGACACCCCAGGGCAGGGAATAAAACCCTGAGCTGAAACTGTGTTGGAGACTTTGTAATTTTCTGAAGTTGTACTTATAAGAAGCCTGACAAACTCGGAAATCGCATAGGAAAGACAAAGATAATGAGTATATTCAGGCCCGTTTGGCATGCTCTCATATCTCAGGGAATTGAGCCCGAAGTAATTGTAGGCTTCAGCTTTAACCTTGCTTTCAAGTGTCATTTCATTTCCCATATACATTGAGCGCATTTTCCCAAAGTCTGAGGTTTGGAATTGCAAATAGCCTATCTTCGTATCTCCTACCAATTTGCTTCCTGTAAACACTTTGATGCCTGAGTTCTCAAGAGCTTCAAGGGTTTTCTGGAGTTCTTCGTGAGGATTGAGAGGGTCAAGTTCCTTCATATTTGTAATCCGATTTAGTCCCCGATTCCAATCTGCACCCCTGTGCCCGTAATAAGGTCCCGCAATAAGTATTTCTTTGTCATCCTTTGTATCCAGTTTATCGGAACTTAAAAGAGTTGCCAGAGTTTGTGCTTCCCCATTTATAACATTCCAGATTCCACCCATCTTATTTGATTTTGGGCCGGCTTCTTCCCCGGCAATTATGATAAAGTGCTTCTCCAAATCCTGACCCCCAGGCTTTTGCAATTCTGTTCCGTATTTATATTTTAATTCCCCTGTAAATATTAATATTTATCAATCAAAAAATAAACCTGTAATGTGAGATCTATGAACGGCTGAGATTATAGCCTGTGACCTGCTGCAGGTGGTTAAAAAAGGAAGAATGCAGCTATCTAGCCTGTTGAGGATCCTGCAGCCCAGAACCCTGAAATCGTCTTCAATTTTCTTGAGCACATTTCTGCAAAGTTCCTGAAAAGTAGGATTCCATCCGAATGGGGAGCCAATGTGAAGTTCAGTGCAATGTACCTTTCAGGAGTGATTATAAATATCCT
The DNA here is from genome assembly GCF_000969885.1 of Methanosarcina thermophila TM-1. NCBI lineage: Archaea > Methanobacteriati > Methanobacteriota > Methanomicrobia > Methanosarcinales > Methanosarcinaceae > Methanosarcina > Methanosarcina thermophila. The sequence goes on from NZ_CP009501.1 coordinate 2,952,855, forward strand.
TATACCAGTGATATTAGCTTACTAGCTTACTACAATAAAAAGGTTTAAATTCTAAAACAATTTGCTTGATTAGCTCCAGAATAGATGATAATAATGGCTCAAAATATAGACCTCCAAGGGAAGACCAATTCTCCTTTCCTGCTGGAGATGAAAAATGTGACTGTTGTTAAAAGTGGGAAAAAAATCCTTGATTCTCTGTCCCTTTCTATTGAGCAAGGAGAGCATGTTGCAATTATAGGACCTAACGGCTCCGGCAAATCTTCCCTCATCAAGACCTTTACAAAGGAATATTATCCCCTTGCATCAGCTGATGGATTAGTTCTGAATATCATGGGTAAAGGAACCTGGAATGTCTTTGAGCTAAGGAAGTTACTGGGAATTGTCTCCGGTGACCTGCAGCAGACCTACTGCCGCGAAGTCAGTGTGCTGGACGTTGTACTCTCAGGATTTTTCAGCAGCATAGGCATTTACTACAACCATGAAGTTACCCCTGAGATGAAATCCCGGGCATGGGAGGTGCTTAAGTTCCTTGAGATTTCCCACCTTGCAGACAGGATGATGTCTGAACTTTCATCAGGAGAAGCCAGGAGAGCACTTATAGGCAGAGCCCTTGTGCACGACCCGCAAGCCCTTATTTTAGACGAGCCTGCAAATAGTCTTGATCTTAAAGCTCTCCATAGTTTCCGCGAATGTATTCGAAAGATAGCCGGTTTGGGAAAAAGTGTAATTCTAGTCACTCACAACCTTGAGGATATTATTCCTGAAATTAATCGGGTGGTGCTCATAAAAGACGGAAAAATCTTCAGGGACGGAAAAAAAGAAGAAATTCTGACAGATGAGAATCTCTCAGAACTTTTTTCCCTCCCTGTTGAAGTCCTGAAGATAAATGGTTACTATACGGCTGTGGTCTGACAAGAGTCGTTGATATATAACAAATGCAGATAACTGTAAAATATATTTTATATATTTTTCAAATCTCTATTTTTTACTTCTCAGAACTTTTTCATGCCCAGTCTTGTTAAATCTTTTTAAAAACCTCCCTAAAAATTGTTAATCTCTACTTTAGTTACTTGTGTTTGTTTCTTGCGTTTATATAACCTTAAAAATAGTTTGCTTCTATTGAGAAGTGGGGGATTCTGGGGGTTGTTTGTTGGAAGTCTGCAATACTCGCGGTTCGTTCAGTTCCTACCTTTATGAGATACGTTTTATCATTCTTTTTTATGTGATCGGAGATTGGGCCTCTACTGTTTATGCCCTGCCTCGGGGTATAGAATATAATCCTGTTCCTGCTATGATCCTGGAAAACTACGGAATTTATCACCTATTACTCATTAAAATAGGCTTTATTTTCTTGCTTTTCTATGTAGCGCCTATGATAAAAACGTCAGCAGGAAGATGGGCTCTTACAAAGCATATTATTGAATTTGTAGGCATTTTTGTAACTGTAAATAATCTTATGGTTGTCTGTTATGGGAACAGTCTTATACAGGCGCTCGGGCTTGTATGATTTCTAAGGTCAATACAACTGCTTATTTTTTCTCTTTTTTACACCCATATCTGAGTGAATCTTTCCTGCCTTCCTTATCTGGTTTTAGCATACAGGAAACAGTCGTAATAGTCTTCCCCTACCCTATGGATTTTTCTCATAACGCATTCTTTCTGGTACCCACATTTCTGGGCTACGCGCTCACTTGCACGATTTCGGGTGTCTATGAGGATGACAATTCTCTGTAAATCCAGTTTCTCAAATCCGATCTTCTCGAGCTGTTTTACAGCCTCAGTAGCAATACCCCTTCCCTGATAGTCTCTATCAATGAAATACCCAATTTCTCCTATCCAGGGTCTATGCTGGTCGATCCTGATTCCACAGGCTCCTACAAGTTTTCCGTAATAGAGAATAGAGTAATTGTGCTCAAAGTTAGCCCTTCTTTTAGCTTCATTAAGCTGTAGAAAGTCTCTCTCTTCTTCAAGTGTTTTTATAGGAAACTCCATGAACTCAAGATTTGTATGTGAGATTATCTCAAAGAAACGTTCGGCATCAAAGAGTTCCTGAGGGCGAATTTTTACTTCGGGCATAAACAGAGATTGAATCTCCTTTATGAAAAACATTTTCAGGCTCGGTTTTTATTTTATCTTAATTTTTATTCTTCTGGAAGATTCACTAAAAATAAAATAGAGGTAGTATAAATAAAGTATAAGTATACCTCTATTTAAATAAGAACTGTGGAACCCAATATTATAGCCAGGATAAGAGAGGATCTGGCACTTAATGCGGATGAGAGAACAAAAGCCAGTAGTTTTCGCTTTTTTAAAGAAAAAGTTCATTGCTACGGAGTAAGATCTGCGCTTGTTGGAAGAATCGCGAAAGATTATTTTAGCGAAATCGAGTTCGAAGACAAGAAAACAATCTTTGCCATGTGTGAAGAACTTTTTCGGTCGGATTACAACGAGGAAGCCTTTATCGCAGCTGAATGGGCTTACTGGGTAAGAGAAGCTTACACTGAGGACGATTTCTTCACTTTTGAGCGCTGGATTGAAAACTACATCAACAACTGGGCAAAATGCGACACCCTGTGCAACCACGCAGTAGGCTCTTTTATTGAGAAATTTCCAGCTTATGTAGCAAACCTCAAAGCCTGGGCTCTGTCGGATAACAGGTGGGTTCGGCGGGCGGCGGCAGTAACCCTGATCCTGCCTGCCCGAAAAGGCAATTTCCTGAATGAGGTTTTTGAAATATCCGATCTTCTGCTCAAAGACCGGGACGATCTGGTGCAGAAAGGTTATGGCTGGTTGCTCAAAGAAGCCAGTAAAGCCCACCAGCAGGAAGTCTTCGACTACGTTATGAGAAATAAAAAAGAAATGCCCAGAACCGCTCTGCGTTACGCGATCGAGAAAATGCCACCAGATCTGAGATCCAGAGCCATGGAAAAAAACTGGTAAATCCTGAACCAGGTGCAGGAAAGCGGAAAAAGAGGGCGCAGGAAAGCGGAAAAAGGAAAGGAACAATGAGAAAATATTGTAAAGATATTAAAAAACTAGAATTAGAAGAGAGAATTAGAAGGGATATGAGAAGTGAGAATAGTTGGGAGTAAGGAACTTCCCCGACACAGTACCCCCATACAATATCTTCGTTCCTTACTCCCGGATGTTCCCTTTTAATTCCTGTATCTATTGCCTGCAACTGACTTCTGCAGGGACTTTGTCTCAATTACATATTTTTCCCTAGGTTACAATTACAAAGATCTTTTCACAAGTATTTTGTTCTATTTACCCAGCTATGATACTGAATTAACATTTAGAAAACTTTTGATAACACCATCTCCTGTGTCTGGTTTTTTAAAACCCCTTTCTGCAAGGCAGGATGTTCAGCATTCTTATTTTCCATTAAATGAGATAAAATGTGAATGAAAAGAGAAAGGTAAGAGAACAGGTTATTGAGAGTTTTATCTGGTCAAGAAAGTGTTCACTGGTTAATATTAGTAATCAGGTTAAGATCATGGAAAATACAGAAGATCTGGCGAAAGGGAGCATACAACAGTTTTCTCGCAGTTTTCGAGTCTTTGTAGCTAGCAAGATTCATTAAAACAAGAATTGAGACAAAATTATGTTAAAGTTAGAAAATGTCAATATATCAACGTGAACAAGGCAAATAAAAGTAATAAAAATAAAATTAATTTTATTACCTATTTTTTTTAAAAAGTGATGTGATGATATTATCACCAATATATCAATAAATTAGCCAAAGTACAGCCCATCTGAACCGTGCCACTCCTGAATAGATATTTCCCAGTAAGCGGCTGTCCGACCTCAACATTGAGTTGCTTATCCTGGAGAGTTGCACCGCCAGGCACGCCAGTACAATCTATATAAACTGTTCCCTTATCTGTGGTCTGGAAAACATTGAATGCGTGATTGCAACTCCTCGAGCCGATCCATCCGGCTCTAATGCCATTCTTCTCCGCATTATCATGGAGAGTTTTGGCGAAATCGCTGCATACATAGGTAGAAGTATAAGGCCTCTCATCGGTCTTATCAGCTTTTAAAAACTCTATAAGCTGATCGTACGTAGGATCTACCGCGTTATTGTAGTTTGTCAATGTAATGACCTCGCCATTTCCTCCTACCGTACAAACATTATTCGAGCAGAGCTTCACTGTTGTAGTACCTGCCGCATCAGTTGGAACCACGGGTTGGACTTCATCAGGCGGTACTGCAGCATCTTCAGCCTCATCAGCCGTAGCAGTTTCCCTGCAACTTTCACAGGGTTCATATCTATAATGATTCGGGAAATGTCTATGACATTTCCCTTCTCCGGAACAATATGCAGCTGAAGCTGCCGAAGCGGTCAAAAATAAAATAATAAAAATAGAAAATATTTTTAATAGTCTCATTCCTAATATCCCTCTAAAGTACAACGAAGTAACAATATAAATATTTTTCCAAAAACGTAGGATATATTGAAAAAATTTTATTAATTAACTCAAGCTATTTAAGATCATATTTATGCAGCTCTATATATTTTCAGACTTAACCAAAAAATATTCATAAAAAATGTAAGATTTTTTACAGGCTTTTTCAAAAAAGAGTTTGACCGCAAGCCTTTTAAAAAAATTTTGAGCGAGAACTTTTTAAGAAAAGGTTTTATCGAAAACTTTTTAGAAAAAAGTTTGGATTACAAGCCTTTTCAAAAAAGGCTTGAGTGAAAGCCCCGTGAAACGGGTACACTTTAAAAAATAGAAACAGATCGTTTTTACTTGCACTTCACTGTTTAATCGGTTTACTGTTATAAATTGTAACCGTTTTTCAACTTGAAATCAGTCCCTGCTCTGGTTTATCAGACTTTATTCTGTAGTGACCCCGTCGAATTCAGCTTCATTTGCTTCGGCTTCTTCTTTCGTGGCACGCACGATTCCATCCTTGTGGTGTGCCGGCGAATAGATTGTATAAAGTTTTAGATCCTCTGTGTCCGAAGTGTTGATAACATTATGCTGCGCTCCGGCTGGCACAACCACTGCAACTCCGTCCTTGAGCTCGTATTCGTTGCCGTCGATTATACACTTTCCCTGCCCAGATTCAAAACGGAAAAACTGGTCGTTTTCCTCATGCACTTCCATTCCGATTTCTTCCCTGGGCTTTAGGCTCATTAATACTAACTGGCTGTACTTTGAGGTGTAGAGCACCTTACGGAAATTGTTATTTTCCAGAGTGGCCTCCTCTATATTAATACTAAACCCTTTCATACGTTTTAATACATGATTGCTAGTATATATAATTACTTGGCAATGTGATTAACTGGAACAAATATTAAAAAAGTAAAACATCTATACAACACTTTGACAAAAAAATAAATATATTATACAATTATAAAAGCATTTGGACTAATTAAAGAAGAGAAATATCTATACCATATTTTGGTACAAAATAAGATCTTACACAATTATAAAAGTATTTAGACCAATTGAGTTAAAAATTGGAACTAAAGTATGCCATTAGCGTGTCTGCGATTATGATTTACTTCGATACGTTCCCAGAAATGTGATGAGGTTAATGCTTATGTCCCTGAGTTAAAGAATCATGGGTTTTACATTTCGTACTATAAATTCAATTTTAATATCAACAAAAATGAAAATGCTGTCTGGAGATTTAATTGCCTTAATTTTTTCACAGTAAGTTTAATATACTTGTAAGTGCTATTATTATTTATATTAAGTTATTTTAATGCCTTGCTTTTTTTACATGGGAAATATGAATATAGCCCGATCCAAATTTTTTATTAAAACTTATATCATATCTCTAGCTTAATGCTTATACATATTTGATACTCTGGAGACTCGGCATCTTCAGTTTAAAAACAAATCTCAAAAATAAAGGTTAATTAAAAAGGAAGCGAGGACATTGGATTCACAAAAAATGAAAAATCTGGTTCGAAAATTCAATACCTGTATTGATATGAATAAAGACTATCAGGCATATTCAGATTTTAAGGAAGGAGTTAATAAAGGTCTGGATATCGCCAAATATGCTTTCGAGGAGAATCTGGAAAAACTCTCCTTATCCTGCTCCGATGAGGATAGGATTGAAAGGATAAGGTTATTGGAAAACGATTTTAACGCGCTCTTAGACGCCATTACCCTGCCAAAAACGCCGAATTGCTCGGAGGAGCGGCTAGTTGGAGTACAAACCGGATTCGAAAAATCGAAAAAGATCTTTAAGGAATTCATAAAGGAATCATTCCCCCTGGAGAATACATAAAAAATTTAGAATTTTTTGAGCTCAAAGGCTTTATTCTTTTTTACTTAGCTTAAGAGCTCTACTTTTATAGTTCCAATTTTATCAAACTTAAAACCCTACTTTTATAGTCATAATTTTATTAAACTTAAAACCCTACTTTAGGGAGCTAAAAACTTTTACTCTTTCTTACTGAGTCTACTCGCTCTATTTTTTCTATTGGCCTAAGACCTCTATTTTTTAATCAAACCAATAAAAGGCAATTATGTTCATTGTTTTTCTCTTTCACTCCTGTTCTCTTACCTTAAAAAAGGAAGAGATGAAATATATAAGCAAACTTGCAGATATAAGAGGTGGCAAACTCATCTTGTCGTGCTTCTAGCTGAAAGGGAAAAAGCTAAAGCTAAGGTTTTCTGAAAAATGGAACCCACGAAAAAAGCAGTTCCGCCAGAGATGAGAATGATCCGAGAGCAGTGAATAATCACCAGAAGAACCAGAACCTGAGCTGAAATAATTTTCTTTCGAATCCACCCTGCAAGTCATAGAGACATAAAATCGGTTTATTGTACTCTATAATTGAACCTATCGAAAATGTTAAAAAGGATGTTATATTATCATGTTCTCGATAATACTATATGAGGTAAAAAGGAGCAAGTAAAACGTCAACGACCGAAATGCAGATCTCAGTATGTGCATTGTTTTTTTTGGCTATATGTTTCACAATTTTGTTTTTTAGCTGTAAGTTTTTTTTATGGAGATGTTCAAAATATAACAAAGAGTAAGAGTATAACAAAGAATAAGAAGGAGCAGGTAGATTCTTTAGCTGGATAAAACCGAATTTAATTTTTTATAATTTTTAGTTTTTATCCTTTTACATTTTTGCATCTTCTCTAATTTTTTCCTTTAACTATATCTTATATATTTTCTATATTCCTTTAAGATTTTATTACTCAGTTCAAAGAGCGTTAGATTATAGTTAGACATATATTCACAGATAAAATTCATTAAGAATAAAAATTCGATTATTCTGGCAGGAAAATTTAATACACTACCTAAGTATTCGGTTTGAAAACAATTAAAAAAAAGATTGAAAGCTGAACAAAACAGATATATAAAATGGAACATATAATCTCTTACGTATATAGATAAAAGTATACATAGATAAATTAGAATTTTTTCAGTTATATGGGGGTAAATTATGGAAGAGAAAGAACAGAAAGCAATATTTGGAGTCTGTCCAAATTGTGGAAAGCCGTTCAGGATAGAACCAACAGGTGGCGGGGAAGATTGGCGCTTCTGCTCAGATGTCTGCTTAAATCCTGCAGCAATACCAACAGGGGCAAGGCTGATGCCCGATCAGGCTACTCTACGCTTTGTAGATGGAAACATGAATGAGTATCTGCGAGATGAATATATCAAAGTTCACGGTATCGATCCTCTGCCCATCTGGAAAGCTATGGAGAAATGGCGTGAAGAACAAATGAAAAAATGGAAGATGTAACTCGAGGTATATACTTTCTGAATTATTTCACCTTTTTACTTATTCTCTTATTTTGCTTTTTTTCAGTTTTATTTCTTAGTTCTTATTTCTCTAGTTTTAATTTTACCTTTACCCTCCTAGCTTTTATCTTTACTCTCTCCCGATTGTATTCCATATTATGTTTTATTTTTGCTTCTGTCATCTTCCCCCTTTTTTAATTTTTAATTTTATTCCCCTCATTATTCTCTCAGGCATATCGAATAATACAGGTGAAGATGCAATAATGCTTAATATTAAAATGAGATTACAATTCTCGATAGATTAAATTGACCGAATTTCGAGATAAGATATAAATAATATATCCTTAATTTCTGGAAGCGAGATTAATTTAGTCGGGAATTAAAATTTCTTTCTACTGGCGTGGATACTTTCTGTTTTTAAGATTTGGAGGGGTTGATTGGAGAAGCAAAAAGTTAAAGATGCGGTTAGAGCATTTAGTGAGCTAATTGAGAGGAATAAGGATAGACAACCTTATTCAGATTATAAAGAAGGAATAAATCATGGACTCGAAATAGCCAAAGATACATTTGAGGAAAATGCGGAGAAATTTATTTATTCCAATTCAACTGAAGAGCGGGATGCAAAGATAAAAAACTTACAGGATAAATTTAACCTTCTTTTAGACACGATAGTTGTCGAAAAACCCCGTTATACCGGAGACCATTTGAAAGGGATAGATAAAGGTTTCGAGAAATCTAAAAAGCTATTTGGGGAATTTATAAAGAATTTCGTATAATTGAATTAAAGCTTAGAATCTCCAATTTTTCATTATCCTCTCTTCATTTTCATTATTTGTTGATTCTCTTTTATAGAAAGTAATTTTTATTTCTTTATCGTAGGATCGGGGATTACTGCAGCAACTGAAATACTATCTTGTTTTCCGTACATACGCCTGTGTTGGTAGAATATACAGTCAGAGACTATATGTTCATCAGCTAAGCTTCAATCTAATTTGCAGGTAAAATACACATTTACTGGCAGAAATAGTCTTTTTTGTCGATTAAATGTCTCATCCATTATCGTTTAAAGCTATTCCTCGTATTTCCAATAATTCAGATAACCTGTTCAATGCGTATTTTTTTTCATTTATCATAACTTCTAATTTGTTTACTTCCGCCTCTAACTGTGCAATTTCTATTTTTAACTGTAATATCTGCTCCTTAATGAGATCATTACTTTGCATCGTATCCGTCCGGTAACTTTGTATTAACCCCTTAAATCAATGATATTGCATATGTATAAATCAATTCGTTCTCACTTTTTAGATATTCACTTACTTATTATTCTGTCACTATTGTGATCTCTGACAAATAGATATATGTATTATTTGAAAACAAACCCACTACAACGTGATTAAAATGATTTAATCAAACAACGTGATTAAAATGATTTAATCAAGAGTGGGCTGCCTTATCTATTTAAATAATTAAAAATAAAGTTCAGCTTAAAAATATTGAAGTCGTCCAACTAAAAAAACATAAAGTCACACTGCAGGAGAAAACCACTTCTCAAAGTCGTTTCCATTCAAAAGGCGATCCATTGCGATAGGGACTAAAGTTTTCCACTGTTTTCCCGGCATATGGGATTGAGTTGTGCGTTCTATACAGTCAAAGTAAGATTTGTCTGAAGACCTAAAAAAGGAAGGATTTACCGATTTGAATGTTTTATAATGGCGGGATAGAATGGCAGCAGTTGAAACGACTGAAAGGTTAGGACGTAGCCTTGGCTTTTTCTCGACTTTTGCAATCAGTACAGGTACAATTATTGGGGAGGGATATTCATTATAGACCACAAATCCTGAAAATCAGGGGACTGAGTATTAAGCCTGTTGAAATGAGGATTAAAATCTTAAATTTATAAATTGTCCCTCAATGAGCCTTTTTTCGTCCATTCCTTCTTTTCCAAAAATTTGTGTTTTTATTTGGAAAGTCGAGGTATATATGTTATAAGATTAATATAACATTATAGGAAAAAGCTTATAAAAATAATTAAACATGATTATTAATGAGCTTTTATTTTTTTAAGTGAGCGTCCATATGGATAATTTCACATTTGAGAGGGGGAATTTTATGTCAGTTAAGATAGAGTGGCAAATTTTTACAGCCGAAACACGGAACGACGGTACATGGAGTTCAAACAGTCCCGCGCTTGCGGAATTGCTCAATGCCATAGCGGGTCCGGAAAAAATTAAGGAGCCTACTCAGGATATCGAGGTTGCAATGGCTCATCTGGCGATTAAAGGACTGCCGTATTTCAAAATAATCGAGGAAAATTCCGGAAATAATGGGGGGAATAACAGCACCAAGAACTATTCTGAAACCCTCGGTTTAAACAAATCTTCCGGTAAATCAGGTTAAAAAATAGTTCATTAGTGTTAAATAATATTACTATTTGAGAAAAATGTATTATCTTAGTTATCTTTGTGAACTAATAGTAGTAACGTATGAATAAAACTTTTAATTTTTATTTTAATAATACTATTTTTTCTTAACAAATTTCTGTATCTTATTTAAATTTAAAAGATTAATAAGTATCCGGGAACACTGAGCTAAATAAATATATTAAGTCTGTCAATGAACTGAATACCGATCTTTTATCTTTCGGGTTTGGGGTTACGTGGCTGTCTCAAATTTGTTCTCGCCGCAATTTGAGAGTGACAAAGCTTTAAGAGCTGCTAGCCACCCACATGCTCCAATTATCATACGCACGTAGTTTAGACGCACCCACCAGAAAACTGTGGACTCAACCTCAGAAGCAGGCAATGTTTCGGCTTGCCACAACCAGATCATTTTAGGGACAAAATAAGTGTAAGTAAAAATTCTGTAGATCACCATTATAATTGAGGCTGCTAGCCACCATTTGCGTCTCCTTCCCGTGGTACGCCAGGCTACAACTGCATTTGCAAGTGCAAGCAAAGCAACGGGAGGGGATACGAATGCCCAGAATTTAAGCGCTGAGCTTTCCTGGCCCGAGCGAGAAAGTGCGTCGCCAACTTCTTCTGGAGGCACATTACTCCACTGGGGAACGACAATTTGTTTCTCATAAAGGCCAGCTCCGAACTGAATACCAACCCAGATGACAAAAAGCCATAATAGAACTTCTCCTGCCTGGTGCTTATTCACAGATCAGTCCTCCAAAGTTTGATATAATTTCTTTAAGTCATTTGTAGAGAGACGACAGGACTGACAATAAGATGACCAAAATAAAACTATAGCTACTGGCCAAATTCCCCCATCAGCTCCTCACCATTTCTCGATATTGATATTCAAAATTTTGCAGATATAATTATAAATATTGTTTTATAACTAATACCCTATAAATACTATCTTTTTTAGCTTTCTGCTTCTTTGAGTGAAAGGCAGGGATTGGATTAAGATGTACATATTCCCTATGAAATCACTTTAATTTAGCTAATAAACACTATTGGATACTGATAATTAGAACGAAATATTTTCTCTATTTTTACGCAAAATTCTTTTAAAAATAATCTTCTATACTTAAATGGGGGAAGTAAATGCCATATAAAAGCAATTCCGAACTGCCGGAAACAGTTAAGGAAAACCTGCCGGAACACGGACAGGATATCTACAGGGAAGCTTTCAATAGCGCCTGGGAAGAGTATAAAGAACCTTCCGATCGACGGGGAGGAGCTTCAAGAGAGGAGACCGCACATAAGGTTGCTTGGAGTGCAGTCAAGCGAGTATACAAAAAAGATTCAAGGGGAAAATGGGTAAAAAAGGACTGAAATTGTGATTTGTGAAGTCCTGCTGTCTCCTTCTGTATTCTTTCCATGTAATCTGCGATCTGAGTTTAATTCTTCTTCGGACTCTATTTTAAACTCTGTTTTAGGTTCTCTTTTGTCTCTACTCTCAACTCTACTTTAAATTCTATTTTGTCAATCTTTTAATCTTTTATTCATCTGTAATAAAAGAGGGTTTTTGCGGAGTGTTTAAGATAAAACCAGGGTGTTAAGACAGTACAGGTGAAACCATAAAAGATAGCAAAGTACAACAGAGCCTCTTGTAACAATAAAGACGGCAAAGTACAACAGAACATTTTATATATATAGAGAAAGTATACCTATATGTGGGAAGTCAGAACATTTTACACATATCGGGAAAGTATTACTAAATGTGGGAAGGTAACAAGAGTGGGTATATTATCCTTTATAATACGGCATGGATGTAAATACCGCACATCGTGTTCGCATTTCCAAAAGGGAGGTAAATACTGCGAAGGAATAGATTACTGTAAGTGCGGGTTGTTTTTGAAAAAGCAACGGGGAATATAAGCTTTTTTACTTCTCGTTCCAGGACTATTGTCTCTCTGCTAGTTCTCCGGTAATTTTAAGATTTTTATGCTTGAAAGGGTTGTAATTACAGGGTATAGCTTGAGAAATGTACTTTATCGGTTAGTCTTTAAAAGTTTATCTAGATGTTCAGACTTTATCTATTCACGTTAAGTTTTTAAACTTATACCATGTTTTTGGAGGGGTAGTGTGACAAAGATAAAGTCTTTAAATCCATTAAGCCTGTCTCTTTTCTTGCTTCTCCTGTATGGATTTACAGCGGGCTGTATAGATTCTGCGGATAATGGGGAAAATTCTGTTTCAGATTCGGTTCCTGAAACTCCGGTAACGGATATAAAGGACTTAATCCCTGACAGGATGAACACCTTTTTGACTGATGAGGAAGGTTCAGGAGAACGAAATAGCGTAGATAGGAATAAGAGTGCTTTAAATTCCGAAGGTTCTGTATCTTCTGATATCCCGAATGTTCCGACTTATCCCGAAGAGAAATCAGATATCGTTTATCCCAGGGAGTACAGGCGGCTATCTCTAAATTTTCAGAGAGGCATAGGTTCAGAAGATGAAAGAATTGCATCTGAGGTCTTCAATATTACCGGGAAGACATCGGGATACAATATTAAAGATGCATGTGATATTTTTGATTATGTGAACCGGCACTGGAAGTATCGGTATGACGGGAATGCCGAGTTCTTCTTTGGGGCTGCTCAAACTATAAATGAGGGCTATGTGGGAGACTGCGATGACTACTCCATAGTCATATCTGCCCTTTTAAGGAATATGGGATTCAATACAAGGGTTGTTACTTCAATAAATGGGAGCTATGGACATGCCTATCCTGAGCTTTACATAGGGAACGATACAGAAACTGCATATGAGATTCTAGGGTATGTAAAGGGCAGATATTCTTATGCCGAGAGTATCTGGTATTCAATCAGAGAACTTGAAGGGGGGGAGCTCCAGTACTGGCTGAACTTCGATTGGAGTGGTTCAAACGGGTACATGCATCCAGGAGGCAAATATTTTGAAGGCTCACAGGTAATTTATTATCCTAATGGACTAATCGAGTTCTGAATTAACCTGTGAGCTGAAATCCTCCTTTCTTACGAAAAAGCATATTTTTTCACATAAAATCCCAAAAAAGAAAAAAATAAGAGAAAAATAAGTTTAACCCTTTTTCCCTTTCTAAAATAAAGTTTTCAAATTAAATTTCTATGATTAACTTTATATGGGCATACTTCTACCCTCTTTTGGTAAAAGGAAGTCTCGGCTGGACTAAATTTTTTAAAAAGGCGTAAAGGGGCGTTTTATGACAATAAATGACTATAGCGAACTCATTCGGGGAGACAGGGTGCGGGCTAATACGTCTCCTGAAATTAACCAGGCAATCGATACTGAAATAGCTGCATCAGTTCGATTCTATGCGAGCAAAACCAATTATGAGATAACCAAAAGAATAAAAGAGCTGGATCTTGAATGGGATATCGAGCGATATCTTGAGGCTAATGCAGCTATATTTACTGCAATCGGATCCTCAATGGGTTTTAAAAAAAGCAGGTTCTGGCTTATTCTGCCACTAACAGTCTCCATTTTCCTGCTTCAACATGCAGTACAGGGCTGGTGCCCTCCAGTGTCCGTGTTCCGACGGCTTGGCATACGTACAAGACGGGAAATCGAGGTGGAAAAATACGCGCTTAAAGCTTTGCGTGGGGATTTTGACGAAGTTTCAGATCAGGAAATCAGCATAAATCGTGCAAAAAAGGCTGTAACTGAGAGTAGAAGTGTTTAATATCCTCAATAATCTTAATTTTCTTATATATCTCTTTTGGGATTTTGCCCTGCTTTTTTTGTTAAGCCTGAGTTCTTCTCTCAGCCTCCTGATCTCGATATCCTGTAGTATTCCGAATCTTTCCTCTTCGAATTTTATTTTTAGATATTATTAAATAAATACAGACCATAATTTCATTCTGCCGAACGATATTTATTTTTTCAAACTTAAGGGGGAGTTAGAACGTCAGAAACAGGAATAGGTAATCTTGATAAAAGTATTGATCTGACCAATGTATGGATAAGGGACATTCTGAGCCAGCTGAGGTGGCAAAGCAAGGAAAGTGGATACCAGGCACTCAGGGGCACGCTTCACGCACTCAGGGATAGGCTCCCACCAGAGGAAGCGGTCGATCTCGCAGCACAGTTGCCCCTTATAGTTAAAGGGATATATTATGACGGCTGGACTCTCAGGGATAAGCCTGAGAAATTCAAAAAAGAGGAATTTGCAAGAAGGGTGCACGCACAGTTTGGGTTCGATGAGAATGTAAATCCGGCTGAAGTTATTCGGGCTGTCCTGCGGGTAATGTACAACCATATGGGCGAAGGGGAGCTTTGGGATGTCAGATCCAATATGCCGAAAGAAATCCAGGAATGGTTCCCTGAGGAGGTCGCCCCAAAGGGATAAAAAACGTGCTCTTACATAGAAATCTTTTTTGGGAACCTTTTTTAATCCTGCTGTCCATCTGGGTTTCTCATCTTTCTCTTTCTTGCGGAGATTTCTTTTCTCCATTTCCTTCGAAACTTTCTCCCGCTGTTCCTTTCTCAAAAGAATTATATCATATAAATCCTAACTATGTTAATCTCTCAATGTTACAAATCCAAATAATTGTGTTAAGCCCGCATAAAAAATGAGGTTTTAAAAATGACAGAGAAAATTGGAATTTTGGCCATAGGTCACGGGAGCAAGCTGCCTTACAACAAGGAAGTAGTTACTCAGATCGCAGATTACATTGCAAAGAAGCATTCCGATGTCGTTGTACGAGCCGGCTTTATGGAGAATGATGAACCAACACTTGAGGAAGCAATTGAAGGCTTTTCAGGTACCGGGGTCACAAAAATTGCAGCAGTACCGGTTTTCCTGGCTTCGGGAGTTCATATAACAAAGGATATCCCTAAAATCCTGAGCCTGGATGAAAATGGCTGCGGTACCCTGGAAATCGACGGAAAAACAGTTCCAGTGTGCTACGCAAAGCCCCTCGGAGCTGATGAACTTATCGCTGACCTTGTGTTCAAAAGGGCTCAGGAAGCCCTTTAAATTCTTATACGGGGTCCGATCTTATCATGGGCCTGCATCAGAGGAAGCTCGCCGTGCTCGACCTGACTCATGGCGGCATTCCAATTGCTAAAAGCCTCGCAGCTGCTGGAAACGAAGTAACCGGTATAGATGTTTATGGGACAGTTGAACCTGGTGCTTTGCTTGAGCTTGAAGAAAAATACGGGATCCGCTGCTCAAAAATTCCTTTTCCTTCTGCCAAATTCGATCTTCTGGTCGCGCCCGTACATCTGGATCCTGCCTATCCCATGCTAGTAGAAGCCAGATCACAGGGAAAAACTGTCCTTTCGCATCACCAGATCGTCGGAGAAATCCTCAAAAGTGATTCAAGACTCTCAGGCATAAAAACTGTTGAGGTTACAGGCGTAAAAGCAAAAACAAGCACTGCATCTCTTCTTGCTGATATGCTTTCTAGGAGGTTTGAAGTAGCGCTGCATACCTCACGGGGGCTCGAATACTGGAAAGCGGGATCTTCTTCTCTTATCCATAAAGGTCTCAGCATAACTCCCGGAAGCATTCTTGTTGCAGTTGATAAAGTTTTTGAATCAGGTTTAATGCCGGATTTTTTTATCTTCGAAATCTCGATAGGAGGTACAGGCACCGCTGATTTTGGGATCCTTACAACCCTTTTGCCGGACTATGGGATTGCAAACAATACCGCCCTCGCAAGCGAGGCGAAACTCCAGCTCGTAAGACATGCAAAACCTGAAGGTGTTCTTCTAATTAATTCTGGAGCTGAAAAAGCACTCGAAGCTGCAAAAAAAAGTCAGGCAAAGGTTTTAACCTTTAAAGATCCCTTCATTATTGAGTCTCCTCAAATCCCGGATCAGATAGCCGACTTCGTGCTGGAATCCAAATGCGGATCTGCATCATCAATCTCAAAGTCCTCAACATCTTCCGAATTATCAGGCTCTTTCATTCGCTTTATGCACAGGGGAAAAGAAATTTTTTCAGTTTCCCCGCGTCCAGGGTATAATTTCCTGGCTTACAGGACTGCCTTTGTTGCAGCATCAGCAGCTGCCCTCGAACTTGGAATTGGACATGAGGCTATTTCTTCGGTAATTGAGAAGTTCGAAGGACTCTCGGGCAGGATGCAGGAAAAGGTGATGAATGGCATCTGCCTTATAGACAATTCCAATTCAGGCATGGATATCCTCTCAGCCGAAAAAGCCCTTGAATATGCTCTCCTAAAAAAAAAGGACGAAAGGAAGGGAAATATAATCCTTGTGCTGGGAGAAGAAGCCTCTCAGGTTTGTGAAGGACTGCCCCCCGAATCCGTGCAGCGTTTTGTAGAAAAATTCGGTACAAAATGCAGCCAGGTTATCCTGGTAGGGGAACGGATGAGGACTATAAGTGGGAAAAACATATCTTACGCAGGGAATCTTCATGAGGGACTCTTAAAAGCCTCAAAATTTGCAGGAGGGGTAGATATAATACTCTCTTCAGTAAAATGCTTTCGCTAAACTTCTTTCCGGAGTTGTTTCCAGAATTATTATGATACAATTTTATACAGGCTCTTCCAATCTGTATCCGTTTCCATTACCTGTTAAATTCCACTGCCCGTGTTTCCTGCACTATCTTACGGTACAGCCAAGTTCTCCGGGATACAGGAATTCTGAAGGAAACACATTATCATCCCGATAATCATCTCGATTAGTTGAATAAGAGGACTTATCATGACTGGAAAAGAGATTTCAATCATCCATCCCCGCCCCAGTTCCATAGTTGCGGCTCTTTACACTCTCAGAGACTTAAATGTTGATGTCGCTATTCTGCATGGACCTCCTGGCTGCTCATTTAAACATGCAAGGTTGCTCGAAGAAGACGGCATACATGTAGTTACCACTGCTCTTGATGAGAATGGCTTTGTTTTCGGAGGTCACGACCGACTTGTAGAATTAATAAACAAATCTGTGGAACTTTTTAATCCCAAAATTATAGGGGTTGTAGGCACCTGCGCCAGTATGATTATCGGGGAAGAAATGCATGAAGCTGTGCTTGAGGCTAATCCGGATGTCCCTGTAATCGAAGTTGAGGTGCATGCAGGCTACCACAATAACACAAAAGGAGTACTCTTTGCCCTGGAATCCGCACTCGATGTCGGGATCATCGACCGTAAAGAATTCGAGCGCCAGGAATACCTCCTTACAAAAGCTACAGAAGTGGAAAGGAGGTTTGGGGCTGCAAGCAGGGAATACCTTGCCCCCTCTCGCGGGGATGTCAAATATAAGGTTGCAAAGCGTGTAATTGAACTGCTTAAAGAAGGTAAGAAGGGCCTGGTCATCATGAATGCTAAAAAAGAGACCGGCTACATGTTTGCGGACATCACCCTTGCGGTCAATGAGGTTGCAGCACTTCTTGGGAAAAAAGAAAACATTATCAATATGGCAAATATCGACCCGAAACTCGGGCTTCCAAGGGTAAGGCAGCATGCTGAATATATATTGAGAGATTTCAACGCACATAATGTTGAGGTGCATGAGATTATTGGCGGTATGGACGAGTATCCGATTGCAGGGGAAAAGGTCAGCGAATTGATAAAGGAAAAATACAGCGATTTCGATTTTGCGATAATTACGGGCGTTCCGCACGCAATCCCTATGGAGCACATAAGAGGTATGGAGCTAATTTCAGTCACTAACGGACCGAGACAGGTTTTGCCCTTAAAAGAAATGGGGCACGAATATGTACTGGTTGAAATCGATCTTCACCCGAAAACACTCGGAGTCAGTGGAATCGTGGAATCAGAGTTTGGAGCTACCTTAAGGGAAGTTGCAAAGGAAGCCTGAGCAAGAAAAACCAGAATAACATCAGGAGGAAGATCCTTTGAAAAAACAAAAGATCATAGCGATCTACGGAAAGGGCGGAATAGGCAAATCGAGCACGGCTTCAAACGTTGCTGCCGCCTGTGCCGAGGCAGGAAAGAAAGTAATGATCATAGGCTGCGATCCTAAAAGTGACTCATCAATCACCCTGCTTGGAGGCAGGAGAATTCCAACCATTCTCGACCTCCTGCGCGAAGGTGTGGATGTAAAAGAAGAAGATGTAGTTTTTGAAGGATATGCAGGAGTCAAATGTGTGGAAGCAGGCGGTCCTGAACCTGGCATAGGGTGTGCAGGTCGGGGAATTATTGTTGCCATCCAGAAATTGAAAAGCATCTCAGGAGATCTCCTGAAAGAACAGGACCTCATAATTTATGATGTGCCCGGAGACATTGTCTGCGGCGGCTTTGTTGCCCCTGTCAGGAAAGGGTTCGTAAATGAGGCTTATGTCCTGACCTCAGGCGAATACATGCCCCTTTATGCAGCAAATAACATCTGCAAGGGTCTTTCCAAAATAGGAATGCCGCTTAGCGGGGTAATCTGCAATTCCAGAAACGTAAGCAGGGAAGAGGAAATTGTTACGAAATTCGCTGAGGAGATCGGCAGCCAGCTTATGGCTTTTATCCCGAAACGACAGGTAGTCCAGGACTGTGAAAGGGAAGGTTATTCTGTAATGGAAAAAGCGCCCGAATCCGATATTGCAGATATTTACCGCAAGCTTGGAAAAGCAATCCTTGAAAACGAAAAAAGAGTTACATCAAATCCCCTGAGTGACGAGCGGTTGAGGGAACTGACTAAGTGAACTGGAGCACAGATTAATTTACGACTTAAGCTGCAAGGACAATAGACTATAAACATATATTTACCGTACAATGCCGTGCAAAACAAATCAGGGGTATAAAAATGCTTAGTGACAGCCAACCCGTAGCAGGGAATATTCCCAGGATTCTCATCTCTGCAGACCGTTCCTCTTCAGGCAAAACCACAATCTCAATGGGACTGATGGCTGCCCTCGTTTCAAGAGGATACAAAGTCCAGCCCTTCAAGGTTGCTCTGGATTATATCGATCCGAGCTATCACACTGAAATAACAGGAAGGTTCTGCAGAAACCTTGACGGTTACCTTATGGATGAGAATGACATTCTGGATGTTTATACCCATGCCTGTGAAGTCGGAGATAGGGCTGATATTGCGATTATTGAAGGGGTTCGAGGGCTTTACGAAGGTTTTGAGAGTTTGAGCGACCTTGGAAGCACTGCCCAGATTGCAAAAATCCTCAAATGCCCTGTAATTCTCGTAATTAATGCCCGGAGCATTACCCGTTCAAGTGCTGCTCTTGTCAATGGATATAAGAACTTCGATCCTGATGTGGAAATTGCGGGCGTTATCCTCAATAACATAGGAAGCCGCCGCCATGCTGAGAAAGCTAGAGAGGCAATCGAGTATTATACAGGTGTCCCAGTTATAGGGATCGTTCCGAGAGATCCTTCCATGCAAATTTCCATGCGCCACCTGGGGCTTATACCAGCTCTTGAGGGTCGAAAACGGTTTGGAGATGGAAACTTTGGTGCACGCCTTCGTAGTATTGAGGAAATCATCAATACAGGAATTGACGTGGACCGCTTTCTGGATATCGCAAAAAGTGTAAAACCCCTGAAAAGCCCTGAGAATAGCGTTTTTACGCCGGCTCCCAATTCTGGAATGTCCAGGCCAAAAATAGGTGTTGCCCTTGATGAAGCTTTCAATTTTTACTATCGTGATAACCTCGATCTTTTAGAGCTTGCAGGTGCAGAAATCGTTTACTTCAGCCCTATCAAAGACACCTCGCTTCCTGAGGTTGATGGACTCTATATTGGGGGCGGTTATCCCGAGCTCTTTGCAGCCGAACTTGAAGCTAATGAGTCCATGCGCCAGGACATTAAAAGAGCTTCTGCTGCAGGAATGCCAATTTATGCCGAGTGCGGGGGGCTTATGTACCTTACGGAGAGAATCAGTACAGGTGTCCCCGGAAAAGGCACATATCACGATGCTTCAATGCCGGAATCCACATATTCAATGGTCGGGGCGCTTCCAGGGCATACTATCATGGGGCAAACAAGAGTTGTCAGTTATAACATCGGAACCCTTAGTAAGGATTGTATTCTCGGGAAAAAAGGCAACAGCTTCAAGGGGCACGAATTCCATCATTCTGAAATAGAAGGAATTCCTGAGGATGCCGAATTTGCAATAACCCTGTCGAGGGGGGCAGGCATAAAAGACTACAGGGATGGGCTTATCTCTGGAAATACCCTTGGTTCTTATGCTCATCTGCATGGAGTTGCGTACAGGGATCTTGCAGATTCACTTGTGGAGGCTGCAAGGAAGTTTCGGGAATCCAGAGCTCTTTCGTGATGTGAGCAGGCTTTTCTGTTAACACGTGCAGGTTTCCTTAAAGCGAACTTTCTCGTAATCTGTGAAAATATTCAAACGAAGTGCGCCTGTAAACAAAACAGCTAATCCATGTGAGATCACTGGACTTCAGGCTTAAACCCTGAAGGTCTGAATCTTTGCAGGTCGAAAAAGCTTATATTTTATATTAAATCAGATTATAGCAGGTTAGATTACAATAAACTAGATTACAATTAATCATTTTATGAGAACCCAGATCAGGATAAAACACGCTATAGTAATATTAGATTATAGCAGGAAAGACTATAGCAGGTTAGACTACAGCAAGCTAACCTGTTGAAGAGACTTATTTTCATTTCATTTTCTTTTAAGGTGAATCTATTGAGAACACAACTTAAAGGAGACCGAGTCCTTGCCGGAAAGGAAGCGGTAACCGAGCTTTACAAAACTGGTTATTTCGGACGCCTCAAAGGTGATGGGCTCGAACTCTCACTTGTAGAAGCTGCTTTCCTTCTGTCCAGAGGAAAGCTAGAAATCGAACTCGAGGGTACATTGCTTGATTTCAGAACCTTTTTTGAGCAAGCTTCTTTAAGGCAGCCGAATTTTGAGCTGAAATATATCGTTTATAAGGATCTCAAAGAGAGGGGGTACTACGTCCAGCCGTCAGCTGTGGATTTCCGGGTGTATCCAAGAGGCAGCCATCCGGGTAAGAGTGCGGCAAAAATCTTTGTCCACGTTCAATCGGAAAGACAACTCCTTCCTGTGAAACTTCTACAGGACTCGGTTGCCTCGGCAGAGAATGTACACAAGCAGTTTATCCTGGCTGTAGTGGATGAGGAAAGTGATCTTACATTCTATGAGGTTAAAACTAAAGTCCCTGAAGGAGAGATGCCTGAGCCATATCCTGCGGTCAAAACCGATGCTACTTTCCTGGAAGACAGGGTGATAGTCTGGGATGCCCGAATTTCGGAGATTCTCTATTCAAAGGGCTTCTACGGGAAAATGCTGGATTCTGAAAGGCTGCAGCTCTCCCTGGTAGAGTCCCTTTATCTCTTTTCCAGAGGCGTGATAACGATTCGGGACAGGAAAGGTAAAGTGCTTTCATTCGACGAGTTTACTGAGAAAGCCTCGAAGATTGAGAGTTCTTTCATGAGAAAGTACAGTGTATATAAGAACCTCAGGGACTCTGGGCATGTGGTCAAAACCGGATTTAAGTTCGGGACGAATTTCAGGGTATACCGAAAAGTCGAATCAGTAGAAAAAATCCCACATTCCGAATACCTTGTAAATGTCATCCCTGCAGATTTCGAGTTTAAGCTTCCTGTCATGTCGGGAGCGGTCAGGCTTGCAAATAGTGTAAGGAAGACAATGCTTTTTGCGATCGAGAAAGGAGAGGAAGTTAAATATCTGGATATCAGCCGAACGAAAATGTGATTATCTAAATCAATACTCTAGATCAATGCTTTAGACCAATGCTCTAGATCAATGCTCCAGCTGATATTCAAGAGTATTCTCCCTATTATTAACATCGTTTAGAATCTCATAAAAACCGAATCTTCAGCCGAGGGTGAGATATAAATGTGGGACATAATTGCAGTAGATATTTCCGGCAGGCACAGGATTAAAGGAGGTTATTACATGGTATGTGCAGCAGCAGCGCTTACGGTCTCAGCCAACTATATTGAGAAGGTTAAGCAGGTCAAAATCCTGCCCCTCTGGCTAAAAAGAGCTCCAAGTTTGCTGGATGTCGTGCAGCTAATTGAAGATACTGCTGACCAGCTATCTTTCGAGGGCACGATTGTGGCAGAAAAAGGGGACATGTATAATAAACCCAGATGGGTGACCGAAAGTATGTTTTCCAGGGCTTTTAAGTATCAGGAATCAATTGCCGAGAGGCGGTCGATAGAACTCGTGCATCATATTTCCCAGAGCGCCCGCAATCTATTGATAAAAGAACTTCAAATCGAGACATGAAAATTTCAGCAGAACAAAAACTCGGTAACGGAAACAGGGTAATTCTAGTTAAAAGGGCCACTCCTAATTCCGACTCTGAACGTGAGGAATACCTCTTCCAGGAACTCAGAGAACTTGCAAAAGCAGCAGGTTACCTGCCGGTTGGTGAGCTTAAGCAAACCAGGTATCCTGATTCAAAGTATCAGCTAGGCAAGGGGAAAATCGAAGAACTTGCCGAACTTGTGAGAAGCATTGGTGCAGATAAAGTAATTTTCTATAACAGACTTTCCACGACACAGCTCTTCAACATCTCGGAAATCTGTAAATGCCAGGTTATAGATAAGTTCCAGCTCATCCTTGAGATCTTTGCAAAGAGGGCAACCACCCACCGCTCAAAACTCCAGGTAGAACTGGCAAGACTGAGATACGAGATACCCAGGGCAAGAGCCGTTGTTTCTCTCGCTAAGAAAGAGGAGAGAGCAGGCTTTATGGGACTTGGAGATTACGAGGATTCTTATGAACAGGATCTGAAGAAGAGGATCGCAAGGATTGAGAGTGAGCTTGAATCGGCAGAAAAAGATGACGAGTCTCTGCGGGCTTTAAGGCACAAGAAGGGGTTTTCTTTAATTTCCCTTGCAGGATATACAAATGCTGGAAAAAGCACGCTTTTCAACGCTATTGTCAGTGAAAGTGTCGATGTGAGGAATATGCTTTTTACAACGCTTGTGCCTACCACCCGAGCTCTGGACCTTGGAGGACGAAAAGCTCTTTTAACCGATACCGTGGGATTTATAGAAGATCTTCCTCACTGGCTGGTTGATGCTTTCAAATCTACCCTCAACGAGATTTTTCTATCGGATCTTATACTCCTGGTCGTGGATGCAAACGAAAAACCTGAAATGATTCTGCTAAAGCTTGCTACATCCCATGACACCCTCTGGGACCGTATTCAGGGAGTTCCTATTATAACTGTGCTTAACAAGGTAGATCTTGTTGACGAATCCAGACTTGATAGTATTATGGAACAGATAGGTTATATGGCTCCTAATCCTGTTTTCGTTTCTGCAAAAAAAGGCATCGGTATGGATGTACTAAAAGCCGAAATAGTCAAGCATCTGCCTCCCTGGTGTTTTTGCTCCCTTTCCCTACCGAATTCGGAAGAAGGAATGTCGATTCTTTCCTGGCTATATGATGAAGGAATTGTACACAGAGTTGAGTTTGGAGAACAAATCCATGTGGATTATGAAGCCAGGACCGAGATAGTTAACAAAGCACATGCCCTCCTCGGACCGAAGGAAGTTTAACTATCATTTCGATAAAACCTTTTCTCAAAGGTTTTCGCTCAAGCCTTTTTTGAAAAGGCTTGTGATCAAGCTTTTTCTTCAAAAGTTTGGGATGTTATTTATATTAAATTGTAATTTGTAACTAAGTATCTTAAACTATGCATAACTATCTACACTCTTAATGAAATATACACAATCATCAAAAATTGATAATTTCCATGTTTATTGATATTTTTTAAAAAAGTTTATGTCAGCATAATCTTCAGACCTTCCATAAGAATAGAAAAATATTCTAAATTTATAAAATTCTTTGAAATATTAATAAATCCATTTCTAATATGTTTTCCTTAGGGAATTTTTTGCACAGGTGGAATAATGTTCGTATAAATACGAAAGGTATTTATATTCAGAAATCGTTTGTATATATGCGAACGGGCGTCTACTGTAGACATCAGACCCTCCTTATATCCTAAACTATACCCTTAGAACCAGATTTTTGCTATGTTTCTGCCCGTTCGCAATTCCTCCTTGTTTTGTCTTTATTTTTAAGACATCATTTGTTCGTATTAAAACGAAGGTTTGTTAAGTCTCTATGAAGTCTCTATGTAATCATAATTGTCTTTTTCTTTTTCAATTTTGCTCCCGTTTTCAAAATTTATATAAATTCATTTCTCATTCTCCTGTTAGCATGAAATTCGATCTGCACGTACATTCCGAGTATTCAAAGGATAGCAAATCGAGCCATGACGCCATTCTTGAGTCTGCGCGCAAAAAAGGACTTGATGGATTTGCTATCTGTGATCATGATACTGTGGAAGGTGGGCTTGCCTGTGAAAAACGAGCCATGGAACTTGGCTTTGAGCTTACAGTCATTCCCGGAGTCGAGGTTACCTGTTCTAAAGGGCATATCCTGGTGCTAGGAGTCAAACAGAACATTGAGCCTTTCCTTAGCCCGGAAGAAACGATCATAAGAGCCCGGAAACTTGGAGGCACGGTTATCATCCCTCATCCTTTCAAGCGAAGTTCCCACGGAATAGGAAGCTTCGAAGGGCTTGATATTGATGCAGTTGAGGTTTTCAATTCCCG
Source organism: Methanosarcina thermophila TM-1 (assembly GCF_000969885.1). Classification (NCBI taxonomy): domain Archaea; kingdom Methanobacteriati; phylum Methanobacteriota; class Methanomicrobia; order Methanosarcinales; family Methanosarcinaceae; genus Methanosarcina; species Methanosarcina thermophila. Next base: position 2,977,564 of record NZ_CP009501.1, read on the forward strand.
CTGCCTATTCAATAACGCCAACAGGAAAGCTGCAATCGAGGCAAAGAGGCTTGGAATTCCCGGGGTTGCAGGAAGCGATTCCCACATTCCCGAAATGGTCGGCCAAGCCTATACCGAGATCGACGCGCCTGAAAACACCCTCACCGCCGTGCTTGCGGCCATCCGAGAAGGAAAGGTAGCTCCTGCGGGAAAAAATACGCCCAAATCAATTATTCTTAAGCAGATGTCAGGCAGTGCAAAGCGAAAAATCAAGAGAAAACTGTTTCATAAAATCTAAAACTTCAAGATTAATTCTAGCAGACTTGACGTTTAAGAGGGATTAAAATCTACACTCTACTTATTTTTTACGATCAATGCCACTTTTATTTATGGTGTAATTTTTCATAATTTGATAATGAATTGTAAGCGTTAACTGTTCTATCTCCCATTACTACATACTACTTTCTCTATGAACTCATTCCAAGACCGATCTTATTCACACATCAGTAATAGTTCTTCAGAACAAATCTCATAATTGGAAGATCCATCGACCATTTAAAATTAGACATTTAAAAATGTAATTCTGAGTTTTGGGATTTATTCTATCTTTTTCTTATTTATAACAGTAGAAAAAATTTTATAACAATCAGCTCGATTAAGCGATTTTTAATAATCTTTTTCTTTTTAAGTTTGCCTTCATTTTTCTACTTTAATTTTTTATATTGGATTTTTGATTATAATTGAATTTTCTTTCAGAAGTAAAGTATTTATTCGTAGAAACTCAATTAATTTTTTGATTCAGTTGTGTTTATTTTCTATCTTAAGGAAGGGTTTGATGGCCAGGAAACCTGACAATTTTTCATTCTTCATTGAGGATACCTGTGCCTACATTCCCTATGCCGTAATCGGGATTTTCATCCTGCTTGTATCAACCTTCACCTCAGTTTACCTTCTAAAGATCGACAGTGAAGTCGCAGAAACCATTTACACCACCGAGAATGTTAACCCTGAGAAAAGTGCCATCAATCTTGCCTCATTCGACCTTGCCCGCTGCCTGAACTACGCAGGAATGGAAGCTCTGGAATGGCAAGGAGAACATCCTGTAATTCTGCCTGAAGGCAGTGCAGTTGACAGGTTTTCTGAAGACGGTTTTATGGTGATCCCGAAAAACCAGAACCTTGAGAAAGGAGATTTGCTCCAGCTTTCCATAAACCTGCCTTCAGATATCTGGGGTAAAATAGAAGCTCTTTGGAAAAACCGCGACATTAAACTGATTGTCAACGACTCTTCAGGTAACGAAATAAAAAACATAAACTACGGCCAGGCAACCGGTTTTTTCCAGAAAGTCTCATTCCAGGAAACCGTGGAAATTCCGGACTCTGCAGCCTCAGGATATGCCTCAATTGAACTTTATTACGGCGACGGATTAAAAGCCTCGGACTGGTTCGTAATTGAGGTAAGCCCGGTAAAAGACATAACAGCAGACGCTTTTAACAGGCTGCTTTCTGCAAATTACCAGGGAAACAGCCACACGTTCAGGGAATACGCAATCAATGTCGAACCTGACATAAAACCCGAGCAAATAAAAATCAGAAAAGTAACCGGAACTTTGCAAAGGGAGATCTCATCTGGTGGCAAACATAAGAATTATGCTGACGCAAACCCTGCTTTTGATACAGGTTACAACACTCATTCCAGCAAAAATTATACTATTTATTACGTTTTCGAGATTCCTGCCCTCAATTATACTCTTGTTAACCTGGAGACCGGAGAAAGCTCTAACCGCAGCATGAAACTTTCTACCCTGATAACCTCACGGGAACCTCTTCTTGAAGAGCTTGTCCGGGAATACGAAACCGAACTTGGAAACACTTCAAGTCTTGATTCAACATCTAACCTTGTGCTCGGAGCAACAAACCTGAGAACTTTCGTTTACGGTCCCTGGCAGCATTATGCAAACGGTCCTCTGAATATCCTGACCAATCCTGCCCTCTCAAGTTCAATTAACGGAGCCACACTCTACACTCAGAAAAAAATTTTTGATTCGGTTGACCCCCTGTCTCTAACATACACAACCTATTATAATGAAAAAGTTCTTTATGAAGATGTTTCTTCTTCAAGCAGCGTTTCAGACCGAAATAAAGCACCTTCGGGTTCTAATAGTATCTCGAATACTTCAATTTCTAGTTATGAGCGAGATAAAGGCGTAAACCTGACAACTACTTACGATTCTCTTGCGCAGAATAAATCTTTCTCTTTTGATGTCGAAAAAAGCATAAAAGAATCCCTGAGAGAGACAAATACTTCCTTTGAAGAGCTCTCTGAGTATTCGAAAATTGAAGTTTCAGCTTCTAATTATACAAATGGAGTTATTGACGGCTGGGTCTTTAATGATCACGTATGGATAGAAGAGAATCCTGATCTCATTCATGCGGTTACGGACAGCGTTTACACAGCATCGGTTCAGGGGCAAATCCTGAGAGATGGTTTCGCTTTTCCTGATCCGATTTCCTCTCAAATTACTGCAAATTTTGATTCGGATTCGGTTTCGTTTACCAGTCAAACTGTTAGCTGGGACTCGAACTATTTAGCATCAGGAGCGCATAAAGGCTCTCTTGTGCCTTCTTACTCATGGAGAGACTCAACCAGAAAATCCTATTCCGAATCCTTAGATCCTTCAATTGAACCTCCGGAAGGAAGTGTATCCAGATGGTCAATTTCAGCGGCAGATGTCAGCCTGATTTCTGCCGACATAGTCGATGTAAAGATTGAACCTCATTTTTCCTATGCAGGTAATGATACCCTGACGTTTGAAAACCGGAGTGAAGGCTACCTGAACCGCGAAGAGCATGTCTTTGACTGGCGAGTCAGGTACGATATTTCTTACAAAATCGTAACAAACTGGAAAATAGACTATAGTTACGATTACACTTACAAATGGAAAACCAGAGAGCAGTTGCCTGATGGAAATTATACCACGGTCACGCATTCCGATACATCAAGTGGTTTAGCCTCAAAAACTGTAAGCAAAGTCAATCTCGCATCGCTTTCTCATGCAGAAACCGAAGCCGAAAAACTGACAATAGTTTACCACAAACGACCTCCTGCAGGCGGTTACATCGGCTTGTCAACCTATTCTGATCCCATAGAGCGAGAATACAGGGAAACAACCCTTTATCTGGACAATAAAGGCGGTACAGGCATTCTGAACGAAATAGATAGTTTAGATAGTGACACAAATAAAATCGAAAGATTCGACCCATGCTGTTCTGATGCTGCCGACAAATACAGGGACGAATATGTGGATTTAAGGGCAATAGAGAGCATGTTTTGGGCTTACCCTGACGGGCAATATCTACCCAAACATGCTGTAAATTGCGATATTCCACCATGGCTGCACAGAATTATGGCAGAAGAAGTTCTGGAAATGCTCAATTCTGTAGAAAAGGATAATCCTACCTTTAATTATTCTCTTATGGATTCCCCTGGGCAGGATCCTACAGATTTGCAGGTACAAACTGCCGAAAAACTCATTCTGAAACTGGAAAAAGGCAGGGAAGCTTACGTAAACAAAGAAAAGTATCTTACACCGTCAGGAAAAATATATGCTTCAAGCGATTCTGCCCGGTACATTGCTAAAAACGAGGCTTACAACAGGTTGATAGAAGATATCGACAGGAAAAACCGTAAACTGGATTCTGATATCAATTCCTACATTCTTAAAGCTCTTGAGAAAAAAAGCATTGATACCAGTTCGTTTGACAGCGTTACCTCAGTCAAAATGACTCTTTTTAACAATCCGGCAGTGGAAAGGGCTGCTTCAGTTCTGGGCGAAGATATGGGTATAATCTCCACTATGACTGTTACCGGTCAACCGGAAAGCAAATACAATTGGACAGAAAATCTGACTTTGATCGTTGATCAGAAACCTAACTATCTTTATCACGATCCGGATTTTGACCTGAGAGAGGAGTATGAATGGACTGATGCCGCGACTGGAAGAACAATTTACCCCCTTGGTGTACGTAATACCTGCATTTTTACAACAGGTATCTCCGAGGAAATAGCAGACAGTATTTCTTCAAGCAATGAATACGTAAAAACTGAAATAGCACAGCAAATAAGCCAGAGTATCTCAAGCCTGAACACTGAAGTTCTATTATTTGAACAAGATCTGAGCGAGCAGAATATCTCTCTGGATACAACTCGTCTTAACAAAGAAGTTTACAATTTGAAGCATACTTATGCGCAGGAAATGAGATCTCAAATAACTGAAAATGTAGTCAAAGAGATAACTTCGAATCCAGTAATTTCAGACTGGATCAAAGAAGAAAAAGTTAGGGCGATTACAGCAAGCTGTCTGAATAACTTTTCCGATGACCAGGTAATCCAGAAATCTACTACTGATGAACTCGCAGTTGAACTCTCTGCTATTATAAAATCTGAAATTCGAAACTCAAATCTATCGATTGGGCATGATGAACTTGAAGCTACTCTAAATAGAGTAGATACTGACATCAGAATAGGGGTTGCAAATGGAATCTGTGCAGTTACAGTAAACAAAGGCCAAACCCTCGATGCTGGCTTCGAGAGAATTGATAAAGAGTTGAAAAATCTAGCTAATGAAACTGTTGACACATATTCCGGTGAAGCAGGAGATAAGATAAGAAGAAGGCTGGATAGGACGATGACAACTATTCCGTGTGGATTGCCTGTGTTGCCACCACATTGGGTTTTTACAATTAATATTTGGACGTATGATGTAATGGCAGAGTACAAAGAATTCACTATAATCGATAATGATAATGAAGTTATTCCCAAGCCTTATTTTGGGCATAAAGGACAGAAGTATGTTAGACAAGATGACGCAATCGTTTTGAACGACGAATATCTTGGTGAAAACATACCTATAACTTTTAAGTTCAGTGGGTATGCAACTTCAATAGTAGGTTCAGGCCCAAAGGGTGTTGGGGATAAACTGGGAAAAAGTACTGAAGAATCAATAGGATATGAATATCTTTTATCAAGAGTTGGAGGAAGTAAATGAGAGCAGGAATTATGTTTTTAGGATTAATTTTATTGTTACTTATCGATACTGTTTCTGCATCTTCTCCTTACTGTTCAATAGATGTATACTATAACGATAAGATGCTACCTGGGGATGAAGTAGCAAAACCAATTCTGAAAATTGATGAGCTTTTCAAAATCAAAATCACTATGACATTAAATCAAACATCTAGACTATTTATTGAAATTGACAGTATTGGATCTGAATCTCCTTATGAGGTGATTGAGGGTCCTTCTAAGTTTTCTGAGAAAAAGCATTTTGAGTCCTTAGATCCAGGAGTATATAATTTTGAATGGCTTTTGAGACCTACTGAAGAATGGGCAGATTGGTCTATGCCCGTAAATTTCTGGTACCAAATACACGAAAAAGGGAAAGATGAGCCTGCTGTAAAAGGAGAATTCACAGTTGCATACCCTTATATCTCCAACGAATACTACGAAGGCGAAGTTCCATCTTCGGAAACTCAACCCACCCAACAGTCAACCTCAGAAAACTCATCTTCCCCAACAGCATCTACACCAGCTTTCAGTTTAGCAACTGCTATTCTGGCGCTTGTGATTTTATTCTTCAAATTTTCCCGCCAGTAGAAACACTCCTTTTAGGACTATTCCTAAAATATCTTTCGAGAAATTGTAACTTTATAGAACGCAAAGAAATGAACTTCTGGCGCTGATTTTCTCGAAAGAAAAGGACTTATCGCTTACGGTCATATCCTCTCTATTAGCTCAAAAATACAAGCTCAAAATCTGTTAAACCGAATATAGCTTTAGGGGATAAACAATGGCAGAAGCAACCGAGCAAAAAAATAAGCCCATGATCTGGAAAGAACTCGTATTGGGATTTGCTGTAGTCGAATCTTGCATATATCACTCGATCCGTACAATACCTATTGTGACCGCGAGCAATGCCGAAGAAGTGCTTTTTACGGACAATTTAACCAGACTTACGAAACTGGAAAGTGACGAGACTGTAAAAGGAGTCCTTCCGGTACCATTTCCAACCTATGAGGTAACTGGAGCCATGCCGACTGAGGGTGAAGAATTCAGTGAGGTAATACTTTTAGGGTATGAGTATCCCGGCATGGAGGCTCCGGACTGGATGGAAATTCTTAAAAGAGAGGTCGAAAATCCGAGAAGATGTGTGTAAATTTGGCTGTATAATAACAATTTCTATTTTTATAAAAATGATTTACAGGAAAACTCATTCTTTTTCATCTTTTCTGTGCATTGGGATTTCAAAACTTTTAACTTGTCACTTGGTTTCAAGTTATTAATCAGATTTTTTTAATATCCAGCTGGCTCCAGCCGTGCACCTGCGCAGGATAGAGATAACCGAAAATGCTATTCCGATCCCCCTGAACTGATATCAATGTTTTAACTTCTGACCATCGGAAACCTGTTTTTGAATCTTATGTCAGATTTATGTCAATTCACCTCTTTTCCAGCGTGAAAGTTGCTAACTTCCTTATTTAGTTAGAATCTGCTTTCTGTCTAAATGAGTTAATTACTAATATAGAAAGCCTTATAGGGTAAAAATTAGAGACTGATGGAAGCATGGCCAGGGAAATAAGGATACTCCATACTGCTGACACGCATCTGGGATACAGGCAGTACCACAGTGAGAACCGGAGAAAGGATTTTTTTGCAGCTTTCGAGCTTGTCGTAAACGATGCGGTTGAGATGCAGGTCGATGCCGTAGTGCATGCGGGAGACCTTTTTGATTCGAGGAACCCGACCCTTGAAGATCTCCTTGAGACAATGAATATCCTGGCACGGCTCAAGGAGGCTGGCATACCTTTTCTCGGGATTGTCGGGAACCATGAGAGCAAGCAGAATATCCAGTGGCTTGACCTTTTCGAGGAAATGGGGCTTGCGGTAAGGCTTGGGAAAAAACCATTTATGGTAGGCAATGCAGCTATTTACGGGATTGATAGCGTCCCGAAATCAAAAATTCCCATATTCGATTACTCAGGCTTTGAGGCGCCGGATTCCAGCCTTTCTACCTTATCTAATCCTTCTACTCCAGAAGAAAACTTCTGGAAACTGCTTGTAATGCACCAGATCGTGAATCCTTTTCCATATGCGGAGTGGGACTGTGATGAGGTGCTTGAAAACCTGCCTTTCAAGGTTGATGCAATTCTTCTTGGCGATTACCATGAACATGCAATAATTAAAAACAAAACAGGCGAGACATGGATCACTTACTCCGGAAGCACGGAGCGGAATGCAGTTTCCGAAAAGGAAGCCCGTTCCTATAATATCATCACGCTTTCCGAAAAAGGACTTGAGATCAGCAGGCGCACGATCCCGACCAGGAATTTTCTTTCCATCCAGGTAGAGTTAAATGGGGAAGATAATCCATATGAGCAGATTTTCTCTAAAGTAAACGAGCATTTAGAAGAAATTCCGGGTTCCGTGGTCTTTCTGGAAATTATCGGGGATTCTGGTCCAGTCCTGTCACAGAGCGAGCTTGAGGAATACCTGATTAATAAAAAGGCTATTGTGGCAAACGTTAAAGACTGGAGAACAAAAGAATCCTTCCCTGAGGAAGCCCTAAAGATCACCTTCTCCGATCCTGATCATGCAGTTGCAAGTGAAATCAGAAAAATGAGCTTAAACGACGGTGGGCTGATTATTAACGAAGTTGTCCGGAGCCCGGATATCTCAAAGTCAAGAGTGGACGAAGAAACCGAAAGCCGGCTTTCGAAGCTCATTGAGGCTAAAGCTGAGGAATTCAAAAGCCCTGATTTTAGAATAGAAGTGCCTGCCAGCCCTATTTCCCCTGCCAGTTCAACATCCGATTCTGGATTTTCGGGACTTGAAGAATTAAAACCCAGCGGAGAGAGCGAACCGGATAAAAATTTTAGATCAGCTATGGAAATTGGTTTTGCTGGGAAAGCTGAATTCTCAGGAGAGACTGGACTTTCAGGGAAAACCAGGCCTATAGAGGTAATTGCCGGAAAGCTTGAAATTACTGAACTATCAGGCGTCCTCAGGACTTCAGACCTAGATGAGAAAACTAAAATGAAATCTGTAAGTCAGCCTGTAAGTCAACTTCATGAAACTAAACTTGCAAGCAAACCTGAAAGTGAACTTCCTGATAACGAGCCTGGGAAAGAGGCTCAAAAGCCGTCTGAGTTCGCGGTTAATAGCAAATCTCAAGAGGAGACATCAGGCAAATCCGAGAAGCTGACTGAAGAAAAACCTGCAAGGGCTACGGGATTAACCAGAAAAGCGGGAAAGGCAGGGCAGAAAAAAGGAAAAAGCAAGTCTGCCGTACCACGACAGTATAACCTTGGTGATTACCTTTGAAGCTCAAAAACCTGTATATCGAAAACATCCGGAGTTATAAGAAACTGAATTTTACATTTGAAGACGGAGTTACAGTCATTTCCGGAGTTAATGGGAGCGGGAAGTCCAGCCTGCTTGAAGCCTGTTTTATGGGACTTTTTGGGAGCAAAATTCTTTCAAAGGATTTCGTGCTTGCAGATGTAATCTTTAAAGGGGCTGAAAATGCGAAAATAAGCCTGGGTTTTGAGCATTTAGGGCAGGATTATCTTATCGAACAGGCTTTCAGGTATTCGCCTAAGAGTGAAAATGCTTCGAGCTCAAAATGCGTACTCTATGCCAACGGAGAATGTATTGTCGATCAGGCTACACGGACTTACGAAGAGGTCTGTTCCCTTTTAAATATGGATGAAGAGGCATACAGGAACTGTGCTTACATCCGGCAGGGCGAAATTGATGTACTCATTAATGCAAAGCCAAAAGACAGGCAGCGTATGATTGATGACCTTTTACAGCTTGGAAAACTTGAAGAGTACAGGGAAAGAGCAGGGAGTGCAAAAACAGCTGTCAGAAGGCTTCAAAGGGATGTAGGTAACAACCTTTCAGCCATAAAAGCCGAAATCGAGAAAATTGAAAGTACAGAACCGCATGCAGTGCTGAGGGGGCTCAAGCAGAAGATAAAGGAATGCGATGCAGCATTAGAAAAATGTAATAAGGATAAAGAGGTTGCAGCAGCCCAAAAAGAAAAACTCGATATGATGGCTGCAGAGTACAGGGAGCGACTTCAAGAAATAAACACTCTGAAACAGGCTCTACTTAAATCCCAGGAGGGTAAAGCTAGCTGCATCAGAGAAAGAGAAACCCTCTCAGGAGAAGCCCGTGAGCAAAGGCAGGTTTTGCTCGAACTGGGAAGGGAAAATAATTCTATCCGGGAGGAATGCGGCTTTGGAGACCTTGATATTGAGACACTGAGCTTGCAACAGGAAAAAGAAGAGTTCCTTGCCAGGGAAAAGATGAATGGAATCTCAAAAGAACTAGCTCTCCTTCTAAGGGAAGAGGAAGTCCACACTCAGGCTTTAAGTGACCTTGAGAAAGAGAAGGTTGAGGTTGAACAGATTTTTGTGCAGTGCAGGGCTGATATAGAAGCTGCAAATGAGGAAATCGAAAGAAACAGGAAGAGTATCCTGAAAATCGAGGAAGAAAATGAAAGACTTAAGGAAACTGCGAAAGATACTATAAATTTCTCCGAAACCTATGAGATTTCCTTATTTATAAAGGAACTGGAAGAAAAAGAAAACTTATTGCGTGAAAGGAGAAACGAAGCCTCTACAAAGCTTGCTCTTGCCTTCAAAGAAAAAGAAACTGGAGATATAAATCTTCTCACGCTCGATAAGGAACTTCAAAATCTCAAAGCTGCAGTTCGTAGGGGCAAAACCGAAATTGAGATCCTTGAAGAAAGGCTCCGGGAGAATGCAAGGGCAGTTCAGGAAGTCCAGGAACAGAAGTCTGAAGCTTCCACAGGGTTAAAGGGGCTTGGGTTCACCGAAGAACAGCTAGAGGATCTGGAATATCTGAGTGAACTGCTTCTGGAGAGTAAAAACAGGCTGCATGGGCGGGAAAAAGAGCTAGAGGCGACCATCAGGGAGCTTGATAAGGTACTCCGTAAAAACCAGCAATTGCTTGCCGAAGGAAAATGTCCAACCTGTGGGCAGGAGCTTAAAGGCTCAGAGATTGCCTGCATGACAGAGGAATCTGAACAGAAGAAAGAAAAGCTTACAGCAGAACTTCTTGATATAAAGCTCCAGCAGGCTGAGATTGAGAAAAAGCTCAACCGATTAAAGGATGCAAAAAAACTGGAGAAAATAATCTCGGATTATGATCTGGAAATCGAAAAACTCAGGAATAAGGCAAAAGAGCTTCAAGAAAGGATAACGATCCACAAAACCCGGACTGAAGAAGATTCTCTTAAACTTGAGGGACTTATCAGGCAAAAGCAGGAACTTGAAACTAAAATGGGTCAGCTCCTACCCGATATAAAAGCCCTTCAGGGCTGGGAGGAGGCAGCCAGGAAAGCCCACAGTGAGAGTGAAAAAACGCTTCGAGAGGCAAGAGCCTTTGAGAAAAAGCTTGCTGAAAACGCGTCAGAGATTGATGCCCTGAATGGAAAAATAAGGACATCTCTTGCACTGATTGAAAACTACGGACAAAGGCTAGGAGAGCTCAATGAAAAATTGATAAGCCTTGCCGAACGTGAGAATCTGGAAAAGGAGAAACTCAAGGCTCTGGGAGTTGAGCTTGAGGCATTGAGGACGAAAGAAGACCTGGCAAAAAAAGCCCATCAGAAAAGTGAGAATCTCCTCCAGCAAGTAAAAAAGCTCAGAGCGAATCTGCTCCGCATGGATGTCATAAAGCACAAAATTTCCGAGCTCGAAGCTTCCATAAAGAACCTGACGGAAAAGATCGATTTCTTTGACCAGGAGATCTTTGAGAGAAGCGAGCGGGTGAAACAGCTTGAGAGAAAGCTACAGGGATACAGGTTTGAAGATCTCCAGAATAAACGTGCCCAGCTTGAAGCATATCAGGCAAACATTTCCGAGAAAATCCGACAAATTACGGCTTCAAAAGATGCATTTTTAAAGGACGCCGGTATGGTCGAGAACAGCTTAAAACGCCGCAATGAGCTGAAAGAAGAACTCAGGGCTCTTGAAAACAGACAGCTATATCTTGAAGCCGTGTACAGTAATGCTGAGGATCTTGAGAACATGTATATGCGTGTTCGGGCTGATATGCGGGCAAGAAACATAGAGGCCCTTTCTACCCTGCTGAATGAAATGTTTAGCTTCATGTACACGAACAATGCATATTCCCATATAGAACTTGACTCGGAGTATAACCTTACGGTTTACAGAAAAGACGGTACGCCTCTTCAGCCCAAACTCCTCAGCGGGGGAGAACGTGCCATTTTTAATCTTGCCCTGCGCTGTGCTATCTACAGACTTCTTGCTCTCGGTTTTGGCGGTGACAGGGCAGATGGGCTTCCGCCAATGATTCTAGACGAGCCCACGGTTTTCCTGGACCGCGGACATATAAACCAGCTTTTGAAACTCATAGACCTGATGCGCAGCATAGGGGTAGGTCAGATTATTGTAGTCTCTCATGATGAAACCCTGATAGATTCCGCAGACCACGTCTTCCTGGTAGAAAAAGACCCTCTTACCAATATGTCGTCTATTGTAAAAATCTAAACTGTTGGGCTGAAACCCTTTTACGAAAAGGCTTGACCGAAACCATTGCGTTGCAGCTCTTTTACGAAAAGACTTGATCGAAACAGTTGCGCTGGTCGATCACGCTGACTGCGCATACCGGCTGTTTACCAGTATACCAGATAATTAAAAAGCTCATCAATTTCTTCTTTATATTCCTCAAAAAAGCTGTAGTTCTTTACGAGGTAACCCTCTGCAGGGAGGTCTTCGAGATACCCGTACCAGTAAACAACCATACCTTCCCCGAAGATTTCGGCATATTCTCTAAACTGCTTCTTCGAATAATGCTCGTGTTCGAAGTCATCCCCAAATAAGGCTTTGCTTTCAATCCAGTTGACCATGAGGTTGTCTATGCATACAGGGTCTGAAAGCACAAAATCTGGGGTCTTGCCTTCTCCTTTAGCCCGAATCTCTGCTTCGGTGCAATACGGAATTCCCCTATCATCGAGCCATTTCTGGATGAGTGCTTCTCCCATCTCGCCTTTTTTACACTGCATCTCATGAGCATGAGGGGAAAAGAAATGATCGGCTTCCAGGGCTCTTTTGACTTCCCTTCTAAGGCGACGATTTTCGATTAAATCTACATGTTTAAAAAACCGGTTTATATTTTTCTTGGAAATTTCACATTTTTTCATAATAAGCGAGGCCATGAGGGTCGGAGGAAAGCCTGTGTATTCTGCGAGATCAAGAATGGTACGTCCCTGTTTCCATTTTAAAAAAAGCTCATTTTCTCTGGAATAAATTTTCCTGTGTTTGAATCTCGTCTTTTTCACAACTTTCTGGTTGAGAATTGTTGCAATCACTCCAACAGGTTTAGAGTATTCTTCCGAAAGGCGGAAAACATCTTTAAAGTCATGCAGTGAATTGTATATTTCCTTATATGTCTGGCGGTCCATCCTGAATCATCAAATCTCTTTTTGTTTTTCCCGTGCAGGTAAAATTAAAATAAGCACATAAAAGATGAAAATCTTACGATATCAAAAGTCTCTCAGGCGCTCAGTTGATTTTCCTCATATATTCTTTCTATGCTCATAGTTTATAATCATAATCAATGCCTTAAAACCCTGAACAGTCGATGACTTGACAAAATAATGCCAACTTATTTCGTATGCCAGAATGAAGAGGATAAGAAGATGTCTCTTCTTCGCGGGTAAATTCCTTTTTCCAGAATTTCTGCCTGTATGTCCGGGGTTATTTTTCCGGCTGGAGTATAGTTAACTAAACAAATCTTTTATAAGCTTTTTTACAACCTTTTTGCAAAAAAAAGCTTAACCGCAAACTTTTTCAGAAAAAGTTTGATCACAAGCCTTTTGAAAAAAGGCTTGAGCGAAAACCCCGAGCAAAGGCGTGGTCAAGCGACGCAACGGCTTCGGTTAAACATTCTCATAAAAGGATTGCGGCGCAATCGCTAGTGATAAACCGGTGCAAGGGTATCAGTGCGGAGGTTTTTGAAAAACCTTGCGTTGTCCCATTTGATAATGCTGGTTGAGTCAATCCTTTTTTCAAAAGGTTTATGGCTAGTGTTTTTGTTTAACTCCAGAAATCCTCCTCGTAAGTGTCAGGAAGGTCTATTTCTATCACTTTATCAAGCTTCTTACGTTTTTCCCTGTTCTCAGGGGGCTTTTTTGCTTCTTCTCTCCTTGGCAGGTAAGAGTTATCTTTTTTATCGGTATCAAAGGGTGTAAAGATTGTTGTGTGCTTATCCCTTGAGATGACTTTTTCCGGGATTCTCGGTTTTTCCTGGATTCTTGGCTGTGTTCTTGCACAGATGATAGGGTTCTGTTCTGCCGGCTCTTCTCTCAATCTGGAGGATTCCAGCCTGGAGGTTTTTTCGATTTCACTGGCATTATATCTTTCTCTAAGTCTTTCATCGTGGGTTTTCTTGGATCCCTCAGGAATTTTTGTAATAATCTCTTGGAACTCCTGGCTCTGAGTAAGGCTTGCTTCTTTTCTCTCTGCAGGTCTTTTTGCAGGTTCCTCTGCAAGCCTTCTGGGGATCCAATCCCCTTTTTCAGAGACATTCTTTCTTCTTTTAGAAAGGGGCTGCCTTCCTAATTTGCGGAAAGTATCTTCAGCATAGGTATCCCTGTTGCGGTCTACTTTCCCGGATTTAATTTTACTTGTTGTGCCGTAACCTATAAGGCAGTTGGGTTCTCTCGTTCTCCATTCAAGACAGAAGAGATGGCACTCCCGCCCTTTACATGTCTGGGTTTCATCAAGAGGGCAAACTTCTGGAAGGGTCATACTACTAACAATAGCAGAATATAAAAAATAGTTAACGATAATAAAAATTGAAGTATCTTTATCAGAGCCCTTTGAGGGCGTCTGCAATCAGGGGGGCAACACTCAACCTGCTCTCGGCTCTCTCAAGGGTATCGGTTCCGATTATATCCTTTACTCCTGCATTGAAGAGCCTTAAAGCTGCATTCCTTGCAAGTACGGGATGTATGCAAGCAATATAAACATCTTCTGCTCCCTGATTTTTGAGCATTTTGATGGATTCTGCCATTGTTCCGCCTGTTGCAATCATATCATCTACAAGGACAACACGCCTGCCTGTGACATCGAGATTCTTTGTCTTGATTACAACCGTATCCCCGCTTAGCCTTGTTTTCTCAAGATGGTCATACTCAAAGCCCAGCCCTGAAGAGACATTCTTTATAAGTCCTTCGGCTCCGGAATCAGGAGCGAGCAGAAGAGGATTTTCCAGGCCAAGCCCTGCAATATACTCCCCTACCAGTTTAGCTGCATCAAGGTTTTCCGCAGGGCTGGGGAAGTGTTTAAGCACGCTTTTTTCATGGATATTTATGGTAAAAATTCGGTCAGCGTTGATGCAGCGGGCGACTGCGCGAGCACTGATCGGCTCTCCGGGTTTGAATCTCTTATCCTGTCTGGCGTATCCCATGTAAGGAATTACAACATTGAGTTCACTTGCGCCTTCACAGGCATCAATAAGCTGGAGCAGGGAAACAAGATCCGAGTCGGTGGGCGTGCTCTGGATAAGGGTCACGCGCTCGTTTTCGGTTTCTTCTGCGATTCGGAGGTAAAGTTCCCCATCAGGGAAGCGATTAAACTCGCAGAGCACAGGCTCTGTCCCTAAAGCTCGGGCAGTGCGGCTGGCTAGTAATTGTGATGCTGGTCCACCTATGATCTTCAAGATAATACCTCAGTCTGCCGTCTTGATATATCCTATCCTTTAAAAAGCTTATTTTTTATGGGCTTACCCTGGCATTTACAATTAAGTCTATAATTAAGGATTGTTCATAATAGCTCTTAAAAAATTAAGAATAACTGGTTGTAAGCTAAGGTCAAATATATCAACGCAATATTCTCAGCTATAATACTAATTATAATTATTATTGTAAAATTGTAAATTACTAGCAATCTAAGTTAAGAATTTGCCATTTAACTGTTTTTATAAGCGAATTTTGAAGAAGCAACAAAAGAATTTGGAATAGCTCTGGATCAGATTCGGGCTGTTGCAAATGCAATTATCAAAAATTGAGAATTTTGACAGTAAGCCTGAAAATATCAGTATCAGTTGATTCATCTTCAGTAGGCTTAGCAGTTACAAAAGTTCACCCTTTAAGCTTTTCGAGCACCCGAATATTCTGTATTGAAGTATTGGGGTAATTCCCACTTTCATCTTTTTCCGCCGATTTCACCATGTCCCATATAGTCAGCAAAGCTGCCGAAACCCCTGTAAGAGCTTCCATCTCAACCCCTGTTTTCCCGACAGTCCTGACCTCAACTACAGCCGAAATTATTTCTTCCCCGATTTCAAAATCCACATCTATGGCTGTGATTGGAATCTGGTGGCACATTGGGATTATCTCTGGTGTCTTTTTAACCGCAAGCACAGCTGCAACTCGAGCAGTTGCAAGCACATTGCCCTTTTCCACCGTTCCGGTTTTTATCTTCTCTATGGTTCCCCTGGAAAGCATAATTTCCCCAGCAGCTCGAGCCAGTCTTGGAATTTCGCGCTTTTCGCTAATGTCTACCATACGCGCTCTGCCGAATTCAATGTGAGTAAACTGCTTTTCCACCTAATCACCGTGTTTTTATAATCCTGGATCAGTCAATTCTGATCTGTTTTCTCTTTGAATAGTCTTCGATTAATTTTTCCAGCTTATTTACAAGTTCTCTGGCTTCTTCAAGGTTAAGTTTTATGACCTGTTCATCTTCTCCATGAAAAATATTAATTCTTATCCGGTTTCTTTCAATTTCCAGCTCGATTTTTCTTCCAATTTCCTGAACCATGCAAAAACGCCTCCCTATCCCACGTACATTAGAATATTTTAATTGGATTTTTAAATCTCAGTGTTAAATTAATTCTACCTTTAGATAATCTGCAGCGATAAATTGATTGTAATACAGCATTTTCAGTATCAGAATGATATCTTTAAAGCTTGTTTTTAATCTTTTTATCCAATATCAGCTTCTTTAATTATTTCGGGGATTTTTTCCAGAATATCTGTTGCAAGCAGCCCATTGCCTGCTTTCTCAAAAGCAAGATCCCCGGCTGCTCCATTAATGTACGCTGCGCAGGCAGCCGCAAGAAACGCGGGATTTCTGGAAAATAGTGATCCTGTGAGCCCTGCCAGGACATCACCTGTGCCTCCAACTGTCATGCCTGTATTTCCTGTCCTGTTCAGCAGGGTCTGTTTCCCATCCGAAATTATGTCGATTTTTCCTTTTAGAAGTGTTACAACCCCTTTTTTCTCCGAGAATTCCCTGACAGCTTTAATGCGGGAATCCTGATTTTCAGGGGTTTTCATATCCCTCAAGAGGGCAAACTCTCCTGCGTGCGGGGTTATTATCAAATCACAGTTGCCTGCAAGGCTTTCAAAGACAGTGTCTGATAGGGCTGCAAGAGCATCAGCATCCAGGACTGCTTTCCTGCAAAAGGGAAGGATTTTCCGGACGGTTTCCAGGGTTTCAGGTGCTCTTCCTAATCCCATCCCCATCACGACTACATTATGGGAATTTATGAGGTCCAGGAGGATTGAGACATCCTCAGGGCAGAGAATATTCGAAGAAAGTTTTCGGACAATCAGGTTCGGAGAATAAGATGCCACGATTTCTGCTACATTTGCTGGGACTGCTGCGGTTACAAGATCTGCCCCAGCTTTAAGGGCTGCAAGAGCCGCAAGTGCAGGAGCGCCCGAGTACGGACCGCCTCCAATAACAAGGATTCTTCCGGAATCACCTTTATGCCCTGAGGATTCCCGCCTGCGGAGTGTCATCAGATCCCCTGGACCAACATATTGTTCGGCGTCGGCAGAAATTCCTATCTCGGCAACCCTTATAATTCCAGTGTACTCTTTTGCCTTCTCGCTCATGAGCCCTGTTTTCATACGGTGAAAAGTGACTGTAAGTCCTGCATGCACGGCTTTCTCAAAGCTTCCACCGTCAGGGTCAAGTCCTGAGGGTATATCAATCGAGATTATTTTTTTTCCGGCTCTTCCTTCCCGGTTTATATAATCAATAGCAGTGGATTCGGGTTCTTTTATCTTTCCTTTTATCCCGGTTCCGAATATAGCGTCTACAAGCAGGTCAGCCTCTGAGTACCAGTCCGAAGCCTCTGCTTCAAACTGGCTCGAATCCGTTATTTCAATCACTTCTACGCGGCTGAACTTCAGCAGGGAGAAGTTGTGAAAAGCTTCTTTTGTTCCGATATCTCTGGCTTTTCCCAGCAGGATTAACTTTACTATATAACCTGAAGAGCCTGCGAGATGCCTGGCGGCAACAAAAGCGTCCCCTCCGTTGTTACCCCTACCTGCGATAAAAAGTACCCTGCCGCTTCCAAGCTTTTCCCGGACACTCTGTGCAATAGCGGCACCTGCATTCTCCATTAACTGTATAGGTAGAAGTCCAAGATACTCACAATTTCTGTCTATTGCTTTCATTCTCAGAGAACTGATGCACTTCATAGTAGTTACCTGCCTGCTTATTTAATCAGGTATCCTGTTACCTGTTAACCTTCTGAGGATTTCCGCAAGCCTTAATTCCTGGCTTATATACTGCCATAGAAATTATTATATATCTCTAGAATAATTTAGGTAATTTACTTTGTATTTTTAGACCAAGGAAACCTATCTGATATCATCAGCTATATACATTACATCCCGTTATTACATAATATGAAATTACTTAGTTTTCCGTAAAAAACGTTATTAATTTCTTATGAGTATGATTCATTGAGTATAATCTGTGTAAGAATAATTTATAAAAACATATAAGAATGATTCATAAAGAGATGATTTGTAAACTAAACTTTGTAAGAGTAATTCCCATCAGGAAATGGTCTGAAACTACAGCTACTCTTAGAGTTAATTAACTGTAATAAAACGTGAACAGGCAAGATTCTGATCAAATGTTTGCTTTCCTTTGCACGTGTCTGGACTTATATAAAAGCATGGAGGACTATTTTTGCCTAATTTTTCAAAGGATGCGGATAGCAATCTTAAAAATACAGTCAAGCCCAGATACCTTGTTCTGGGCAGTGGAAGTGTTGGTTTTGCGCTTGCGAAAGAGCTTAGGGAAAGCAATAAGCTCGTAATCATCGTTGATAAAGACGAAGCTAAGGTTGAAACTCTCAGGGAGGAAGGCTTTGAGGCTATTGTAGGCGATATCTCTGATCCTGAGCTCGTCGATAAGATTGATCTTAAGAACGTTGTTGCTATACTTTTCCTGACTTCCAATAATGAGGCGAACAGGAAGGGCATCGAAAATTTCAAAATGGTAGTTAGCCCCGACGTTCAGCTTTTTTCCAGAGCTTCGGACATTATTAACAAAGAAAAAATGGAAGATCTCGGGGCAGATTATGTCTTTATGCCTTCCAAGCTTGTTGCGACTTCCCTTTCCCGTACCCTCGAGAGAGCCGAGTCGGTTCACAGGGGCAACAGGCTTGCACGGTGGCTAAAAGGGATAAGGGATAAAAAACTTGCCATTGTTATTCATGATAATCCCGATCCGGATGCTATTTCAAGTGGACTTGCCCTGAAAGAGATTGCAAAGACTCTCGGGGTCGAAGCAAGCATCCTCTACCACGGCAGGATTGGGCATCAGGAAAACAAAGCCTTTTTAAATCTGCTCGGGATTGACCTCGGTAAGATGGAAGAGTACGACCTGAAAGACTTCGATGAGATCGCCCTGATAGACTGCTCGGTTCCCGGCGTTAATAATATGGTTCCCCCAAATACCTATGTGGGCGTTGTTATTGACCATCACCCACCCGGGGATGCCGAGATAAAAGCTGAGTATATAGATATCCGGCCGAATTTCGGGGCAACTGCTACTATAATGACAAAGTACTTGCAGCAGCTCAATATCAATATTTCCAAAACCCTTGCAACAGCCCTGCTCTATGGGATTCGGACTGACACCCAGGATTTCAAGCGGAAGACCGACCCTGCAGACCTTTCAGCTGCTTCGTACCTTTACCCCCTTTCGAATCACGGAATTCTGGACCAGCTTGAGCAGCCCTCAATGTCTATCGAAACCCTTGATGTGCTTGGAGAAGCCATCAGGAACCGGCAGGTGTTGGGAAGTTATCTTCTTTCAAATGTCGGCAATATACGGGATAGGGATACCCTCCCACAGGCTGCAGATTACCTTTTGAGCCTTGAGGGAATTTCTACAACTGTAGTTTTCGGGGTCACTGAAGACCGTATCTATATTTCCGGGCGCAGTAATGATATCAGGATTAATCTGGGTGAAGTCATGCGCCAGGCTTTCGGTGAAGATGCAGGTGGGCACGCAAACGCAGCGGGAGCCCAGATTCCCCTTGGGGTTTTCAGTGCTACGAAAGACCGGCAGACCTTACTGAGGCTGGTTAATGAAGCCGTTGTCAAAAGGTTCCTGAGTGCAGTTGGAGTCGAAAGTACGGGAGAGTAAGGTTTTCAAGATTTTAATAGATGGATCACAATTGAAATCATCCTCTCAAGACATTGAAATCCCCTTCAGAAGGAAACAATAAGAAAAAGATAGAATACAATAGTAAAGGAAGAAACGATAAGAAAAGATAGAAAAAAGGATAGTAAAGGAAGAAATGATAGAAAATAAAGAATACAGGATAGTAAAGGAAGAAGCGAAAAGAAGAATAAATACAAGACAGTAAGAATAAAAATAAAGAATAAAAGAGATCGGAGAATGGGGAAAATAGCTTCTTCCTCCATTCATTTTTTAGTGCTTTTAATACTTCTAATTTCTTTAAGTTTCCTAACTTTTTTAAGTCTCTTTATTCTTTTAAATACCCAACTTTTTTGAATTTCCGATCTTTTGTAAATTTTCTAATTTTCTAAAGCACCAGTGTTTGTAAACTTTTTATCTCCCTGATTTCAGACTTAAAAGTCAGGTTCAGGGGATGTCAATTCATCTCCAGGTTTTTCACTTCTACTTGGTTCCCGTTCAGGACATCCTCTTCCGTTACCTGGATTCCTGAGACTGTGGCATTTCCTCCTGCACTCACGGAATAAGCCGATACAGCCCTAACTCCATGTGCTGTATTTTCGGTTGAGTAAGGTACGGTTATTTCAAATAAACCGTTTTTATCTGACACTGCTGTGTTCTGATAAGTGAATTCCCTGCCTGTGTTCGAGTTGAGCATAAGGGTGGCAGTAACGTTCTGTCCCGGGCTTGCAGTACCTGAGAGCTTAGCTCCTGGGACGAATTCGAATATCTTTACATCATTCTTCTTGCCGCCCTTTTCCTCAGGGATAGAACTTTCATGGATAAGCCTCAGGTTTCCAAGATTTGATCCGTCGAGTTCATGAAGTTTGTATATTTCGGTATTCTTGAATTCATCTTTAGCTGTTGCAACGGTCTCAAGACCAGTTTTCCCTTTGATAGTCTCAATTTTAAAGTATTGTTCAATATCCTTGCCTGCAAGCTCAACAATAGCTCCAAACTTGCCGCTCGCCATCTGTTTGTCGGTTATTACGTACTTTACATTGAGCTTTTCCATAATTGCCTTTGCTTCTTCTTCGGAGTCGGTTGTGAAGAAATGCGCTGAGTCCTGTATGCCGGTTTGGAAATTGTTTGAAACGACAGGTCTTTTTGCCAGGTAAACAATCCAGTTTCCATAGTCCCACCAGCTCAAAACACTGTACTCGGGAGTTTCAGAAGGCTCAAGGTAATTAGAAGTCTCAGGGCTTGAGGCTTCAAGCCAGGTGAGAGCTTCTTTCCACTCGGGATCAACCGATCCTCCTTCTTTTGCAAAAGCAAACCCTGCCCATATACAGGGTACAAATACAAGCCCTATCAGTGCCACTGATGAGACAATTTTGAAGTAATCGGGCTGCTGGTCCTTTTTCGAGCCTGATGTATTGCTTATTTTCTGTTTTGATTTTTTCTTTGACTTTGTTTCTTTCTCCACTTTAAGCGCAGACGTGGAGTTCTTTGAGGTTATTGGTCCTGATTTGATCAGTTTCCTTAGTTCAGCCTCAAAGTCAAAGGACTCGAGTAATACCCAGAGGAAGTACGCGGTAAGAATTGAAACGTTTATTGCGAACAGATAGGTAAAGCGCCTCTGGGAGATTGCTAAATATGCAAAGAAAATTGACCATAAGAGGAAAAATATCCCTTCAGGCTTTGATTTCTCTCCTCTCCACTCAAGGCAAAGCAGGAAAAATCCTCCCAGAGCTGCAAGGAAGCAAAGTCCCAGGCTTGATAGTACTGGTGAAAAGGTAAGCTTTCCCTGTGCGGTTAAAAATAATGGCACAGCTTCAACAATCGTGCTTATGTATTCACCTTTTCCTAGGAAGAACCTCATCCCCTCAATTATGAAAGCATAGTATTCGGCAGAAAGAATCCTGAGGGAGAGAAGCCCTAACCCTGAGATCAGTATCAAGACGGCTGGATAATATTTCCAGTCCAGATCCTTTTTCGAGATATATGAGGAAAAACCCCAGAGGATTAGGGTTCCTGCCACTAGGCTCAATACATAGAGTACCTGGAACCAGGAAAGGTACATTGCGCTCATCTCAAGGCCCGGGCGCACAGACCCTGCTACAAGAGGAATGGTAAAGAGAAGTGTTGCAAGAAGGCTTGTAATGGTGCAGATAAGAAGATAATCGGAACTTTTCCCAACTCTTAGGTCGAGTGTGGTTTGTATGAATGCATAAAGCACAATAAAACTCACAAAAACCGGAGCTCCTATCCATGTGAAAATCAGTAGTGCTAAGAAAAGCCCGGATGCTGCTGCGGAAGCCAGCGTTTTAATATGTTTCTTATCGGAAGAGATGTTTTTAAGAGATGTCAGGGAGAGAGGTCCTTCACCTGCCCGTTTTAAGGCAAATATGAAGAATGCATAAGCTGAAGTAGATAGAAGCGTCTCCGCTACATGATGGTCAACCGCTCCAAAGCGTGATATGTATACATGTGCTGGAAGCACTGCAAAAATGAAAGCTGCGAGAAGCGCGGTTCTTCTGTCAAATACCGAGCTAGTTACAAAATATAAAGGAATTATTGTCAGAATTCCCAGAAGTAAGGGCAGCAGGGCTCCTGCGAATTCGATGGTATACAAATCCGGCTGTCCCCCTCCAAGGATAATTGCAAGCAGAGCGCCTAACAGGTCAAAAAGAGGCGGCCACCCAACCTCAAAGCCCTGAGGGTAATTTATGTAAGAATCGAAATTAAGGGAATGGGGAAAATTGGAAGCTGTATATAAAATGCGCCGCATATGGTAGAAGTCATCATATCCATTGAAAGTTATGCTTCCATTTGCAGTGACTGAGGTGTATGACAGCATGCGCATGAGAAAAGCAACTATCACAACTGCAGTCAGAGCAATAATACTGAATTTTAAATTATTCGCTGGCCGTTTTACCGCCGGACATCTCATGCCTTTGTTCGTTGTAACCATCTCTCTTAATTTTTATCAGTTTGCGTTATTGTACTTTTAAGTGAATTAATCTTTGATAGTACTGAATTAATATAATAACTTTAAGGTTGTCTAACCTAGATGAAGAGGTGAGTACTCCTGATTTACAGCTTCATCTGGCAAGTGTTATATATACCTCTCATAATGTTGATATGAAATTTTCAATATACTTATAACCGTTGAGCTTAATGAATTTCTGAGACCGCGAAAATATCCGTTATTACTCTTGGAAGATCTAGTGTTATTACTGGTGGAATATCTGAATTACTGGTGGAAGACCTGATAATATGTGGAAAATCTGTATTTGACAGGAATTAATGCTACCAGTAAACATTGTAGTATTACTAATAAAAGCTCTGATATTAATAATAACAGATTTGATACTATTATAAAAATCTCTGATACGATCAATAAAAAGATCTGAATCAATCTGTACCACAAATAGAAGGATTTAAAACCAGATATCACAAGTAAAAAGCTCAACTACTAACAGCTAACACACTAATAGATAGCGTACTAACAGCTAGCATACTAACAACTAACAGAAGAGTCTGGTATCACTTACTGAAGCCCCTGATACTACTGGTTAATGGATAAAATCGGAACCCTGCACGTTAGAAAAACCAGATACTTATGTTTTTCCACTGCGCTGGAATTTGCATCTAGATTCGATAACCGGCAGCCTCTTAACCTGTCTAAAACCCTGAAACAAGTGAGAAAACGATGAGAGTAGCCATATTTCATGATTATTTCGGAGCAATTGGTGGTGGAGAGAAACTGGTGCTCATGCTGGCAAAATCTCTCAATGCCGATGTTATCACTACTGACCTAAACATGGAATCCGTAAAAAAGATGGGCTACTCTGATGTGCGCATAATCAGCCTGGGAGAGACCCCAAAAGTGCCCCCTCTGAAGCAAATCTCCGCATCTTTTTATTTTGCAACCTGTGACTTTTCAAAAGAATATGATTTCTTCATCTTTTCAGGCAACTGGGCACACTTTGCAGCAAAAAAACATAAGCCTAACCTGTACTACTGCCACACTCCTACAAGGGCTTTCTATGATCTCTACGATACCTTTCTCAGCAGACAGTCCCTATTAATTTCGATCTTTTTCCGGATCTGGGTCTGGCTTCACAGACCAATTTCGGAATATTACCTTTCTTACGTTTGTAAAATTGTGACTAACTCAAAGAATACGTCAAAAAGAATCAAAAAATACTTTAAGAGGGACTCTCTGGTTATTTATCCTCCAGTGGACGTCTCAAAGTTCACCTGCAAAGAATATGGAGATTTCTGGCTATCAGTAAACCGCCTTTACCCTGAGAAAAGAGTGGAAATTCAGATTGAGGCATTCAGAAAAATGCCAGATGAAAAACTGATAATAGTTGGAGGTTACTCTAAAGGCGATCATGCAAAAAGTTATGCGGAAAATATAGTCAAGAATTTACCACAGAATGTAAAAGTTCTGGGTGAGATTTCGGAGGCTGAACTGCTTGATGCTTACTCCCGCTGTAAAGGCATTATCTGCACTGCTATGGATGAGGATTTCGGGATGACACCTGTGGAGGCTATGGCAAGCGGAAAACCCGTAATAGCCGTAAACGAAGGGGGATTCAAGGAAACAGTAACCGAAAGAACAGGGATCTTTATAAACGCAGATGTACACAGTGTCATAGAAGCTGTTAAATTCATATCTCGCAGCCCTAACTCATATCAGGATGCATGTTTCAACAGAGCGAAAGAATTTGATATTTCCATTTTTACTAAAAAAATAAAAAATGTGATTTGTGATGATCCTGAAACATTTAAGCGAGTTGTATAAATATCGGGAGTTAATCTGGAAATTATCCTGGGGAGAATTCAAACTCCGATATAAAAACTCCATACTGGGGTACTTCTGGTCCCTTCTTGAACCTCTTTTAATGCTAACAGTGATGTACTTTGTATTTTCCAATCTCATGAAAGTTCAGGTAGAGTATTATCAGCTATTTCTGTTAATGGGCATAATCTTATGGAACTTCCTGAGCAGGTCTACAAATATCGGATTGTTTTCTATAGTGGGGAGACCGGATATGGTTAAAAAAATCTATTTCCCAAGAGATATTTTTGTAATCTCCTCCTGCATCACAGCTCTACTTATGAGTATCTTTGAATCCTTTGTGTTTTTCATATTTATGGCGTTTTTCAGGGTTCCTTTATCTCTTAATATATTATATGCACCTTTGATCCTAATTTCCCTTTTCACTCTTGCTCTGGGAGTTTCCTTGGCACTCTCAGCGCTCAATGTTTACTATAGAGACGTTCAGTTTATCTGGGATGTACTTATGCAGGCAGGCTTCTTTGCAACCCCTATCCTGTATAGCCTGGACTTCCTGCCCGAAACTATGCAAAAAATTGTTCTTCTTAACCCGATGTCACGGATAATAATATCTGCACGGAATACTGTAATCTATTCCACACCGGCACGTTTTGAAGACCTCCTGTTTATGTTCGCCTCATCAATATTATTCCTCATAATAGGTTATGTCGTCTTTTCCAAACTGGAACCAGGCTTTGCGGAGGAAATTTGATGCATGTGATTGAAGTCGAGCATCTTCACAAAATTTTTAAAATACCTCATGAAAAAAGAAATACTGTATTTGAGTCTCTTGTAGGGGCTTTTAGACCTCCGCAATACGAGACTTTCCATGCTCTAAACGACATCAACTTTACGGTAGATGAAGGGGAAGCTCTTGGAATTATCGGAGAAAATGGCAGTGGTAAGAGTACCCTGTTGAAAATCATAGCAAACATTTTACGTCCTACACGAGGGCGCGTAAAGGTGCATAAGAAAATCACTCCTTTCCTTGAACTGGGGGTAGGTTTTCAGCCAAATTTTACGGCATCTGAAAATGTAAGGACTTATGCAACCATCATGGGGATCTCAAAGCGAGAAATTGAAAGTAAACTTGATGATGTGCTTGAGTTTGCAGGGCTTGAGAAGTTTAGGGATACCAAACTGAAAAATTTCTCTTCAGGCATGCAAGTTAGATTAGCTTTTTCCACAGCGATTCAGACTGACCCTGAAGTGCTTTTGATGGACGAGGTGCTGGCTGTAGGAGATATGGAATTCCAGCAGAAATGTCTCGATGTGCTTAATCAGTATAGAAAAGAAGGAGTGACAATAGTTTTCGTTTCCCATGACCTGGGTGCTGTAAGAAGGTTCTGTGACAAAACTCTCCTTCTCCATAAAGGAATGCAGGTAGCTCTAGGGGACACAGGAGATGTTATTGACAAATACGTATATGGTGGTAGCAAAAAGGAAAGTGAAGAGGCGGTTGAAGCATCTCAGGTTCCATTAGCCGAAACTGAAACAGATCTTTCTGAAGAAGGGGAAAACAATAAATCAAATCGCTGGGGCAGCCGGAAGGTTGAAATTACTTCCGTAGAGTTTTACGACAAATTCGGCAATAAGAACACTCGTTTTAACTCCTTTGATCCAATGATAATCAGGATACATTACAAAGCCAATCAGAGAATAGCAGATCCTGTGTTCGGAATTGCTCTGTATTCGGAAAAGGGTGACCATCTTTTCGGTACAAATACCGAACTTAAAAACCTAACTATTGATTACATTGAGGGTTCAGGGTATCTTGATCTGCAAATTGAAAGGATCCCCATGCTCAGTGGAAGATTCTTGCTGACAGTAGCCGTGCATACAAGGGATCAGAAACCTTATGACTGGCTGGATAAGCAATATTCTTTTGATGTTATTCCTGTAAGCAGGAATGCCGGAATTTTCGAGGTAGATTGTAACTGGAGATATGAACTTAAGGTGTGAGACCTATGGATACATCTGAAATCTATGAAGAAGAGATAAATGTTGAGGAAATAATGGAGAAAATCCAGAATGATATCCGCAGCAGAAAGAAAAGTGCTGCAGGCAAAACTACAGATAGAGATTACTTTCCTTCTATCCCCGAAACTCTAGATTCAGATAGTATTCACAGGAAGCTTGAATATATTAAGTCAAGCTGGAATATCGAGAACAATAGCTATTTTATAACTTCTCATCGCCCCATTTCAGGCAAGTTCCTTATTAAAGGAAGGGAACTGGTTCACGGAGAGGTCAGGCGTTATGTCGACCCCACGATACGAAAGCAAAATGAATTCAACGAAAGCCTTGCTCACTTACTGGAAAGCCTCATCAACAGGATTATTTCGCTCGATGAGAAAGTTGCGCAGCTCTCTGCGGAGTTAGATAATGAAATTTACTCCGAAAATTCAAAACTAAAGTCTGAAATCTCCAGAGAATTCAAAAGTGAAATTCTGAATGTTAAGTCTGACGTTTATGAAAAAATTAACAGAGAAATAACTTCAATTGTTTCCTCTATAAACCTTGATATTGAAAACAAGGCGTGGCTGAACAGGTTACTGACAGAGAAAATAGAGAATAATAACAGGTTCGCGGACAAAAAAGCTGCTACCTCTGAATCTGAAGGACTCTCATTAAATTATTTTCTCTTTGAAGAAAAGTTCCGTGGATCAAGAGATGATATCAAGCAGAGACAAAGTCAATTCCTTGAATATTTCCGGGGTTGTTCAAACGTTCTGGACATAGGATGTGGTAGAGGGGAATTTTTAGAACTGCTAAACGGTGAGGGAATTGGAGTAAAAGGTATTGATATCGACGATGATATGGTCGGTTATTGTCTATCAAGAGGGTTTGATGTTCAAAAAGTTGATGCGGTCTCATATCTTGAGCAGCTTCCAGATAAGTCTCTTGATGGTATTTTTATTGACCAGGTTGTTGAACATCTTGACCCCGCCTATCTTGTAAAACTATTGAGGTTATGCTACCAGAAATTAAACTATGGGTATTATCTCTTTGCCGAAACCGTAAATCCCCTGTCACTCTACTCTTTTGCTAACTTTTACATAGACCTTACACATATAAAACCCGTACACCCTGAGACACTTAAGTTTCTGTTTGAATCTTCAGGTTTTAGAGATGTTAAAACTGAGTTTATCTCACCTGTAACGGACGAATTGAGGTTAAAGAAAATTCAAACTTCGGACGATATGAATGAAAGGGAAAAGGCAGCAGTTGAAGTTTACAACCACAATATCGATCTTCTTAATTACAGGCTGTATGGTCCGCAAGACTATGCGGTTATAGGCAAAAAATAGGTGAAGAGATGAAGATCGCGGTTGTAACTCCCCGGAATGTTACAGGAGAAAAAGGTGGAGCTGAGAACTTTTATGAAGGTCTGGTAGGGGCTCTCAAAAATGAAGGGCACTCGGTCGCCCATATAGCGGTTCCTGTAGATGAGTCCTGTTTTGAGGGAATTCTTGAAGCATACTCTAATTGTTTTTATCTGAACCTTGATGCTTATGATCTTGTTATCTCAACAAAGGCACCCACATACATGGTCAGACACAGAAATCATGTCTCATACCTCCTGCATACGATCCGTGTTTTTTATGATATGTTTGATGTGGAGTTCAGCTCTTCGGATAGGGAAAAGAAAAAACAGAGACGGCTTATCCATGAATTTGATAAATACGGGCTGTCTCCGTCTAGGATAAAAAAACATTTTGTCAATGGAGCTCCGGTATACGAAAGAATGATCGCAGTGGACGATTTCTGGAAAACTGTTAATTTTGAGGTACTTCATCATCCTCCAAAGATTGAGAATTTTAAAGAGCCGGAAGAAGGCAAGTTCATTTTCTTTCCGACACGCTTGCACCGGTGGAAGCGGCCAGATCTTATAATCAATGCAATGAAGTATGTAAAAAGTAACATCAGGCTGATAATTTCGGGCAGGGGAGAAGATGAAGCTTACTACAGGCAACTGGCAAAACATGATAAGAGAATCTCTTTTATCGGCTGGATTAATGATGATCAGCTGGTTGACCTGTATTCGAAGTCTCTTGTCGTTCCTTTTGTTCCAGTTAACGAAGATTATGGGCTGATAACCATTGAGGCTTTCCAGAGCAAAAAACCTGTAATTACCTGTTCAGATTCCGGGGAACCTGCAAGAATTGTCATTGACGGGTTAAGTGGGTTTGTTGTTGAGCCTGACCCCCGGGAAATTGCAATGAAGATAAACTATTTAGTTGAAAACCCGTCTCATGCCCGGAAAATGGGTGAGGAAGGTTATAAGCTTGTTCAGGAGATCACCTGGCAGAATGTTATTAACAGGCTCCTCTCTTCAGAAGACAAAACTGATGCTGTTGAGCCTTTGGAGAAGAACGAGTTTTTTTTTCATGAGACCTCAAAAAAAGTAAAAGTTGTCGTTACGGATAACCAGATTTTAGATCCACCCATCGGCGGAGGTAGAGTCAGGATCTATCAACTCTATAAGAACTTTGATCCTGATCGTTTTGACATTACTTACCTTGGTACATTTGACTGGCTGGGACCTGAAGAAAGGGAACAGAAACTTGCCGACAATTTTACTGAGACACTTGTGCCAATGACCGTTCCCCACATAGCAATCGATAAAATCTTCAGCAGGCTTTGCGGCAGAAAAACGACTTTAGATGTTACAATTCCCCTTTTAATGAAGTTCACTCCCAGATACCAGCAGAAACTATCAGAACTCTGCAGGGAAGCAGACGTTGTTATAGTATCACATCCCTGGGTATATCCTTATGTGAAAGAAGAAATTAAAATCCTGGACAAGAAACCGCTGCTCATTTACGATTCCCACAATCTGGAATATAATATTAAGAAAGAAATCCTGAATTCCACGATTGTCGGCAGATATCTGGTAAATAATGTGTACAGGGTTGAAAAAGAGCTTGTGCATGACTCTGACCTGATTTTTGTCTGTTCAGACGAAGATCTCAGAGCTTTTTCCGAAATCTATGGAATAGATAGCAAGAAAATCCTTCTGGTTCCGAATGGAGCATCGGTGGACAGCGTGGCTCCTATCAGTTCTGATGAAAAAGAAGCTTTAAAAGCTCATTATGGTTTTGAAGGAAAAGTAACGGCTGTTTTTCTTGCCAGTGGGGGTTATAAACCCAATGATGATGCAGCCGAATATATCTGTAAACAGCTCGCTCCTTCCCTCAAAAACATAACCTTCATTCTTGTCGGAAGTGTGTGTGATAATCTCAAAAGCGAAATTAAAAACTCACTGGGAGAAAACGTAGTCCTGATGGGTGTTGTTAGTTCTGAAGATAAATCAAAAATCTTATTATCTTCCGACATTGCCCTGAATCCTGTGACCCAGGGCTCTGGGACTAACATCAAGGTATTCGATTACCTGGCTGCCGGCTTAAATGTAATAACCACTCCTGTAGGCTCAAGAGGAATAAGTTTTACCAACCTTGAAAATGGTGTTATTGCTGAATTGAATGACTTTCAGGCTTCGATTGAAATGTTACTTAATGATCCCCTTCTGCGGGAAAAAATCTCTAAAAACGCAAGGTTACTCGCCGAAAAGTATAACTGGAGTGATATTTCAAGGACAGCAGGTGAGAAAATAGTTAACCTGATGGAGAATTCAAAATGAAATATTTGATGGTTTCGACATACCCGCCTAAAAAATGTGGAATCGGGACTTATGCCTATCAGATGGTAAAGTTCTTAAGAAACGGTGGCAACGTTGTCGATGTTATTTCTCTTGAAGGCAATGGAGGGGACTTTACACTTAATTTGAAGGGGGGAGCAAACCTTCTCAAAATTCTAAAGTATGCAATCTTTTATGACAAGGTAATAATTCAATATCATGAATCCTTTTATTACGAAGAGTATAATCGAAAAAACCTTTTTAGGATTTTATGCACTCATCTTTCGTTTTACCTTACCTTTCTGCTCCTGAGAAAAAAGCTTGAGGTTATAGTACACGAATTTCCAAGAACACACAGTCACTCTACAGCCCGGTTTTTAGAAACGATTAAGTGGCGATTATGCCCCAAACTCGTTTTCCATACTCAAAAAGAGGTTGATGACTTCAAGCAATATTATTTTGATTTAACAGGAAAAAATTACGAAATAAGAGCTCCAAATGCATATTTTTACAAATTCAGAGATATTCCGCAGTCTCAGGCAAGACAAGAACTTGGAATTCCTTCCAATGCTGTAGTTTTCCTGTGTATTGGATTTATTCAGCCACACAAAGGGTATGATAGGGCTGTTAGGGAGTTCCAGAATATTAACAATAGGAGAATGCATCTTTACGTAGTAGGTTCAATCAGGATCGAGTGGGACGCATATACTTCCTACCTTCAAGAACTGAAACGTATGGCAGCTAATAACCCTCAGATCCACATTGAGGAAAAATTCCTGTCAGATGAGGATTTTGATACCTGGATCACTGCCAGTGATGTAATACTTATTCCTTACAGGGAGATCTGGAGCTCTGGAGTGCTGGGCAGAGCCAAACTGTTTAACAAAAGAGTCATTGCTTCCAATGTTGGAGGATTGGCTGAACAACTTGAAGACAATGATATTCTATTCAATACTGACGAAGAATTAAGGAAGATTTTTGAGGCATTCTCAAAAAAATTAAGTGCCTCAGAGGTTATAAAAACTCCTGAGATATCCTAAAATTCTAATTTACTTCTGGATAACTCTTAAAATCTTTATTTTTTCCTATTAAAGACTTAGAAGAGCTCTATTTTCTGGACTATTATGCTCAATTCCCTGGTGTCATTACTGTTCAGTTCAGGGATATCACAGGGTCTTTCCGAACCTTCCCGTACATTGAAATGAATGGTATTTTCTCCTTTCCTGAGGGATACTGGTGCTGATACTGCAACATAATCAGGGTTTATAGTCTGTGTGTGCAGGAGCTCTTCTCCGCTATATATCTCCAGTGTTCTTGGACGATGGAAACTGTAGGTCTGGAATTTCAATGTAGCGTTTTTATCTTCAGCCGAATATATTGACAGCGTTGCATTATCTGACATCCAGCGGGTAGGCGTACCTCCCCAGTCCTCCAGGGAATACCAGCCATCTTTTAAAGCGATTGAAGGAAACTGTTTCTCCTCCTCCTCTTTCTGGACACGATAAACTACAAGCCCGTCTTCTGGGTATACTTCAGGCTCGGTATTAAGTGTTTTTTTCAGTAAATTATTTGCAGAATCCATTTGCTCTCTAGATAACTGATCCTGGTGAAGAATAACATATCTTATATTATACTTGTTAAGGATAGAAGCCCCTTTTTCTGCAAGGTCTTCCCGTACAATGTCATTGTGGTACCGACCGCCATATGTCAGTTCTCTGATAAAAGGAGTATTTTGCTGGAAACTATTTACGTTTTCAGGGTATCTAGCAGCATAACCGCCTACCAATGGCTTTTTATGAACAGTCTGGTAATATAGATAAGCAAAATTCATATATCCGCCATTTGTATTTGCAGGAAGCTCAAGTAAAGCGTAGTTTTCATTATCATTCCCAATGGTGCGATAAAACTCTGGAATATCCGCTGAAGAGGTTGGATATGGGATACAGAGGTATTCAAGAATTATAAGGCAGCTTATCACCGTAAAAAGGAGTGATTTTTTTCTGGTTTTATGTTTTAGCAGTTCAGAGAGGCTATACCCTACAAGCACAGCGAATCCAAGGGTTGCAATTACGAAAAATCTGCCAACTGTTCGACAATTATCCAGAAATGGAACAGTTTGATACAATATCTGGTGAGGGAGGGGCAGATTTATACCCTGATTGATGAGCAGCGGCTCTCCATTAAACATCAGAACTGGTCCCAGACTGACTACTGAGAAGAAAAGGGTGGAAAATAGCCAGAATTTAACATCAGGATTTTTTTTTAATTTTATAACAGCAAATATGGAAAGTCCAAGCACGACATAACCTATGAAATTTACTTTTTCAGGGAGCCAGCTAGGCAATTTTGAATAAAAATTTAGAGTAAAATCACCCAGGAAAGGATGTAAATGGGAGGGGGTAAAGAAACTCATAAAATCATTTGACAGCTTCAGAATTTCGCTGTAATGCGGCTTCAAAAAATTCTGGCTTGAGAGTGAGATCCGGATTTCATTGAACGTTAAAGGCAATATTCCTGAAAAGCTGACTATCCCGAAAGCGGCATACTTTTTTGTTATTTCTCCTGTTGAGCGAAAAAACTCCTTATTCAGATCCAGATTCCAGTAGAAATCATATAAAAGTACGAGTCCTGCAAATATTCCCATAAATACCATATACTGCAGGTCGCTCATTGCTACGAGAATGAAAAATACACCTGCAATAACAGGGTTTTTCATTCCTCCCTCTTTAACTGTTTTTATAAGATACAGAGCGCAAAAGGGGATCCACTGGATTGTAGTTGCGCCAAAAAAATATAGGCCTCTTGAAAAATGATAAGGAGAGAACGCAAAAACAATCCCTGCAATAAAGGCAGCGTATTTGTTTCCTGTAAGGTATTTTACAAGCAGGTAACACCCGAATGCTCCTATAATAAATGTTAGCAGCCAGAGAATGGTATAAATGACATGAAGCTCTAAAAAGGGAGATAGCAATAAGTACATTATTTGATTAAATGCTGAAGGGAAGGGCATTGATTCTATGCCATTCGGGTAAAAAAGCAAATTGTCGTGTGTTAAAGTTGTTAAGTTTGTTTCGAATATAGCTATTTTTGTATACCATAATATTCTCATCCACTGAAAAGAGTCCCCAGCCATTCCCGGAATATCGGTTTTTATCCTAAATGCAACAGGGTAGGTAAATATAACTGTTAGAAAAACATATAATGCTAAAACCGAACCATAATCATGTAACCTGTTAAGATTTTTATAATTTAATTTTCTGGGCTCAATAAATTTCTTAATTTCTATAGTATATCCCCCCTGTTTTCTGAGTTTTGTTATGTTTTTGCTCATGAAATTAAGCTCGAATTAAGATAATTTCTAAGGTAGTTCTTTTCAATTAGTTCTAATTAAGATAATTTCTAAAGTAACTTCTTTTCAATTAGCTCATTAAGATAATTTTCTTTTCAATTCCAACTTCATAATGTCCAGCTCACAGGTTTCCTGCCAGTGTGCTCGTTGGTTTTTATTTCTTGCACAGCACCATTGTCCAGGGGAAGGGTTTTCGGACCTCTAAAATTTTAAAATACTTTCTTAGTAATTCCACAAACTCTTTCGAACTCCAGTTCTGAACGTGTTCGATATCATTCCCAAACCGCGTTAGATTCTTCCCTCTTAAGAAGTTCATTATGCGGAAATACGGCTCATTAGGTACGCTGAATACACAGTAATTTCTTGAAACCCTCCTGATTTCCTGAATAGCTCTTTCCGGTTCTTCGAGATGTTCAAGAACCTCGGTTGCTATAGCAAGGTCAAAACTGTCGTTTTTGAATGAAAGTTCGTACACGCTTCCTGCACACAAATTAAAATTCCGGTTTTTATCCCTTGCAAGCTTAAGTGCGCTTTTAGAGATATCCACGCCTGTAATATCAGAAAAGTCAAGGCAGTTAATGATAAATCCTTCCCCACAGCCGATATCAATGATTCTGTTTATATTCTCAAGTGGAGTTACAGTAGCTTTTAAATTTTCAATAAAATTTGATATAACCATCCCCATCAGTGGATTTTTGGAATTGTACTTTTTGTAATTTCCACTTTGAAAATTCTCGTTGATCGGTATCTCCGCCTGATCCACTTTATCTCCCTCAGAATTCAATCTGACCCTACCTGGACTATAATATCAGTTTCTTTACTTTGTTTTCTTTCAGCAAATTATAAATTATTTTTAGGTAGTACTTTGTTACATTACTTTAATAGTTATTTCTAGATCCTGTTTTATTTCCCGATTTTGTTTTATTTCCAGATCCTGTTTTATTTCCCGATTTTGTTTTATTTCCAGATCCTGTTTTATTTCCCGATTTTGTTTTATTCCCAGATCCTGTTTTAATAATTCTTAATGATTCACCTGAAGTAAGTTTTTTATTTTTATAATTAATGGATACGGATTTTCAGTATCGCTTTTTTAGAGTGAGCAAGAATCCAAAAAGTGCCGGGGACAGGGATGTTAAAAAATAAAGAATTACAGGACAGGAAAATCCGTATGCTAAGTTTTCGCCCAGCAGATTGAAGATTGTGACACTTACAAATTCTCGAATTCCAAATCCGGATATTGATATAGGGAAATTGCCTAGAACTACGATTATTGGCAGCGAAAAAGTAAGAATATTATTTAAAGCCGGACTTAATGATTTTATTACTATCCAGTATACAACCAGGTTTACCAGATAATATCCTAAAGTTAATAAGAAAACCTTGGAAAGAACTCTTTTGTTTTCAGTGATTTCCCTCATTGTTTTTATATAATTTTCCTTGTGTTCTTTATTCTTAAAAAAAATCCTAAAAAACAGAGTAACTGCTTTTTCATTTGTAATAATGACTATTCCGACAACGGAAAGCGACATGATAAATGTCATGAGATAGATTAAATTCCTATCATTAAAAAAGAAAGCTATTGCAAGCACACTTAAAAACATCAGGCAGATAACGTCTATTATCCGGTCCATTATTATGGTTGGTATGCTTCTTGATTTCTCAGAGTCCAGATAAAAAGCCCTTGAGACTTCACCTGTCCTGCCCGGAGTAAGAGCTCCGTAAAATGTGCCTATTAGAATGATTTCAAGAGATCGGAGAATCGGAATCCTGATATCTATGCAGTTAAGCAAAGTTTGCCACTTTCTGGCTTTCATTAAGTACATGAGAACTATAAGAGGCAGGGAAAAGGAAAGCAAAACCAGATTCATTTCAGTAAAAACTTCATAAATGGCTTTTACGTCTAGTTTACTTAAAAGATACCATAGCAGCCCCAGGCTAACTATGAATTTACCTGCCGTTTTCCAGTTCATGGCTATCAAACTTTATAATATAGTCATCATTGTTTCTGGAGTTTGTAATCAGTTCTCCGATCAATCCAAGGGAGATAAATTGTGCTCCTATTACTGTAAGCAGTATCCCCAGCATAAGAAGAGGTCTATCCCCTATCCTTGTACCTGTGACCCATAGCGAGAAGAGGTATAGAGAAATAATTATCCCTGAAAAACCCAGTAGCATGCCTATGCCGCCGAACATATGCAGAGGCCTTTTTTTATACAGCATTAAAAAAGTGACTGTTATCAGGTCAAGAAATCCTTTAAATAGTCTTTCGGCTCCGTACTTCGATTTTCCGTGGATTCTAGGATGATGCTCGACTTCTATTTCCCCTACAGTATAACCTTTCCAGTGAGCTAGAGCTGGAATATAACGATGAAACTCTCCATATAAATTTATATTTTTTACAACCTCTCTTCGGTATCCTTTGTATCCGCAGTTAAAATCATTAATTTTTACTCCTGTGATAAATCGGGTTAATTTATTGAAGCATTTTGAGGGAAGAGTTTTTGATAAGGGGTCCTGTCTTTTGACTTTCCAGCCGGAAACCATATCAAATTCTTTTAATTTCTCAAGGAATCTTGGAATTTCTTTGGGGTCATCCTGCAGGTCTCCATCCATAGTAATAACATACTCTCCTCTCGATTTATTAAACCCACAAGAGAGAGCTGCAGCTTTTCCGTAGTTCCGCTGAAACCTCAGAATTCTTATATTACTGTCCTGAATCGATTTTATTGTCTCGAATGTATTGTCAGTCGAGCCATCATCTACAAAAATTATCTCATATCTTTTGTCCAGTACCGAAAGAACACAGCACAATTTTTCGTAAAGTTCAAGTATGTTTTCTTCTTCATTGTAAACCGGGATTATTATCGAGAGATCAAGTTTGTTCGATATGTAATCATTCTGGATGGAATAAGCGTCTGGAAAATAAGCTGGATATCCTATTGTATAGATCCCTCGATTCTCTAATTGACCTCTCGAACCGTACGTAACATTTCCTCCACATACTTGAAAAGTATCGATGATATAATTGCTCCCAACTGGCATCTGAAATATGATAGGTTTTTAATAGTCCAGACTGCCATAATAACCTGAGACAGCCATCTAGCTTACTGACACATGGGATATTCGTTTTAATCCTTTGTAACATTTCCTCCACATACTTGAAAAGTATCAGTGATATAATTGCTCCAAAGTGGCATCTGAAATATGATAGGCTTTTAATTGTCCAAACTGCTGTAAATAACCTGAAACAGCCGTCTAGCTTACTGACACATGGGATATTATTTAATACTTTTCTATACTCCCCACTAAATAATATGATTATTATTTAACCGTTTTTCCATACCCCACTAAATAATAGGAGTAGAGATTTAATTACTTTTCTTATAAAAGTTAGATTTTATTTATTTTTTTATAGAAGTATAATAAATTAAATTACTAAATAAGTAAAATCAGATTACTAAATAAGTAAAATTAGTTTACTTCGGTATTGATTGTCTCTCCTCGGAACAGCGAACTTCTTACAGCTTTCCTGAGATTCCTTATCCTTTTGAAAAAAAGACTCTTATTTTAGGGGTTTTTCCATATAACCTTGATAAACTAAACAAATTTCCTTAATTATTTTCTCCCAATCATAATTTTCAGCTTTTCGAAGTGCAGCTTCTGAAATCTTTCTATAGTCTTGGTTTTTCCCGATTATTTTATGCAAAGCCTTCGCAATTTCTCCCTCTGTAGGCTCCACAACAAATCCATCAACTCCATTTTCAACCAGCCCCTGCGCAGCATTGTACTTCGCTTTTACCGTCACTACTGGCACTCCGCAGGCAAAAGCCTCGATAACTACCATCCCAAACCCCTCCCGGCTTGAAGGCAGCACAAGTATCTTTGAAGCCCTGATTTTCCCTATCAACGCCCCGTACTCCTGAAAACCTGCAAACTCTACATTTCTGTAAATTCCAGTTATCTTTGCAAGCTCTACAAGTGCTGTCTTCTCTGGTCCATCGCCTACAATACAGCACCTGATCTCTGGAAAATCGGTTTTAAGAAGTGCGACCGCTTTAATAAGCAGGTCGACATTTTTTTCCTTTATAAGGCGGCCTGCAAAAATAACATCATATTTTTTGCTTTCAAAACCTGAGTGAACTTTTCCACCTTCGGGCTCAATCTTGGAAACTCTTTTAAGGTCGATCCCGTTGGGAATTACTGTAATTTTCTCTCGCGGAACTCCCAGTGCTTCAAGCCTGTCCTTAGTCCAGCCTGAAACTGCAATATTATTTTCAGATAATTTTGAGGTCATTTTTTCGACTAAGCATCCGAAAAAACCTGCCTTCCCCAGGTACTCGTACCAGTAATCATCCCATACCTCATGCCAGGTAAGCACTAATCGGGCTTTTTTCAGGACTGAGACTGCTTTTGCAGTGAAACAGGAAAAATAGGGAAAGACACTCACATCTATAAGGTCAAAGTTTTCTTTCCTGAGTTCTGGGAACAGTTTAGCAGCAAAGATTATTGCCTCAGAAATTGAACGCCTGCCGTTTACATACAGATCTCGGGCTTTACAGACTCCGTGAAGGATCATGCCTTCATATTCAAAGGTATCTTCGCCTTCCCACCATTTAATCCCGTAAATATGTACTTCGTGCCCTCTGTCCAGGAGCCGCTTCCCCAGCTCATGAATACGCATTTCTGCGCCGCCTTTGACCCATGGATAGACAGCATCGTACACAAAGGCAATTCTCATTTCACCACTTACCAGTCCGTGTCCACTTCAAGGAGCATTACGCTCAGGACAATTGCCGAGAAGATCATCTGCAGACCGATAAAAGCAAAAACCATTGAAATCACTGCACTTCTCACTTCCGAGAGGGACCCATACCCTGAGCTGATCCAGGTGTATACTACTTTCAGTCCTAACAGTATGCCTGCCCCAAGAATAAGAGAACCTGCAAGCAGTTCCTTTTCAAGGGAATGGTAATTCAACCAGTTTGGAGTACCGCCTTTATTCTTAGGGTATACGCCGCGGACAATGCCGTACATTTTCATATAGCCGCCAGTAGACAGTGTCTGTCCTCCGAAGATCAGAAGCATACAACCCAGAATAAAAGAATGCAGCCTGTTCTCTGCCGCATCTCCGCTAAGCAGGAGGGAACCGGTTATCAGGACTCCGAGCGCAAAAACCACGGCTCCAGGCAGAAAGAGAAATGGCAGGGGGCGGTACAGCATCATAAATCTCACATGCCTCCATCCATCCTGAAATGAACGCAGTTTGGAAGGAGCCCGGCGGGGGTAATAGGTTATGGGGACTTCTTTAATCCTCAACCCGCATTTTGCAGCTTCGATCACCATTTCGGATGCAAGTTCCATGCCACGTGTCTTAAGATTCATTTTCTCAAGCGCTTCTTTTGTAAAAGCTCGCATTCCACAGTGAGCGTCCGAAATTTTCGTCCCGAACAGGAAATTCAGCATTGCTGTCAGGAGGGGATTGCCTATATACTGGTGCAGCCAGGGCATAGCTCCTTTTTTGATATCGCCTTTAAGCCGCGTGCCTATTATAAAATCCGCTTCTCCTGCCATAAGAGGATCAAGGAATCTATCAAGCTCAAGCAGGTCATATGTATTGTCGGCATCTGCAATCGCAATATAATCCCCCTTAGCTTCAGCCAGCCCTTTAAGGTAAGCATTTCCATATCCTTTTATTGGACCTATTACCTTTGCACCCATTGAAGCTGCAATCTCTGCGGTTCTGTCGGAAGAGTTGTCAGCAACTATTATCTCCCCTTCTATGCCATATTTTTTGAATATAGACT
The DNA here is from genome assembly GCF_000969885.1 of Methanosarcina thermophila TM-1. Lineage (NCBI taxonomy): Archaea > Methanobacteriati > Methanobacteriota > Methanomicrobia > Methanosarcinales > Methanosarcinaceae > Methanosarcina > Methanosarcina thermophila. The sequence goes on from NZ_CP009501.1 coordinate 3,016,700, forward strand.
GGGCTTTCTCTATACAGATACGGATGGTTTCTTCTTCATTCATAGAAGGCATTACGACAGAAAGAGAGGGCATGTCCAGCCTATACAGCATATATCCTAATAACTATTTTGATACGTATTATTTATCAGGAATTTGTACTCTGAAATTTATTTTTTAAATTGCCTTCGGGCATGGTAATAAAGTAAAGCAGGAATAGATAACCAAAAATCAGGGATACGAATTAGATATCAGGATATGGACTAAGGAAACAAAGCTAGGAATAGAAAGTTAACTTTTGCCAACAAGCTATATAAGGCATCAGAATATATTTTTAAGAAGGGATTCAGGTTTTCCGCGGATTATCAACTGACTTCACTATAGTTGAGACCGCTTTATCTGTATTTCAATCAGTTTAATGGGGGACTTGAATGGTTAAGGTAAGCGTGGTATTCCATAGTATTTATGGTCATATTTACAAAATGGCAGAAGCTGTAGCTGAAGGAGCAAGAGAGGTTGAAGGAGCCGAAGTAGAGATTTATCAGGTGCCTGAAACTCTACCTTATGAGGTTCTGGAAAAGATGGGGGCAATTGAAACGAAAAATCTTTTTGCCCATATTCCTGTACTGACCAGAAGCATGTACGAAGACGTACTTGCAGGTGCAGATGCCATTATTTTTGGGGCGCCAACACGTTACGGGAATATGACTGCTCAGATGCGTACGGTTTTTGATGGTCTTGGAGGGTTATGGGCTAAAAATGCTTTTGTTGGAAAGGTAGGGAGCGTCTTTACTTCGAGTCAGACGCAGCATGGAGGTCAGGAATCCACACTCCTCACTGCTTATGTAACTCTGTTCCATCTAGGAATGGTCATTGTCGGGCTTCCCTATTCTGAAACCCGGCAGATGAGAATGGATGAAATTACAGGCGGCAGCCCATACGGAGCTACAACGATTGCAGGAGAAAATAACACTCGCCAGCCTTCAGAAAATGAGCTTGCGATGGCTCGCTATCAGGGCAGGCTTGTAACCGAGACAGCAAAAAAACTGGCTGGAAAATAAATAAATCCTGGAAAATAAATAGATCCTGGAAAATAAAAAGTTTGGAAAACATTCCCCTTTGCAGGATGTTCTCCATATTTTTAATCTCTTTTACAAATGATCGACAAAACCCGGGAAGGTCACACCTCTGGACTCAATATCCTGAGCTCTTGTCAGGCACGCCAGAGTACAATAAGTCGCCTTTTCCTCAGCTTTTCTAAGAACAAAAAATTCTTTCCCACAAACGGGACATGCTTTTTTCACGTAAGACATCATAAACACGCATTCTATGTATGTGAGTACCTTTAATATTCGTTTTTATAAATCACCTAGTAAGATAACGCAATAAAATATAAACTTTCTTATTAAATTTGTATATATACTTAATAAGAAATTAAATTGATTTTGCGGGAAAATCTAATTTCATTTTAAAAAAAATGTTATATAAAACGCATGTCTCCCCCTGGGTTCAATTGAGCTGATAATAATTATAAATATTATATCAACAGTTAAAATTATTTCTAGCTAACATTTTGATAAATCTGACAGGGATAAAATTCAGTTCCCCCTGGAATTCCGTATACTAAACTATTTGTGGTAATACATTCATCTCTCGTGAAGGGTTATATTTAAAAAATGATTCAACGTTGGAGTCATTTATTTTTGAATTTCTGTTGAAGCTTAAATGCTTTGACAGGCTATTAATTGAGGGTCAAGAATTTAAAGGATAGTAGGAGGCATCCTGAATTAGGCCGTTAATTTTTGGAAATGGGAGAATCCTGATTTGTGAGGACGAAAAGGGGACGATAAGGGATATTTATTTCCCATATGTGGGGCTTGAGAATCATGGGAACAGGATAAAGGCTGGGATATGTGACCTTGACTCTCTTTATTGTAGCTGGCTTGAAAACTGGAAGATTCAACAGAGGTATAAGTCCGAGTTTAAGGAAGATTTCTGTGAGCGTATTATTGAGATCTCTGGAAAAAGCAAGGAAGTAGTAGGGAAAACTGATATTGAGATCGTTAGTGAGGAAGTTCCTGAGGTTTGCAGGGGAATTATCTCAAATATAGGGGAAACAATATTCGAAAATCCTGAATTAGGGCTGAAAATTACAGTCTGGGAAGCTGTCCACCCTTCGGTAAACATTTTCTACAGGACTTTTGAGATAAGGAATACCTCAAATTTGGTCAAACGCCTGCGTTTTTTCTCAAACCAGAACTACAAAATTCTTGAGACCAAAATCGGAGAAACTGCTGTAATTGATAAAAATACGCTTATCCATTACAAACGCGACCGCTATTTTCTGCACGCGAGTGACCCTCCATTTGACCAGTACGCGGTTGGAACTGCAGAGTGGAAAGGGCTTGAAGGTACCTGGAGAGATATGGAAAGTGATGCTTCCCTGAGCGGAAACCCTGTAGCGCATGGTTCAGTGGACTCCACGCTTGGCTGGACTCTTCCTGAGTTGAAACCAGGGGAGGCGACAAGGCTGCACTACTGGATAGCGCTTGGAAAGAAATACCGAAGCGTGCTTCAAATTCATAAACGGGTAGCGGAAGCCGGAAGAAAAGCCCTATTCCATCACAACTTCAATTTCTGGAATTCATTTATTGAGCAGGTATCAGTTCTTCCGGAATCTGCCAGGATGTCTCAATTGCCTCAGCGTGTCTCAAAGTGCTTTTACAGAAGCTTGCTTGCAGTTGTCGCCCATATGGACATTAATGGCTCGATAATTGCATCCTGCGATTCGGATATAAAACAGTTCGGAGCGGATCTTTACAGCTACTGCTGGCCCAGGGATGCAGCATGGGTATGCCTTGCGCTTGATCGGGCACGGTACCATCACCTGACTGCTGAGACGTTTGAGTTTTTCGCAAAAACTATCACGCCCAGAGGCAACTTCCTTCACAAATACACGCCTGCCGGAGACTTCGGGAGCACCTGGCATCCTGTGCCTATGATCCAGATCGATGAGACAGGGCTTCCTCTTTATGCCCTCTATAATAACTGGAAGATTGAAAAGAGTGTCTGGACAACAGGCAGGTACTACAGAAGGCTTGTACTCCCCACAGCTAATTATCTCGTAAAGGCAATTGACAGGGAAACAGACCTTCCGATTTCGAGCTTCGATCTCTGGGAGGAACGAAAAGGCGTGCATACCTACAGTGCATGTACGGTCTACGCCGGGCTTAACGGAGCTTATGAACTCTCCCGCTCGCTTGGGGATTATGACAATGCAAATATCTGGAAAGAAGCTGCCGAGCGCGTCCGAAAGTCTATTCTGGAGAAGCTTTATGATGAAAGACTGAGGCGCTTCCGCCGTGGACTTAATGATGCTACTCTTGATTCTTCGGTCTTTGCCGTCTGGTACCTCGGAATTCTTCCTCCCGACGATATCAGGGTAGTCCAGACTATGGAGGCGATAGAACAGGAGCTTAAACGCCCTTCAGGCGGGATTGCTAGGTATCTTCACGACACCTACTTTGGCTATATGAACAGCTGGATTATCTGCACGCTCTGGCTGTCCCAGTGACACTCCGCAGTCGGCAACCTTGACCGGGCTCTCGAACTCCTTGAATGGTGCGCAGCTCACGCCCATCCCACTGGCCTTTTCTCGGAACAGATCGACGACGGAGGCAGACCTCTCTCGGTTCTCCCCCTTGCCTGGTCCCACTCTACATATGTCCTTGCTGTCCTGGAATACCTACAAGCCCTTGAGAAAAAAGAAAGTGGCTCCTGTGACTATCCTGAGTAATGGATGAATTATAGACCCTTGGAAAGTGGGAGCGAGTGGGGTATTCCTAAATCAGATCGAAGCGATCCTTCCGGCATCGGTTATAATGTATCCGCTTTCCCCATCGGCTATGTAACCCATTGCTTTGAGTTTCCGAAGGTGGTTGTAAGTCATGCCCTTCGAGATTCCGGCAGTTGCAGCTATCTTGGTAACCGAGGATACTCCTTTCTGGATCTCTTCGAGTATCAATTTTTTTGTTTCCGACAGATTGAAACTCAGCACCGGAAAATCAATCATAAAACTATCCTCTTCGGTCACATATACAACTCTCTGCACCATATCATTCCTTGCATACGCCCCGAAAAGTGCTCCAAAAGCCTGCGGCTTCCGCCCGCCTGACACGTTGACAATTACCTGGTTGCCTCAGCATGTTCCTGCTCAATCAGCTCAGCAACATCTTTTGCCACGCGCACAGTATCATAAACAGATGTGTACTTTTTCTCAACCACAAGTGCGTTTTTAAACGTTTTTTCAATCATTTCCTCAGACTGCACCTTCTTATCAGGCGCCCCTTCCTCTGACAGCAATATTATTTTTGAAGGGGATAGCCGTGTTATACAGATGATGACAGGTTCAAGGGAATAGATTGTGGAGATAAGTGTAAGCTTTGACATTAGATGCTTATTATTGCGGGGGTGGGTTAAATGTTTTACTTATGGATTAGATATTTACATTTCACTTCGTATCTAAACTACTTAACTCTAAACTGAAAAAGAATATATATTATATGAATAGTACATGTTTATGGTTAACACGTATAAGACAATTCTCAAATGAACATGATATAATGGATAAATTAGTTCTGAGGTTTAGATTTTAGAAAGATATAAGTAGTTAGGAACTTTAAAAAGTAATATACTGTTAAAATGTATAAAATTTGTGTCATATCAATAACTGTGTTTATCTAAAGAGTGCGCACAAAAGCAAAATTGACTTGAAGGTAATGTCCATGACAAATCAAAAAAATAAAGATGATTTTTTAGAAATTATTTTTCCTAAACTTAGTCATTTCTGGATGGATTCGGGATTACTTGGTTTATATAAAATAGCAGAAAAAGAGGATCCTTCAAAATTGGATGTAGAAATGCGACTCACTGACGAAGGACTTACCTTTAAGGGAAATGAAGATAATCTAACTGCACTATTTAATAAATCCTATAAGTCACTTTTAGATCAATACTACAATAAATCAACTGAGAAGCAAAAGCAGAAGAAAGAAGGATTTTATTATGATTCAAAAGAAGACAAATTTGTACGTTTCCCAAAAGTAAAAGCCATGGGTATTGCTGGATTAATTTTTAATAAACCACCAAGAATGACTGCAAAACAGGTCAAATATGATGTTATTGAAGTGAATGAAGCAGGGAAAAAGATTAAGAAAAAAGTACTTCCTCCTGAATATTCACATTTACAAGATAGATTTGACAGTTTTCTTTCTGAAACGGGGCTAAAGATTTCTTCAAATAACTTATTGATCGATGGGCCAAATGCAATTCGGCCTCAAGTTGATATCAAAGTAAAGAAGGGAAAAGAAAAAGGGAGATGTTTCATTTGTGGGGAAGCTTCTCATTCATTATCTGAAATTGGGGGTACTGTATATCCCATGATTACCGGTTCTTCCGGTGTATTATCCTTTAATTCCAACGGTGGAAGTCCTGAAAAAGTTTGTTGGAAATGTGATTTCTTAGGGAAATTTGTGCCAGTAAATGGTTTTTACGTGTACAATAATGACAGTTACAATATTTATTTCCCCTATTCTTCAAGTCCTATTAAAATGAGTGAGGTGTATGATTCTTTTCAAGCAGAAAAAATCGAGGATCCAAACCTATTAATAAATTTTAAAAATAATCTTGGATTTTTTTTCCAACATCCGTTTGAGCAATTTTTCTCTTTTTTGTATTCTTTATATTTAACATTTTTACGCAAGACGCCGACTGATGGAAGTGAATTTGAACTTGATTTAGAAAAACTTTTTGATGTATTTATTTTGAAAGCTCCTCTTGAGTTCTATATAATAAATACTAGGGCTTTAGGGGACACTCAAATGGGAAAAATGATTTGGCCGTTCAACGATTCTGTTTATTTGTTCCGATTATTCGATAAAATAGAGAAGAAAAAAATCAACTTAAAAGAAGTAATGGAAAATCTTATCGATTATGACCAAAAGAAAAATGACAATAAGACTCTGATAAGAAACAAAGTCTGTGAGCGTATTCTTAAGAAAAATAGCATACTTGAACTCATCGAGCAGTACGCATTTCATATCAACAAGTCAAAAAAACGATACATAAAGCCTATACATGATTTTGTTATTGAATATGAGAAAATATTGAAAGAGGGTAATGATAAAGTGGATCAGGAAATTATTGATACGGCGGTTAGTTTGGGAAAAACAATCGGGTTTAGTGTTGCTACTGCTGGTCGCAAAGGGAAAGGTGATCTTTTCAGGTTAAGAAGAACGAGAAAGCCAGAAGATTTCTTGAATGAAATCAATCGAATTCAGATCAAATATGGAGCTTTAGTTACTGCTGACTTGTATGGAAAGGGGCAAGAATTTGAGAATAACTTCCAAGAATTTAAACAGTTTTGTATGATTGCTGCACTCAATACATTTAATGCTAAAAGTCAAAATTAATTTCACATGTATAATGGAGGAATAAAGAGGAATGAAATCTGCAAAAGCATTAACTTTGACGTATTTAACGTCAGTATCATTTGCTTCACTGAACGGATCGGACAAAGAAGCAGATAATATGTCTAATATCAAAAAAATATCTGTAGGCGTTGAAGAATATCCTTACGTATCTTCTCAAGCTATTAGAAGGGCATTGAGAAATCAGCTTGAGGTATTAGGCAGAGAATTATCGGAAGGAGTTGCTGCATCTCAAGCAAAGGGAGCTGCTACTACTCGACAAGAGCCTGATAAATTCATTGATGACGATCTTTTCGGATATATGGGAACCGAGAGTGGAGATGGAAATACTAAGGGAGGATCTACTAAGAGAACTTCTGTAGTGAGAGTTTCGCCTTTAATAGCACTGAATCCATATCAAGGGGATTTAGATTTCGGTACAAACTACATGGGCGTAAAAGCTGGAGGAGACCCTAATATCTTTGAGACAGAGATTCATTCCGGTCTTTATAGGGGAACTATACTAATTGAACTTGACAGAGTTGGAAAGGATGAATCTAGGGAGTACATTGACAACCAGGAGAAAGCGGCAAGGGTTAAAGATTTACTTAAAGCTATCAAAAATTTGTGGGCTTCTGGCAGACAAAGTAGGTTCCTTGCGGATATTGCTCCTAAGTTTGTGATTGCTGCTATGTTAAGTACTAAAAACCCTATTTTTCTTGAGAGTGTAAAACTTGAAGGAAATACAATTAATGTTCCGATCATAGAGGAAACTCTGAAAGATTATGAACCTGAAATAATATCTTCGGTTATTGGCATGAGAAAAGGATTTTTTGCTAATGATATCGTGAACGCAAAATCTATAGGGGAAGCATTTGAAGAGATGGCAAGATGGATCGATGAATATTATAAGCAGTGATAACTATGTTTATCTTTTCAGTGGAAGGGGTATCATTAACTGCTTCTTTTCGATCTCCAGAAAATCATACATTTCACAAAACACTCCCATTACCCCCTAAAACAACAATAATTGGGATGATGGGTGCAGCTCTGGGATTGTCCTTAGAGTCAGTTCATAAATTTGTAGAAGAAAATGAGATTCTAATAGGAGTCTATGGCTTTAATAAAGGTTTAATGCGAGACCTATGGAATTATAGGAAACTTACGGGTAAAGAGAAGAACTACACTAAGGACGATATTAAAAATCGTAGACATTATAGTGTTTTGGTTCGAGAATATTTATATGACAACTTGTTTACATTTTATTTCGGATGCAATGAGCTTGGAAAATTAGAGCATTTAAGATCTGCATTTCTATCGCCTGTATATCCTTTAACTGTTGGAAACAGTGATGATTTATTTAAAACATGCAAGATTGGAGAGATTATTGAAGAGAAAAAATGTAAACTAAAAAAGTTTGAGTATACAATTCTACCTGGAGATCTCTCAAATCTCTACAAGAACGACATAGACTTTAGCCAACTCCCAATAATTAAAACAGTAAACACGCCTCAAGTATTTCTTTTGCCTACAAGATTCATTTTTGAAGGGGATGAAAGAAGAGTAGGTGAACGTCAAAAATTCACTTTTGTAAGTACTCCTGTTATATTGAAAACAGAAATCGATGGATATACTGTAAATGGAAGAAATGTTGTGTTGTTATGAATTGCGTTATTTGGGCTAAACCTGACCAACTATATGACGAACATATTAATGCTTCTTATAGAGCCTGGAAACAGACAGTTGAGGCAAAAAAGAAACAGATTCAAAGGTTTAGTCAGGAATTTGATTTTGATGAAAGTCGCTTTTTGAAGAGTTCTCTTTTAAGTGTAGTTCTACATGACATTGGAAAATGTACAGATATATTTCAGCAAATGATGGCTGCAAAACAAAAAGGCAATCATTTTAACTATAGTGAAAATTACAGGCATGAGCTTGTATCTTTCATATATGCTGTCTATGGTAGTGCTGCTTTAATGCAAAAGGAAGGGTTATTGATTGGAAAACTTCCAATTGAAGCTCTTGCTGTTTTAGGTCACCATAAAGCAATCAATCCAAATATGTCTTTTTTTGAAAAAGAAAGAACAAATGAGATACCATCTGTAATTGATGATGGAGCAAACCAGGCATTGCTTTTGGCAAAACAAATTTTTGAAAAAGAAGGCTATGATTTCCCAGATTCTCTTTTTAAATTGAGCATGAAGAATATAGATCCATACAAAACTGCAAGTAAATTTTTGAATAATTTTGTTGCCAAAATTTTCCAAGAAGAAAGTAGTCGTGAGGCAATTAGGCCAACTTACCTGCTTTTAAAAGCTATCTTGCACTATTCAGATTGGTATGGTTCTTCAGATTCAGATGTCAATTATAGTTTGCAAACTAAATCTATAGAACTGGTTTCTGAAATTGAAAAAAGGTGTAAACTGAAGAACATCAATTTCACCGGTTTGACAGAATTTCAAAAAGAGTGTGCCAGCACATTAGGTCACGTAATTGCAATTGCACCTACTGGCAGTGGGAAAACTGAAGCATCGCTCTTATGGGCATTAAATAATTTAGAGGATATGGGCGGGGGTAAATTAATCTATTTGTTGCCAACAATGGTTACAGCAAATAGTATTTTTTTACGTCTTGAAGATTATTTTGGAAAGGGAAATGTAGGGCTAACACATTCTACAGCTTCTTTTATGTTCCAGGAAGAAGAGGATAATCCAATAGAAAGAAGTGTACTGTTTGATAAATCCTTTATAAAGCCTGTGACTGTAGCTACAATTGATCAATTGCTGGTAACAGGATTCAATCATGGAAAATGGACACTCATTGAAGCGAATGCAGCTAACGCCGTTATAATAATTGATGAAATACATTCATACGACTCTTGGACATTGGGTCTCGTTATAAAATCGATTGAACATTTTTCGAGGCTCGGAGCTAGATTCATGCTCATGAGTGCAACTATGCCTGCCTATCTTACAAATCTTTTATCAAAGGCATTTCCTTCTGTAGAAGTGATAAAAGACAATTTTTTGTTAAATTCATGCAGAAATAAGTATACTACATATGACAAGTATATTGACGATGCAATTTCAGATATCGAACAATCAGTGTATGATGGTAAAAAAACACTGGTAGTTGTTAATAATGTTGCAAAATGCCAGGAATTGTATGAGAAATTAAGTTATTTAAATCCTGTTTGTTACCACTCTAAATTTACATTGGAAGATAGAATAAAAAAAGAAAGCTTCATTGAAGAGAGTAAACTCCTAATTGCTACACAAGTTGTTGAAGTGTCGTTAGATATAGATTTTGATGTCATGTTCTGTGAATGTGCCCCTCCGGATGCAATTGTCCAAAGAGCTGGAAGAGTGAATAGAAGACGAAAAAAAACAGATACCCACATATTCATTTTTAAAGCATCAGACGTCTCAAAAAGGATTTACGATCCAGATTCAACTGGACTATTGACAAGCTCTTTTCAATCTTTTGAAAGCTCCCCTGAGAATTTAACAGAGGCTGATCTTATACGAATAGTTGATAATGTTTACTCTAAGATTAAAATTGAAGATTCAAAGAACTTTATTGATTCTAGTACACAATATGAAAAAACACAAGAGAGACTATCTGGAGTCTTCGATAATCCAAACAGAGAAGATAATAATGAAGTTACAAGAAAAATGGATTACCTACAGATTCCTGTAATTCCACTTGTTTTCAGAGATGAAGCCCTGAGACTTCCCCCCTCAAAGCGCCGTTTGTTCGAAATCAAGGTGCCTTACTGGTACGTATTAAAAAACAAACAAGAAATTAGGGGAATTACTTTTTGTGAAATTGATTATGATTTCGAAATCGGTGCGCAATTTAAAAATGATAATGAAATTTCGAGTTTGATAATATGAATCTTCTCGTTTTCACTTTAACACTCACTTCCACTTGTCCCATAAAGGAATCTGGCGCTCAGCTCAGGGGATTTTTTGCTAATAGATTCAATGAATATAATCTCCTACACCAGCACGACACTGATAAACTCATTTATCGGTATCCAATGGTCCAGTACAAAATGATAGATGGGAAGCCTATTATTGTTGGAATTAATGAGGGTGCAGAGGTATTGAAGGAAATATATGATGAATATGAAAAGATCAACCTCAATGGTAATGAATATGAGATAGTTGAACGAGGGATTACTTACAAAAAGGAAGATTTCGGCATCTCAGAGAAGCTCATCAAATATGAGTTTATAACGCCATGGTTTGCACTTAATCAGGAAAATTTTAGGAAATATCTTTCCTTTGATAAAGAACAGAGAGCAGAATTGCTAAATAAAAATTTGATTGGAAATATCCTCTCCATGTCCAAATCCCTCGGTTATCAAGTGCCTGAAAAGATCAAGTGCCATACTGAGCTTAAATCTTGCCGTTCAAACCTTAAAGGAAATGAAATTATTGTATTTAAAGGCTCTTTTATCACGAATTTCCTCATTCCAGACTATTTTGGCCTTGGAAAATCTGTTTCCCGCGGTTTCGGGACGGTGAAAAGATGCAGCTTGTAATCAATTCTCACGGCTCTTTCTTGAAAAAGCAGAATAACTGTTTCCTTGTCAAAAACGAAGACAAAGTCTTTGAAGTCTCAGAAAAGAAAGTGGATAGCATCCTCATTACAACTTCTGCAACCATTACCACTGATGCCATCAAATTTGCAGTGGAAAATAATATCGATATCGTTTTTCTGGATAACTTCGGGAACCCTTACGGGCGGGTTTGGCATTCAAAGCTGGGAAGCACAACCTTTATAAGGAGAAGACAGCTTGAGATTTCGGAAGGGCAGGAAGGGTTCAGGCTTGCAAAAGGGTGGGTTGAGCAGAAAATCGAGAACCAGATTCTTTTCTTGAAAGACCTAAAAAAGAACAGACCCGAGCAGAAAGATGAACTCGATGATTATATTGCTGCAATGATAGAAACGAAGGCACAGCTTGAAGCGCTTGAAGGAACTCTTGATGAGATGCGCGGGAAAATTATGGGGCTTGAAGGGATGGCTTCCAGAAATTATTTTGCGGCTTTGAGTTTCCTTTTGCCTGACAAATGGAAATTCAATGGCAGAAGCCGGAACCCTGCAAAGGATGAGTTTAACTGCCTTTTGAATTACGGGTATGGGATTCTGTATTCGAAAGTGGAAAAAGCGTGCATTATAGCAGGGCTTGATCCTTATATCGGTTTTAACCACACAGACGACTATAATAAGAAGTCTTTTGTATTTGACCTGATCGAGATGTACCGCATCCATATAGATAGGACTGTTTTCAACCTTTTCTCAAAGAAACAGGTAATGGACAGCTTTTTTGATACTATTCCAAATGGGTTAACCCTTAATAAAGAAGGAAAAGCTGTCCTGATCCAAGCTGTCAATGAAACCTTCGATAAAGAAATAAGTTACGGGGGCAGGAACATAAAAATCGGAAATACGATCCAGTTCGACTGCCACAGGATTGCAAACAGCTTGATTGGAAAATGATACAGTAAGACAATTAGTCATGCTATTGACTCTAAAATATAATATAAAATATGGGAATTATACAGAGGGGATTGGGTTTGCTTGTCTGGGTAATATATGACATTACGGATAACAGAACTCGCCAGAAAGTAAGCGACTGTTGTAAGAGTTATGGACTTTACAGGGTTCAGAAAAGCGTGTTCCTGGGAGATCTGAACACAAATGATAGGGAGTCTCTTGGGCTTGAATGTGAAGAGCTGATCGATACGGAAAAAGACTCAGTGTACATATTTCCTATGGATGAGCAATCTTTTAAAAAAGTCCAGCTTATTGGGCAGGCTTTTGATAAGGATCTTGTCAGTGACGAAGTGATAACCAAGTTTTTCTGAATTTTTCCGAATTTCTCTAAGTTTTCCAGAGGGAAGATATGACAAAATCTGAGCCCATAATAGTTGAGGATGGTCTGAGAGCAGGCACTCAAATAGATGTTGAAAGCGACATCGGAGGCGATGACAGTATATATGCTGAAACGGATTTCGGAACAATAATCAGAATTTCAGACGTGCTTGAGTATTTGTTTTGTTCTCGTTTCATTTATTATATGTACTGTCTTGATATTCCGCAGCACGAAGAAAAAAGGTTTAAAGTCTTGAAAGGTCGCGAAGTTCATGAGACCAGAAAGCTTACAAACAGGGACTACCTCCGGAGAAGTCTGGATTGCATCAGGAAAGAAAGCAATGTTTTTATTGCCTCAAAAAAACGCCATATAAAAGGAATTGTTGATGAAGTCCTGTTTCTGGAAGACGGAACCGCCGCTCCCCTTGAATACAAATTTGCCGAATACAAAGAGAAGGTCTTTAAAACCTATAAGTTTCAACTCGTCTTGCAGGCGCTTCTGATCCGGGAAAACTACAATATTGAAGTTAATCGCGCATATATTTGTTTTACACGCAGCAACAGCCTTGTCAAAGAAATAGAAATCACAACCTCTGATTTCAAAAAAGCCGAAAAGATTATACAGGAAATCCTTGATATAATTCAAAAAGGCTTATATCCAAAGACCTCTAGATCTTCTAGAAAGTGCGTAGATTGCTGTTACCGTAATATCTGCGTATGAAGAGGTTTTTCTTGTATTTATAAAGGGTTTGATAATATCCCAACAAGAAATTTAGTTTTAATATAGGGCTAATCTCAGGCTTTTTCTAGCCAAATAACGGAAAATTTTGCCCTATTCGAGAGCAAGATCCATTAAAACAAGGATTGAAACTGGGGTTGCCACTTGCTGGACCTGCTCCCTGCGCGAGAAATTCGAGAGCAAGATCCATTAAAACAAGGATTGAAACCCTGGTCCTCTTCCTGGCTCCCACCCACGCTTGTGTTTATTCGAGAGCAAGATCCATTAAAACAAGGATTGAAACGATAGTGAGCTTGTAAACGATCTCCACGAACTTGAAATTCGAGAGCAAGATCCATTAAAACAAGGATTGAAACTGGATTGAAAGCCCGGAAGCCGCTTGAGTATAAGTATTATTCGAGAGCAAGATCCATTAAAACAAGGATTGAAACCATCGTACCAGAGTTTGGCCGCCATCAATTCCCTTGCATTCGAGAGCAAGATCCATTAAAACAAGGATTGAAACAATCTCTGCCGTCTGCTGTCATGCCTGGACGGTATGATTCGAGAGCAAGATCCATTAAAACAAGGATTGAAACCTCAAACCTTACTAATCTAACACATGAAATCGTAACAATTCGAGAGCAAGATCCATTAAAACAAGGATTGAAACTTGTTATAGCTGTCTGCATAGACTCAGGCATATTTATTCGAGAGCAAGATCCATTAAAACAAGGATTGAAACTGATTCAAGTGTTTCACGGCTTTCTGTCCTCCGAAATTCGAGAGCAAGATCCATTAAAACAAGGATTGAAACATCGCAGCAGCCGACGGGATGGTCTCAAAGGCAGCATATTCGAGAGCAAGATCCATTAAAACAAGGATTGAAACATTGTATCAGTAAGATGTGTACTAAGAGCAATGCAAATTCGAGAGCAAGATCCATTAAAACAAGGATTGAAACCCCCCGTATATGCTTTCTCAAAAAGAGAGAGCGTAGATTCGAGAGCAAGATCCATTAAAACAAGGATTGAAACATATCGGCATTGCAGGCACGGATAAAGATCTTCTATTCGAGAGCAAGATCCATTAAAACAAGGATTGAAACTAATAAGCAGTTTCAAAAATATACTAAATAAAAAATTCGAGAGCAAGATCCATTAAAACAAGGATTGAAACCTGATCCAACGCTTGATATGAACTTTGAACGAGTATTCGAGAGCAAGATCCATTAAAACAAGGATTGAAACTTAGAGTACGAAGGTCTTGATCTTGAGACTATAAATTCGAGAGCAAGATCCATTAAAACAAGGATTGAAACCTGTAAATGTTGCGCCTGTTCCATTAAAACAAGGATTGAAACTTAGGGGAGTTGTTACAGGGGATTAATGATATTCCTGATTCGAGAGCAAGATCCATTAAAACAAGGATTGAAACTTCGATTTCCGAAACTGATAAACTCATCTCAAAAGATTCGAGAGCAAGATCCATTAAAACAAGGATTGAAACTCATAGGGACTCCCCATTCTGCAGCTTCCGGGCTAATGATTCGAGAGCAAGATCCATTAAAACAAGGATTGAAACAACCTAGTGGGTTTGTATGTAAACAGATAAAAATCATTCGAGAGCAAGATCCATTAAAACAAGGATTGAAACTTTGTGATGTCTTTGTGTGTGTTATTTAGTATCTCAAATTCGAGAGCAAGATCCATTAAAACAAGGATTGAAACAGAGTTGGTATAAAGCAAAGAGAGTCAGGCAGATTTATTCGAGAGCAAGATCCATTAAAACAAGGATTGAAACTCCCATGTTTCTTTTGTAATGTCTTCGACGTGATACGTATTCGAGAGCAAGATCCATTAAAACAAGGATTGAAACGTCCAGGGTGGTTCTATTCGTCGCTTGTAGGGGCTCATTCGAGAGCAAGATCCATTAAAACAAGGATTGAAACTCATCCAGTACCCATTCAGCTTTGGTTCCTTTTTTATTCGAGAGCAAGATCCATTAAAACAAGGATTGAAACCGACAGCCTCACGCGAAATGAACGTGTGATATCCCTAATTCGAGAGCAAGATCCATTAAAACAAGGATTGAAACCTTTCATGCTCAGTTCCTCCAAAAAGGTATTAGGCGTATTCGAGAGCAAGATCCATTAAAACAAGGATTGAAACTTGAAGATAATGCAGATGAAATAGAAGAACTAACCATTCGAGAGCAAGATCCATTAAAACAAGGATTGAAACAGGGTATTCCAGGTTGTTGAGAATATCTTTGTTTTATTCGAGAGCAAGATCCATTAAAACAAGGATTGAAACATAGTGACACGGTGGATACCGTAAAGGGAAATGACAGATTCGAGAGCAAGATCCATTAAAACAAGGATTGAAACTTCTAAGGCTTTTTGAGCGCATTTCTCGACAAGTATTCGAGAGCAAGATCCATTAAAACAAGGATTGAAACACCCCTGAGAGCTGCACGGTCCTGAGCATAAACGAGGATTCGAGAGCAAGATCCATTAAAACAAGGATTGAAACTAGTCGTAGGTGCGTTTGATTCTGTCAAAATTAATAATTCGAGAGCAAGATCCATTAAAACAAGGATTGAAACACAGGTTCTCCATCGGCTCAGCCATCGTATTAATTACGATTCGAGAGCAAGATCCATTAAAACAAGGATTGAAACATGATTGCGGTCTTGCCACACCCCGGGCCGCCGAATTCGAGAGCAAGATCCATTAAAACAAGGATTGAAACTTCTGGGATAAAATTAAACAGTGGTCACTGGTAAGATTCGAGAGCAAGATCCATTAAAACAAGGATTGAAACTCTCAATTTCTTCGAAATTTGCAGCCCGCATCGCTGGATTCGAGAGCAAGATCCATTAAAACAAGGATTGAAACTGCTTAGTCATGCACTCATCTATAATGTCAATAAGATATTCGAGAGCAAGATCCATTAAAACAAGGATTGAAACTTTGTGAAGTGTATGTTATGGATTCGCCCTACTTGGATTCGAGAGCAAGATCCATTAAAACAAGGATTGAAACGGCTGGATTACCCACCACTCACCGCCGCCGTATATATATTCGAGAGCAAGATCCATTAAAACAAGGATTGAAACTCAACCCGTCCGCAATCCATACCGGGAACTTTCCAGATTCGAGAGCAAGATCCATTAAAACAAGGATTGAAACTTGTCATTCCGAAAGAGCAAACGATGCAGGGTCTAAATTCGAGAGCAAGATCCATTAAAACAAGGATTGAAACCCGTTCCATTCACGGCAACGCATACGGCAACTGACGGATTCGAGAGCAAGATCCATTAAAACAAGGATTGAAACCTCAGAAAAGAAGCATTCCTAGCCGACCCCATGATAAGCATTCGAGAGCAAGATCCATTAAAACAAGGATTGAAACCTCCTGATTTCAGAATAACTGGAGATGTAAGTACGTATTCGAGAGCAAGATCCATTAAAACAAGGATTGAAACTACTGCTTGCCTATCATATCCTCTTCGAGAAACTCAGATTCGAGAGCAAGATCCATTAAAACAAGGATTGAAACCACTTTCCTCCATACACTTTCCTCCATAACGAAAAAATTCGAGAGCAAGATCCATTAAAACAAGGATTGAAACAAATTTCGTTCTGGACCTTCAGAGCCTGGATAAGTATTCGAGAGCAAGATCCATTAAAACAAGGATTGAAACCTCCGTTTGCTCAGAACTACCCGATATATCAGCCTATTCGAGAGCAAGATCCATTAAAACAAGGATTGAAACCTTATTTCCACATATTCAAAACTTTTTCAGTAGCATCATTCGAGAGCAAGATCCATTAAAACAAGGATTGAAACCGATTTCATGTTTTAAATTGGTAAAAAATGCGTATTATTCGAGAGCAAGATCCATTAAAACAAGGATTGAAACTCGAACTATACCCCTCCGGGTATTCTGGTAAGTTTAACAATTCGAGAGCAAGATCCATTAAAACAAGGATTGAAACCTGTCCTGCGGTACTCATCATTGACATAAAACTCGAATTCGAGAGCAAGATCCATTAAAACAAGGATTGAAACTTCCAGTCTCCTCTTACTATGGGAAAGGCAGCAGGTACATTCGAGAGCAAGATCCATTAAAACAAGGATTGAAACCTAAGTAGGTTATTGATATTTGTTTTATTGTCATTACTTGCCGCAGAATATTCAAAAAAACAAAACCGTTAGGAATCATATTATCAAAACTTATACCATGTCTTCTTTTTTCATTTTTCGGCGGTATGCTTCCTTACATGCTCCAGAGCAATAGTTAAAATCAGACCTTAGAGGGATTGAAACTTGGGTCTATTTAGCTGAAGAAGGAACATATGTAAGGAAATAAAAATAGCAAATAATATATTAAAATAAAAATAATATCAATAATAATAACAAATCATGGGGGGTCTCGATTATAAGCACAGCAGAACTTATACTGGTCATATTAGTAATTCTTCTTTTTATTCTTATAATGACGCGGATATACAAGCTTATCAAACATCAGAAAGAATAAGTAAAACCGATAAATTATTTAGGAATGAAGAAAATATAGATTTCAAGAGTTCCACAGGCTCTATAGGAAACACACCTTTACAAAATCCTCTAAATTCTTCCTGCAATTGCCTGTCAAAAATAAACTTTCATTTTCACAAAAATAGTATGAAATCTTAAACAATTGGTAATACTATACTTATATACATGTCTGGTTTTAACCTCTATTTCCTGTAAAAAACTGAAATTTAGGGCACCTTTCAAAAATGATAAATTAAACCTGAAAAATTTAGTGATTTGTTCACTCAACGAAAATAAACGCTATCGGTTAAACGTACCTATGTGTTTTGTTCACAAGTCATTCCAAAGACTATAGACACACTTTTAGAAATCGTTAGCTAGAGCCTTGATATTTCGACCTTGATATTTTACCTGCCGATAAGGTATACGTTAACAGAAAAAACTATGAGAAACACACAGGCAATATTTAGAGAATTATAGCTTATATCCCCATAATTGAGAGCTCAGATTGAAGAGCTTCAAGTGTTACTCGAAGAGAAGGATAAGAGAACAGAAGATCTGAGAAGGGAAGGAAAAAAAGGTTCATGAAAAATGATTGAAGATGTCAGGCAGTATTGAAAATACATCGATTTATATAATATAAGATGTGTGTTAGTATTGTTAGACGCTTTTTTTCGCTTGGAATTTAGGTATACCAGGTTTATACACATCATGGAAACATCATGGTGTTATAGTGTTTGACTTTTGGTATATGATGGTCCCACAAAAAATATCCGATTTAGTTTTTAATGACCTTACTAGTTTCATCTCTAAAACATATTCTCGAGATCTTCCAAATTCCTTAATAATTGCTCAAGCATTTATTTTGAAATATCCAGATCATGGAAAAGAATTTGGTCTTTCTGAAATAAATTCTATTATAGAAGATGGAATTAAACGCGGTCTTTTTAAACTACGCTGAGAGTTGCACACACGAAGCCGAGCTCCATATTCTGTGTTCCTTGATGGACTCCTTGAGGAAGTGCGGTTCCTAGTTGACCTGCAAGTCTGGAATATCATTTTAATGCTCTATTCCTGAGCAGAGTTCTCTGCTTGAGTCCAGCAAAGACTGATAAAAACATTATCAGTAATAGTTTTCATTCTTTTTAAAAAACAGCTTTATTTTCAGGCTCTAGAGTTCAGGCCAGATCTTTGATGGATTCTTTGAGGAAGTGCATTACTAAAAAAATAAAAAGGTTTTTAATTACTTATCTTCTTTCTTTTTGCTAAAGGAAGGAAGAACAATGAATAAAACTCAGAAAACTTTAGCAATTCTTCTTCTTATTGCTGCTGTGATCTTTGTTGCTGGATGTTCTAGTCAATCATCAACCCAAAAGACAACGGACAACACAGGCAGCCCTGCAGAGGAGCACACAGACCAGAGCAAGGAATGGATGCAGAAAACAAGCTCGGATGCAGAGAATGTATCCAGTGCTGCAAACGAACTTGCAACTGTTCTAAGTAATCCAGAAGATCTATCGCAAATAACAGCTCTTACAGCATACATTATCACGGAATCAAACAAATCAAGCTATGAGAGCGCATTTTATTATTATGATGATGACCTGGAACCAGCAGTACAGAAATATGCTGATATGATGGGCTCTTATGGAGCTTTTGCAAAGCGTATAGACATATCTCTCGAACATATTAACGCAGGAAACACAGCATTAGCAGAAGTCACAATAGAAGACGCGGCAGAATCTCTGATAAGAGGAAACGAATACTATGCAGAGTATAAAACAATGATAGAAGACTTTAAGAAAAAGCATCCTGAAATGGCTTAATATCTCTAAGGCCTACAGACAAGCTCATTATAATGGGATCAGAAAGGAAAGGTACTTTCACCTTACCCATTGGAAAGGAGCTTCCGACAGGCTTTTTTAAAAACGAAAAACTCTCCCTTTTATTTTTTTGTTTTTTGTAACCGTCAGGGGAAGACCCTCAGACGATCAAAGTTAACTTAAATTTTTTATAATATTTCAAAAGCCAGGATTACAAAAGATCAGAGGCCAACACAGAAGAGGTCAAGCCAGAAGTCCAGGCAAAAGAAGATAGGCCAGCTCGGGAGCCAGAAAAAGCGCATACAGGGAAAAAAGATCCGAGACTATTAGAATTAGTATATAGAGATATCGAGAACCTGCAAAAACAATATGCTATGGAAAAACAGCTATTAGCAGAGGAGTAGTTAAGAAAGAAACTTGCGCCAAAGTTGCAAGCAAGCGATTTATAAAAATAAGGAAAATCCTGTATAAAAAGGAAAGGCAAAAATTACTTTTTTCTCAGGTCTGCTTTCTTCCTTCTCAATAACAGCCCGAAAACAGCCATAACCACAATAACAGCAGCCCAAAATATAGCAGAGAATGGCTTTATAGGGGTTTTAAGCAAGTTAATTTTACTCTTCGTCATCTATGAGCCCCACGAAACCTGCACTTAATTGAATCAGCTATTTCCTTATTCATTTGCTTTTTTGCCTTTTCTTCGTCGATTTTTGAAATATCCATAACAGGTTCTTCAAACATCCTTAACTTCCTCCTTCTTCCATAAATTTCTTACTTTTGTGGGTTTTGAAAGCTTATAATCAGTTACAAGAGGCTTATACGCATCTTCACGCCTGCCCTGGTAGCCTTTGATGTATTTCTCTACCTTTCCCCGGAATTTATATCCGGTTCTGACAAATCCCCCGGTGTAGAAGTTTCTTTCTCCTTCGTTTTGCCCTAAAGCTTTTCTTTCTGGCATTTGTTAACCTCGTTGGGTATCCACACAGGCAACTCTAAGCCCCTATGAATTGTTTTCTATATATTTTTTCAGCTTTAACCATCTACCAGACTTCTCATTGCAGTAAGGACAGATGATATCGCAATAACGCTGTATTGTGGTGACGGATTTATACGGATGGCTACTCGTCACGGATAGCCAGTATAGAATATTAATATTGGCGAGGATTATTACTATAAAACTGTGGATTATCCCAATGGGAGGTATAAGGTCAGTGTGCGTGAGGTTTAACCCCATATCTTTTTTTTGAAGTGATAATATGACCAACAAGAAAAGACCAATCAAAAGAAAATCTAACCGCCTCCAACACTTCTGTTGGAAAGCGTTTTTCACTAAAAATGAGGTAAAAATGGATTCATATGAGCTAATAATGGGATTAATGGTAGTCTTGGCAGTTGTTGGTATAATAGTTTTGGCACTAATGGCAGTTTCGGCACTAATAGCCGATGCGAAACCTCCAATCAATATAGACGCTAACGATGTCGGAAATCACATAAACCAAAAAGTAAGTGTAACTCTCATAATTCAAGAACATATAGATGAAGGTACTAAGCTTAGTTTTATGATGCCTATATTCATTCCATATACAACATCTTCAGGAACAACAACTACAACATACACGAATGTTACTTATGTTCCGATTTTTGAAAATTATAAAGTATATTCCGCAAAAGAAGGTGTTTATCTAGCCTTGAATAACGATATTGATTTTTCAAGTGGTAAAGCTGTAACAGTAATTGGATATGTGAGAAAAGAAGAAAAGAGTAACAGATATGTTATAGAAGTGAGTGAAATTAAATGAGTCTTAGAGAAGATGGCAGCATGAGTGATGAATTACTAAATGAAATATTTCGAATTGCTAACAATGCAAAGTCGGATAAAGTGAAAAAACAAAAGCAAGAGACGGGTTAAAATCAAGCCTTAGAGGGAGTGAAACACTTGCTCAGATTTGGAAGAATGTAAAATAAAACAGTTAAAATCAGGCCTTAGAGGGATTGAAACCTGGACTGTAGAAGAGGAATAAAAACATGACTGAAGACATGGATAGAATAGCATTGGAAGGTCAGATAAAAAACATTCAAACGTTGATCGAGCTTGATGAAGAAGACATTAAAGGCTATACAGAGGATCTAGCTACCCAAAATATAACAGAAGGACCTCATTATGACGAAACAATGGAAATCATAAGAGAGAAAAAAATCCATTTGGGAGAATTATATAAAAAACTTGAAATTTTGAAAGATGAAACCCTCTCGTCTAAAGAACGGATACTACGTTCCTTAAGGGTATGTTAATTACCCTCAGATTACTAAAAATCAATGAAGCATTCTCAGGATGCACATAATAGAAATTGAACTGCCATGTCTCTCGAGTATGCTGATATTGTTTGAGCCCGTAAAACTACAGGAGTTGATACCGGATGATTTATGAAACCGGATTGAATGGCAGAAGGAACCAGGCTGTAAAAGAAATACTCGGGGAGATACTATCCAGTGAGCCTGAACGTGAATATTACTTCAACGTTGCTGATGGTACAATGACAATGAACATAAACAGAACCGGCTATCCGAAAAAAGTAAACATTAGCTGGTATACAATGGACCCATTGCATTACCCTGTGTTCAGTGAAAATGATGAATATCTCGGTGCAGTTCTCAGCCAGCATGGTTTCCTGAGCATGGAACGGCTGGCAGAAGCTGTGAGAAAGGCAAAAGCAAAGATGGCTAGATATCCGTGGTGATTGACATGCATCAGGAGGGGCATTAACGCTCAGTGAAAAAATTACTCGTCCTGAATATTCACAAATAAAATCCATAAAAAATTTGATCACACGATTTTTGGTTTTTGATCAAACTTTTTTTCGAAATACAGGTATCCTGTTTCTTCTTTCTGGAAAGTGAAGCCGTGTTTGAGATACATATCAATTGCTTTCGTGAGGGTTGAGTCGGTTTTAAGGACTACAGCCGAGCAGTTTTTTTCAGCAAAATCGAGAGCAGCCCTGAAGAGTTTTTTTCCATTGCCTTTGCTCCGGAAGGCTTTTTTAAGGTAGATACGGCGGATTTCGCACCAATTTTCATCGAGTTTTCGGACGCCTGCCGTACCTATAACTTTGTCATCGACGATTCCTACGAAAAACATGCCACCGCTTCCGAAGTAATAGCCGTTTATGTCGTTAAGGTCAGCATCTTTTAGCCTGTCGGGTTCAAAACCATGCTCCTGCAAAACTTCAAGAACAACCTCACGGACTTCTTCCTTTCTGGAGTCTTCATATCTCTGGATTATCATTTATTTCCTCCGCAAACAGGGCAGTCCCGTTATTTCTCACTTATCGGTTTTCAGGCTTTTTCTTAACGGCTCGGGGTTGAAGTAGTTACGGGATTGAGATATTTTCCCGGGTTATTGAGGAAATCCAGCGAAATAGTATAAAATATCTCCGTGCCCGTAATAAGTATCGTCTCATCAATATCGAATGTGCATGAGTGGTTGATTTCCACAATATTTTTTTCCGGATTGCGGGTACCCAGGGAAAGGAAAATTCCTGGAACTTTCTGCAGGTAACTTGCAAAATCTTCGGCAGCAAAGGTTTTTTCGATCTCAGGATAGATTGTGAGCTCCGGGAAATTCTCCTGAAGCTTTGAGTTTACCGCGTCTGCAAACACCGGGTCATTGACAAGGACAGGATAACCGTGCAGTATATCAAGCTTGTAGTCAGGGAAGCCTGAAAATTCTTCTCCAGGCTTTACATACCTTTTTACCACTTTTTCCAGGCATTCCTCTATTGTCCTGTCGATGATATCTGTAGTCTCCCGGTCAAAGGTCCGATAACTTCCAAGGATCTCTACAGCATCGGGAATTCGATTGAACTGGGCTCCCCCTCTAATTCTTCCCACTCCAATGATATACCTGTCCGGTTCAAGCTGCTTTTCCAGAGCAGAATAAAGGCTGTTTATGAAATCCACTGACATTCGAACCGGATCGATGCATTTTTGAGGTAGTGAGATATGGCCCCCTTTTCCTCTAAGGATCACTTCAAATCGATTGGTGCTTGCCATGAAAGGTCCTGGACGGAGACCCACGCTTCCTGATTCGTGATTGGTAAAGATGTGCATCCCCATAATCGCATCCACACCCTCAAGCCCTCCTTCTGCAATTACCCTTTCAGCGCCTCCCGGAGGGATCTCTTCAGCAGGCTGGAAGATAAGGCGGACTTCTCCTGGAAAATCCCGTTTTTCCTGAAATAGCTTCGCAGTTCCAAAAAGCATTGCCATATGCCCGTCATGCCCGCAGGCGTGCATTACTCCCTTATTTCTGGATATGTATTCGCTATTCTTTTCAGTTAATTCTTCCTGCACCTGCAACCCATCTATATCAGATCGAAGTGCAATACAGGGACCGGGTGAAGTTCCTTTGATGCTTGCAAGTACGCCTGTATCTGCAATTTTTCTGGCTTCTATTCCCATTTCCTCAAGTATTTTCAGGATTCTTTTCTGGGTCTCGTACTCCTCAAAACTGAGTTCAGGGTATCTATGAAACTCGCGCCTGAGCTGTATAATCCAGGTTTCAAGCGCTTCTGCACTGGGGTTCTCTCTCAAAAGCATTACCTCGGATGTTCTGCACCTGCAGTCTATTCCGTTTCTGGTCTGTACATTTATCTCTGGTTACATTTACTGTCCGTAATATTCACTGTTTGTGATCTTAATAATCTTTTAATTTGCAATGCACTATTTTAATATTCTTTATTTGTGTTTTATTTTATTCCTGAGTATATCCCCCTTAAATATTTGTAAGTTCAGGTATATTACTCCGACTTATTATCTACCTGACTTTCCGACTTATTATCTACCTGACTTTATCACACTATCTGGTTCAGTACTTTTCGCTAAAGCCTTTTTTTGAAAGGTTTTGTTAAAAACCTGATAGTTATATATGAATTGTACAATACATTTCCTTGCGTTTATTATAAATTCTTATAAAGCCCGACTGTTGAAATTCCATAAAATCCGGGTACTTTCTGGTACTCTTGTAAGCTACAGGGATGATATAAAATGCTCAAAACACGT
Source organism: Methanosarcina thermophila TM-1 (assembly GCF_000969885.1). Taxonomy (NCBI): domain Archaea; kingdom Methanobacteriati; phylum Methanobacteriota; class Methanomicrobia; order Methanosarcinales; family Methanosarcinaceae; genus Methanosarcina; species Methanosarcina thermophila. The sequence goes on from NZ_CP009501.1 coordinate 3,041,167, forward strand.
CTGAGGGATTTCCTTGTTACGAAAGATAACTGGCTCTTTGCAGTTTCTGATTATTTCCGCTCCGATGGAATCCGGGCTACACTCCGTTACGTGCCCGATAAAAACGGGGAGAGGGAGTTAAACGGATTACGATACAAAAAATATGACTTTGGTCCGGCTTTCGAATTCATGAAGGAGCACAAGCCTGAGTGGGTGCAGGATGTTCATGTAGTCCCAGTATCCGAGGTAAAACAGGTGCTTCGTCCTTCCGATGTGATTCCCAAACTTGTTAATTCTGACCGCCGCGTAAGGTCAATTGTAAAGACACTCGATCAGGCAGGTATTCCAAGGACAAGCATGGGAGTTACAGGCTCAATGCTTGCAGGTCTCCAGAATGAAAGCTCGGACATTGACTTTGTTGTATACGGTCCTATGTGGTTCAGAGCAAGAGATGCAATAAGCGCTGCAAAACAACAGGAAGGACCCATTGAAGAAATCGATGAGGAGATGTGGCAGAGAATCTACAGGAAGAGAATCCCAGACATCTCATTTGACGAATTCATGCTTCATGAGTCCAGAAAAGGCAATCGGGGCATGGTTGAGGGCACTTATTTTGACCTTCTCTTTGTGAGGGAATGGGACCAGATAAAAGAACCTCTCCTGCGCGGAAAGGATACCGTAAATATGAAAATTGAAGCCAGGGTCACGAATGCCGATTTCGCTTTTGACAGCCCCGCCTACTACAAAGTCGAACACGATGAAATCGACCATGTGCTCTCATATACCCATACCTATGCAGGTCAAGCCCTTCCCGGGGAGCTTATAGAAGTCCGCGGTATTGTCGAAGAAGTAGGAGACATCAAGCGGCTTGTTGTGGGCACCTCCAGGGAGCCAAAAGGGGAATGGATAAGATCTCTCACCTGGCTTGAGAAGTGCGGGTATCTCTGAAGAGCAGAACATCAATTAAAGGGATTTAAACTTTTATAAAGGGATTTGAACTTTTATCTCGTGTATTCCGGGTAAGAAAACGATCCAGATGACAAATGAATCCAAAAAAGTGTCTTCCTAAAAGAGACCTTTGATAACTTAATTTTTGCCCTGTTTGTCTCTCCTTTCTTGGATTACATCCTTTTCTTCAATATCCCATACAAAATCAGTAATTCAGCCACTACAAAGGTTGCCCCAGGCCCGGGAGAGCTTTTCTTTTCTTTTTTTTCTATATCTGAAGCAGTGACTCCCTGTTTTTCCTTATCAGAGTTTGTCTTATCATCAGAGATGTCTTCTTTGCTCAGGGTCCGATTTTCTCCTGTTCTGGCTGGTGAAATCTCAACCGATTGGGTCTTCTCTTCAATCCCTGAGATTGCAAAAGGAGAAAAGCCTGGGGTTTCTGCGGTAAAATAGAAGTAATTTTCATCTTCTCCATTGATGGATGTGGGCGGTGGATTCCATGAGTCCTTATCGTACCGGTACAGATTCACAGTATTTTCTCTAACTCGGTGATCGGCAATCCAGGCTTTACTCACTCTGAAATTTATTCTGGCGTTTTCAAAATTCTCAGGGCTTGAAAAACCGCTGTTTCCGATCCAGATGTTTATGTTTCTGTAAACCGTTCCCGGTGCAGGTTCCTTAACGATTGAAGATGTGTTTTTCAGTATCTCTACAATGGCAGTTATCTTTCCGAAGTTCTTTTTTGGGTCGAATTCTACAGTAGCTATATCATTTATCTCGTTTTTAAAAGTAAAGCATGTGTGAGTACCTTTGAAAACCTGTTCACTCGAAACTTCCTTTAATTCAATATTCCTGGTTGATTCCGGAGAGCCTGCACCTCCTCCGCCTCCACTTCCCCCTCTACTTCCTCCGCTTCCGCTGTTTTCTTCTTCTCTACCTTCGTCTCCGCTACTTCCTCCTTCACTTCCTTCGCCTCCACTACTTACAGAGAAATCAACCTCCGAAGGAGGATAAGTAATTGTTACTTCTGAAAAACCTTCTACAGGGACATCAGGAACGGAGTAAGCGGAGACTTTGCCCGAAATTGAAAAGTTACCAAGCTGGGAATTTAAAGGCACGGTCACATTATACATAACTGTCTTTTCTTCTCCGGCAGAGAGCTTCTCAATCCAGATCCATTCCAGAGTGGATGCTTTAAAAAAATTGGTTTCCGGAAATATAGTCCCACTATTCTCCGAATAGTTCTCTGAATAGTTTACATGCCACCCGTCAGGAAGATTCTCATCAAGTACCAGGGCTTCAACCTCGTGGTCTGCCTTTATATGTACAGTTACTACAAAACTCTCGCCTGGATAAACTGTTTCGGAAGAGATTTCTCTGCTTGCTTCTATCTCTGCGGCTGAGGCGGGGAGAACCACCCAGACAAGCAGAATAATCAAAGTAAAACCTGATACAAAGCCAGGCAATTTAATCCTGCTTTTAGTCCTGAGAACTCTGATAATATTCATAGGAATGAATCCACAATTATTTTTAATGTCCTTTATGTTCTAAAACATATTAAAATTATTAATTACGTATTGGAGTATATTATTATAACTGTTCCTATTTTTTATACCGATTTTCGAATAAAAATCTCAAGTCACAGTATTTCCAAAAAGCAGGAACAGGATGAGGAATCTGATAGAATGTTACACAGGAAGCTCTATAGAAAATCGAGGAGAATATCTGGTGGATAACTTCAATTATATTTGCAGTCAAAGCCAAATATAAATAAGACAGTTACTATTATACTCTTATGAAAAGACAAAAAAGTTATCTCTGGTTTATTCTGGCATTAAGCTTTTTTTTAACCGCAATTGCAGCTTTCATATATCCCGGTTTTGCCTTGCATCCTGATTTTACGGAAGACAGGGATCAGGCATATAGATCTGAAACTGCAGTTAATGGGATTAAATCCAGTTCAAGCATTGTTACTGAGGTCGAATATCCAAATCCTCTGGTTATTTTTAAAGCAGATGCCGCGACAATAGGTTCAGGCACTGAGGTTACTGTTTACAACAATAACCTTGCCCTTGTAAAGGAAAGAAGAGAGCTTGAGCTCAATTCCGGGGTCAACACGGTCAAATATACCGATGTTGCTGCTCTTATTGATCCTACATCAGTAATGTTTGAGGACACAAGGAATAAGGACACTGCCGTGCTGGAACAGAACTACGAATACGATCTTGTAAGCGGGCAGAAGCTTCTACAGAAATTTCTGGACAAGGAAATCACCGTAACCGAAAAAGAAGGGGACACATATGCAGGCACACTATTGAGTTACGACGGTGGGGTAGTACTCAGGTTGAGTGACGGTAAAGTTGTAACGATTTCCGAAGTCTCGAAAGTTGAATTCCCAGATTCGGCGAACCTGCTTACAAAACCCACCTTAGTCTGGCAGGTCTATTCGCCTTCGGCAGGTAAGCGAGATGTCCTTACTTCCTATCTTACGGGCGGTATGAGCTGGAAAGCTGATTATATCGTAAAAACAAATGCAGACGATACGAAAGCCGACATCCAGGGTTGGGTCAGCATAGATAATTCTGCAGGCACAACCTATGAGAATGCCAGGCTGAAACTTGTTGCAGGGGAAGTTCACCGCGTAGTCACGCCCACATATCCCCTATATGAGGATGAAGCTGCGGTAGAAGTCGCAGAAGAATCTTTAGGGGCAAAGGATAGTTTTGTTGAGGAGTCCCTTTTTGAATACCATCTCTATACTCTTGAAAGGCCAGCCACCCTCAAAAACAACCAGGTAAAACAGCTTTCCCTGCTCTCTGCTGATGCCGTGCCTGTAAAAAAGGAACTCGTGTTTGATGTCACAAAAAGCAACGATGTCCGGGCAGTCCTTACTCTGAACAATTCAAAAGAAAGAGGTCTTGGAATGCCTCTCCCTGCCGGAACTATAAGGGTTTATAAAGCTGATTCTCAGGGACAGCTCCAGTTCCTCGGGGAAGACCGGATAGAGCATACCCCAAAAGATGAAGAGGTAGAGGTTTTTGTCGGAAACGCTTTTGATGTAACAGGCAAAAGAACCCGGACCAACTACGACAGACTGACCAAATACGCTTGGAAAGAGAGTTATGAGACCGAAATCAAAAACCATAAATCTCAGCCCCAGAAAGTGAAGGTTCTGGAGCATTTCTACGGCGAATGGAAAATCACAAACACCTCTGACCCATACGTGAAAAAAGATGCCTATACCGCCGAATGGGAAGTAACCGTCCCCGCGGACAGCTCAAAGAAAATCACCTACACCGTAGAACTCAGCTATTAAAACAAAAATAACATCAAACTGCCAAATAGAGACTCTACGCCCAGGTGACCACATAAAACCAACAAGGATACGAAAAAATAGAAAAACAGCAAAACAGAAAAACAGTAATAAATATTTTTTATTTAGCCCACTTGACCAAAGCCGTTGCGCCGTTTGACCACGCCGTTGCTCGGAGTTTTCGCTCAAGCCTTTTTTCAAAAGGCTTGTGATCAAACTTTTTCAGAAAAAGTTTGCGTTCAAGTTTTTTCAAAAAAGGCTTGTGATCGTATCTTTCTTAAAAGTCTGCGGGACTGAGCAAAAACACGTAAAATTTCTATCCCTAAATAAGCCCTCTTGAGCGAACGAAGTGAGCGAAAAGGGCACCGTCCTCCCGAGACAGGACTCGGGCGCAAAAACTTATTATTATCATGCCGGCAATTAACCCTTGAGATGATTATAGGTGTAATGGGTCCCGAGGGCTCGTACTCGGAAAAAGCTGCAAAATTATGGATTCAGAAAAAAATGCTCGATGACGCCGAAATCCGTTATTTTGCAGATATAGAGGATGCGTTTCAGGCAGTTGTAGAGGGAAAATCCGATTTCTCAGTAATTCCGATAGAAAACTCTATTGAAGGCTCGGTAGGGGTTACTCTCGATCTGCTTCTTGAGAGCGGGGCTGAGATAATCGGAGAAATTGTTGTCAAAATCGAACACTGCCTGCTCTCGAAAGGCGAGCCTGAGAAAATCAGGGTTATACTTTCGCACCCACAGGGGCTTGCCCAGTGCAGACACTTCCTGAAAACTAACTTCCCTGAGGCAGAACTCAGGAGTACAGGCAGCACTTCCCACGCAGCAAGGCTTGCATGCGAGTTTGAAGAGATGGCAGCGATAGCCTCCCCTGAGGCTGCCGAATGCTATGGGTTAAAAGTGCTTCTCTCAAACATTCAGGACCGGAAGGAGAATTACACCCGTTTCATTGTTTTGCGAGCCTCAGAGAAAAATCGGGTTCAGCAAGTTTCCTTTACTGCAGAAAATGAGTCAGATGAAGTAAAATCATATTCCAGCCCTGAACAAGAATCGGAGCGCGAGTTTTATCCTGAAAGTAAAACCGAGCCTGAGCACTCCAGCCTTTCGGCTTCCAAAACCTCCATTATAGTATATCTTGAGAAAGACAGACCTGGTGCATTATACGAAATTCTCGGAGCATTTGCAAAAAACAGTATCAACCTCACAAGGATCGAATCCAGACCCTCGAAAAAGGAACTCGGAGACTATTATTTCTACATTGATTTTGAAGGGAGAGCCAGCGATCCAGTTGTAAAAGAGGCGTTAAAAGAAATAGAGAACAAAATTCATACCCTGAAAATACTGGGTTCATATCCTGCTTTTAAAAAGCTGTAATTACTCAGATTTAGAATTCCACACTATTTATGTTATTATTTACAGAAAGCGGTAATAAGATGTCTGCATGTTAGAAAGCATAAATCTAAAGACAGAGTTTTCTAAATATCGGTTTAGTGCACGGATTTGAAAAATGCATGTTCCAGAACGTGTACTTTTATATACTATCTTTCTATACTATCTTTCTAGAAGATCTTCTTATAGTATATTTGCATGTTTCATGCACAGGTCTTACTCATGATTATTCATTATCACAGCCGTTTTCCAGGCTGCAAAAAGGAGCGAGGTTGCTCTGAGTATTGAAGAAATAGTAAAAAGACACGAATCAGCCCTAAAAAAATATAGATTACTCTATGCTTTTGCAGACCTGTTTGCAAGCTTTCTTGTAATTTATGTCCTTTTCGTGCTTTTCAATATGCAAGATTTATTTCTAATGTTTAGCACTTTCGAACCTTATACCGGTGCAAGATACAATATTCTGGGCTTCAATGCTCTTTTTGAAACGCTGGGGCTTATTTCCCTGGCTTTTATCCTCTCTCTTATCCTAACAGCCGTCAGGCACTATAGGGCTGAAAAGAAAGATGCGATTGCCCTCATAGAGGAAACACACCCTGTACTCAGGGAAAGATTGAGGACTGCATACGATAACCGCAATATTGACAATATTATTGTCCGGGACCTTATAGGCGGGGTAATAATCGATTCGAAATCCGTGAAGTCCTCTTCCTTTCTTAATCGGAAAAAGCTTGCAAGAGACCTGGTTGTAATAGTATTTGCATTTACCGTTCTTGCATACGTTGCAGGAACTGGATACCAGACAACGCTCAGCCCCACTGACCTTAATGGAGTGATTGAAAATATTCCCTTTGTCTCGAATTCGAATAGCGAGCTTTACCCTGTAGAGGAGAACGGTGGGACCTCGAATAATGAGAGCCAGGAAGACATTTTCGGAGAGCCTGCCGTTATCGTTGTGGAAGGCAAGGAAGTTGACCTGAAAATCCCTCCAGGTGCGGGGCAGGGTTTTACAAGCCAGGAAACAGGAGAACAGATTAACGGATCATTTATCCAGTCAGGCACGGTAAACCCTGAAGCGGTTGCCTCCCAGTCTTATTATGAGAATTTGCCGGAAGGATATCGAAATGTTATCCAGAGTTACTTTGAAGAACTTGCAGAAGAATAATTTGGAAAAATCTATCTAAAATCGGATTTACCTGCACTCAGTTTTCTCGAAGATTGTCTGAAAGCAGTTTTTGAATAACAAGCAGTATGTATTTTGGAGGCACATTGTTGCAAAAGCAGGTAAAGTTCGGAAAAGCTGGCTTTAAGCCTCTAAAAACAGAAACCTAAAGGGTGAAGCAGATATGAGTGAGAATATTACCGTCTCCGGGCAGGCTGCCACGACCTATCAGAACGCAGGCAGGATTTTCAAAAGTTTTTTTGAAGAGATCGGAAATGTTATTGTGGGCCAGAACAGAGTGGTGGAGCAGATAGTAATTGCTATACTCTGTGAAGGGCACGCCCTTGTTGAGAGCAATCCAGGACTTGGAAAAACACTTATGATTTCCACAGTTTCAAAGGCAATGAACCTGAAATTCAGCAGGATTCAGTGTACTCCTGACCTCATGCCTTCTGACATTACAGGGACAAACGTCATTGAAGAGACGGACCACAAAAAGGAATTCAGGTTCCAGCCAGGCCCAATTTTCTCAAACGTAGTACTTGCTGATGAGATTAACAGGGCATCCCCCAAGACCCAGTCAGCTCTGCTGGAAGCGATGCAGGAAAAACAGGTAACAGTCGGAAATGATACCTTCCTGCTGGACAGCCCCTTCTTCATCCTTGCCACCCAGAATCCCATAGAAATGGAAGGCACGTATCCTCTGCCTGAAGCTCAACTCGACCGTTTTCTTTTAAAGATTCTCGTAGATTATCCCTCCTATGAGGAAGAAATGGAAATAATAAACCGGTATACGAAATCCGAAGTTCCGAAAATTTCCAGAGCCCTGGATAAAACCACACTTCTGGATTTGCAGAAACTCACACGGCAGGTTCCGATCTCCGAGGAACTCAAACAGCGCGTCCTTAATATTGTTGGTATGACAAGAAAAGACAAAGAACGTATCGAGTATGGAGCTTCTCCGAGAGCGTCAATAGGTCTCATTCTTGCTGCAAAAGCCAGAGCCCTTATAGAGGGCAGGAACTTCGTAAGCAAAGAGGATATCGATTACATGGCATACCCTGTCCTCCGCCATAGGCTTATCCTGACCTTCGAAGCCGAAAGAAGCGGAATAACCCCTGACCAGGTTATTGAGGATATTATTAAGAAAGTAAAGTAAAACCTGAACTTTGACTGATCTCTGGTCAGGAAAAGGAACTGCAAATAAGTTAAATAAGTTAATAACCCAGAAGGTTTTACCCGAGTCCAGGGCAAACCGAGCTTTTATTGACGATCCAGAATGACTCGCACAAAACAAAATATTGAAACGGACTTCTTCAGGCAGCTTGACCGCTTTACATTTTCTGTCCGGAAGAGGGTATCGACTGTTTACGCCGGAAACCGCCCATCTACCCGGAGCGGGCATGGCATTGATACCATCGGGTTCAGGGAATATGACCTTAATGACAGCCTGAAAGATATTGACTGGAAAGCCTATGCGAGGACTGAAAAACTTTATGTGCGTCAGTTTGAGGAAGAGAAAACCCTTACGACCCATATCCTTCTGGATGCCAGTAAAAGTATGGATTACCCTGAAAAAGGAACTTCAAAGTTCGAGTACGCTGCCATGCTTGCTGCAGGCTATGCCTACATGGTAACAAAATATAATGATAGGTTTGCGATCTCGACATTTACACAGGAAGTCGACATAAATAAGCCAAGACGTGGGCGAAAAAATCTTCTCCAGGCAATAGACAGGCTTGGAGAGCTCGAACTGTCAGGAGGAACCTCTATAGGGGAAGCTGTTATAAAGTACAGCCAGGAGATCAAATCCAGGTCCCTTGTAATCCTTATCTCGGACTTTCTTCAGGAACCCGAGGCAATAGAAACTGCAGTTTCCAGGCTATCGAGCCATGACCTGATTCTTATCCAGGTGCTCGACCCCACGGAAAAAGTGCTCCCTCTTCAGGGTAACAGCAAGCTTATAGACCTTGAAACCGGAGAAGAGATCCGAACGTACGTCAGTGAGAGATTCAAAGAGAAATATCTTGAAAAGCTTGAAGACCATGGCGCAAGAATTAAAAAAGCCTGTATGAGAGCAGGGGCTGAGTTTTACAGTTTTACAACCGATACCCCTATCTTTGATGCTTTCTACCATACCATCAGGAGAAGGAGACGTTAAAAATGCCTTTTGAGAACCCTTTTGCTCTTGTCGCTCTCCTGAGTGTCATCCCGCTTATAATTATCTACATGCTCCGCCCGAAGCCGACGGTACTTGCAATTCCCACACTCATGTTTGTCCTTAAGCTTGAGAGGGAAAGAAAACGGGTTTATGCTTCGCTAACCAAGATCGTACAGGACCCACTTTTCCTGGTTCAGCTTCTAGTGCTTATCCTGCTCTCCATTGCGGCAGCAGGCTATTATTACAACTCGGAAGAGCCTCTGAGCGGAGAGCATACCGTACTTATCCTCGATACTTCTGCAAGCATGCAGGTCGATTCCCGTTTTGAGGATGCTGTCGGTATTGCTGACGGTTATGTAAGCAAGAAGAACAGCATAATTCTTGCTTCGGATATGCCTTTGACTGTCCTTGAAGGAGGAAGCGCTTCAGCCGCCCATGATATTCTCAATAAGGTCAGACCGAGTGCAGGCACTGCCGACCTGTCTGCAGCAATTACCACAGGCATGCGAGCTCTTTCCACGGAAGGCGGAAGAATTATCGTTATTTCAGACTTCACGAACTCAAAAGGCGATGATCCAGTTGCTTCCAAGAACCTTGCCGAGTCCTACGGGATTAAGGTGAATTTCATAAAAGTAGGGAATCCTGCCGACAATATTGGAATTATCAACGGCTGGATTGAAGCTACGGATGGCAATTACAGCTATACCGGTGTGGTCAAGAACTACAAGAACAGCAACCAGAAAATTGAGATTGAGACCGGGAGAGGTATTTCAGGGAATGCATCAACGTCCTTTACCCTTGATGTCCCTGCAAGCGGAACAAACCAGTTCACTCTCGGAAATATCGGACCAGGTCTTACGACGGTCCGGCTTAATATCGAAGACAGCCTGCCTGTTGACAATAAAGCCTATATTTCCATTCCAGAGACCTCAAGCCAGCGTATACTCTATGTTACTGATAATGGAAAGCTGCCTTCGAAAACTGCACTCTCCCTGCTTCCAAACAGTAACATGACCATTTCGAAATCCGTGCCTGCCGAGCTTGATAATTACACACTTGTCGTGCTTGCGCAGAAAGATACCCCTATAGGGAATAGCTCGGTAGATAGAATAGAAAGCTATGTCAGGAACGGAGGTAATGCGGTATTTATTGTGAGTGGAGCCCTGGTTCCTGAGAAAACAGAGGTCGACCTTATTAAGATCCTGCCTGTGAAACCTCTACGGCTTGAGGATGCCGAAAACGGACTTGGGGTTGAAGAAGTCCTGAAGAGCAGCATTACGAAAGATATAAGAAGTAACGAAATCTCGGTACGCAGATACTTGAATGCAACTGAGAGAACAGGCTCGACAACCCTGGTAGCACTGAAAGAAAACAATGTTCCTGTACTTAGTTACTGGCAGGTAGGCAGGGGAACGGTTTTCTATATGGGGCTGAGCGATGAGCTCGGGGAAAATTCCTGGAACAATTTCCATAACCTGCCTGAATACCCCGTTTTCTGGATAAAACTTGTCCAGTGGCTTGGAGGAGCAGGCGATATCTCGGAATACAACCTGAAAACCGGTTCACTGACCTCACTTTCGAGAACTGAGGAAATCCGTACGCCTACAAAGACCTTCACCTCAAACCGCATTCTTTTTGACGAAGCCGGAATCTATGAAATTGCAGGTAAAAGAATTGCAGTCAATCTGTACAATGACAGGGAATCGAATACTACGGTTGACGCCTCGGAATTAATGAAAAGGGCTGTTTCGGACGATGAGCCCAAACTTGTGAGAGCTGATACTTACACTGCCAAAAATGACATTACCAACTACCTGATAGGAGTTATATTCCTGCTAATACTGCTTGAAATCCTAATTGTGCGCCAGCGAGGTGAACTATGAACCTCTCGCTTGAACATCCAGAGATGCTCTTCCTGATAATCCCTGTGATTATTGTTGGATTTTATCTTCTGCGGAAGACAAAAACGAAACTTGTAGAATGGAGAATGCTTGTAGCTTTCCTGCTTGTGCTTGCCCTTGCTTCTCCCTATACCACAATTACGCAGACCATAAGCGAAGAAGACCCCTCGCTTGTGCTGATTCAGGACCAGACATCAAGCATGGGTATTTTTTCTGAAGAAGCAGGCAGCGAACTATATAAAGCCCTTGTAGCCAATACCCCGACAACTTTAGTCCAGCTAACCGGAGATAAAACCTCGCTTGGGGATACAATTACGCAGTACGCAGGCAGCGGCAACCAGATAGTCCTGGTCAGCGATGGAAACAATAACGCTGGCAAGGATCTCTCTGAAGCTCTGGAGTTTGCAAAAGAGACCAGTACGCCTGTCTATCTTGTCGAGCCCGAACTCACGACAAATGATCTCAGTGTCGAGATAGTCGGGGACAAGACTGTTGTTGTGGATAATCGAAACGAGTTCGGGATAGTTGTCCGTCAGGCTTCAAATCAGAGTGTCAGCTATTTCCTTGAGGTATTTGTGGATGGGCAGCTTTCTCAGAGCAGGGATTTTATCCTGGAGGGCAGGAACAACAGCGATAATCCAATCCCAATTAATCAGGCTTTTACCACCCTGGGCGCCCATAATCTCAGGGTAAGAATCACTCCGCACGGAGAGGACCGCAATGCAGTTAACAATGAGTTCTTCAAGTCCGTGTATGTTATTCCAAAGCCCAGGCTTACCCTTGTTACTAATGAGCCGGACTCACCTCTAGGCAGGATTCTGGATAACCTTTACAATGTCTCAGCATTCAGCACCTATCCCGGAGCAGCGGCTCTTGAAAGCAGCAAGGTTCTTGTGCTTGATAACCAGATAATGGGTTCCTTTTCCGAAGCCCAGATTAAAGAAATCAAGAATTATGTCAGCAACGGAGGCGGGCTTGTTGTTGTGGGAGGAGAGCAGGCTTACAATTATGGGAATTATCTTAATTCCTCGCTTGAAGAAATCCTCCCTGTTCTCTCAAAGCCTTCCGAATATAAAGGTGGAAGAAACCTCGTCCTCATACTTGATGTTTCTCCAAGTACTGCTGCCCATGGAACCCAGGCAGATATCCTGGCAAATGCTATCTATATTATTCAGAATGAAAACCTGAGAGATGCAAACGCAGGAGTTATAGCATTCGGAAGTGAAGGATACGATGTTTCAGGAGGATTCGTGTTCCTGGGACTTTCCCAGAACCGGGAAATTCTGGAAGACAAGATTTCGAGGCTGACTCCTGACGAGCAGAGTAAGACTTCCTTAAACGAAGGGCTTAATGTCACAAAAACTATGCTTTCAGGCAGCGATGGAGAACTTGATGCTATTATTATTTCAGATGGAGCAATTGAGGACTCCTATGCCCCTAGCCTTCGGGCTGCAAGAGAACTTCAGGAAATGGGTGTAAATCTGTACTTTATCCATATCCACTCGGTAGCTCCTTCCCAGACTGATAAAGCCAGAAACTATTACGCTGAGAACCTGATGAAAGAGCTCGGGCTTGAAAATAACTATTTCCACATTAATAAGGGAGAAAGGGCAAATATAGGCTTTGAGCCGCCGGCAGAGCCTCCTGAGGAGGGAGAAGAAGAGGAAGTCGAGCTTGATGCTTACCCCCTGCTTGAGTACTCTCCAGACCACTTCATTACAAAGAATGTGAATCTTTCAAATGCCACTATTACAGGATATAACGACGTTACTCCGAAAGCTGGAGCTGAACGACTTGTTATCACGGTCACCGGAAAGCCTGTACTTACCACCTGGCGCTTCGGGCTTGGCAGAGTTGCAGCCTTTACCACAGACAATGGAGAAGGCGCCGGTTCCCGCTGGGCATCTGCCCTATATAACGGCTCAAGTGCGAGACTTATTTCAGGCATGACGAACTGGGCAATAGGAAACCCGAGAGCTGAAGAAGGAGCCTCGCTGGATAGTCCGGATACCTGGCTCGGCACGCCTTCCGACCTGACTCTTACAATGTACGATGAGGGAATTCCTGAGCTTAAAATGGATGGAAGCCCTATCGATCTTGCTTTAACCGGAAGGAATACCTATGAGGCAAGTGTAAACCCAGAGACCATTGGAATACATGATATCTCAGGATATCCACTTTCGGTAAATTACCAGCTTGAGTACCGGGATGTAGGGGTTAATGAGGATATAAAGTCTCTTATCCTTGCAACCGGTGGGAAGATATATACCGAAAAGGATGCAAGAGCCCTTCTCCTTAAAGATGCGCGGCAGAACTCTGAAAGGCAGTCAGACGAGCCAGTGAGCTTGAAGATGCCTGTGCTCCTTGCAGCGCTTGTGCTTTACCTGGGTGAAATCCTTGCAAGGCGCATAAAGGAGATGAGAAAGCTTTAAAATGTGCAGTTTGAGGCAGAAATATGAACATAAGAGCCCCTAATGGGCTCTTTAAATGTTGAGACTCTTTAGATGTTCAGAAATTTCTTTCACGGAATACCCATCGGAAAAAAATTCTTCAAGCCATGGTGTACTTCTATAGCACCTTCTGAAACATCCTTCAAATTAAGGATACTCTCTTATAATCTTTTTTAAATTTATTACAAACATGCCAGAAGAGCTAGGGTTACTTGTCCGAAAAAACCGGAGAAAACCGGCACTATAAGGTTATCATCAATTTTGTTGACTGCAGTTTCCATAAGGGTTGCAAAGAAAGCCATTACCAGGGAGACTATGAGGTTTCCGACTATAAGCATCCCGATAAGGAAATCAATAATGAATTCTGAGGCTGAGCCTTCAATTGATTTATCGTTTTTAAATATTTTTTGAAAAACCCGTCTTTTCCCGTAGAATTTCCCTATCAGAGCCGCAGACAGGTCCCCGAAGGTCGTCATAAGGATAGCAGCATAAGCGATTTCCCGGCTGAAAAGCGAGATTACAGAAATAGCTCCGAGCGCAAAAAAGATGTGACCTCCAAAGCGGTCGGCTTCAGTTTTTCTGTACATGATATAGAAAAGAGGTATTCGAATATTATGTTCAATCCGGAGATAGTCAAGCGCAAGAACAGTTACAAGAAATAGCATGAGCACCCACAGCACGGCTTCCTTTCCGAAAAATTCGTAGATGAGCACGATAAGGATTGAGACCAGATGCACACTTTTTCTCAGAAGTTCCAGGATAAATTCTCTGGACGGCATGGTAAAAGAATCCGTGAGGGTTAGTATAATTTATATGTGTTTCTTTATTTTCTTCCTTGCTGTATATCTTTTCCAGTGGATATTCCCAATATTAAATAAAAAGAAAAAGCAGGATAAGGAATCCGGCTAATTTATCCGTACAGGATTCCATCCTTTGAAACTGAAATCTTACGAGCCATCATGTGCGGTATCATAATCGGGGTTAATTACGATATCCTTTATGTTTGAGTTTTCTCCTATAGTGACTTCAGGCCAAACCTTAACCCCTGAGTGTATTGTTGAATTGTTTCCAATGATTACTTTATGCCCAATAACAGTTCCGTTTTCAAGGAAACAGTGGTCTCCAATTACGGTTTCGTCTGCTACCACCCCGCCTGAAATATTGGAATCCTTTCCTATGGACACATTATCGAATAGATATGATGAGAGAATCTTTGCGTTATCCTCTATAATACAATTTGAGCCTATAACACTGTAAGGTCCAATGAGAACATTGTCGCCTATAATTGTATTTTCCCCTATGACTATTGGTCCCACAAGGGAAGAATTCGAACCTATGCACACGTTGTTTCCTATGGAGAGAGGACCTCTTATTCTTGCGTTCCGGGTCGTGAAATGCCCTTCGATTGTCGTTCCGGGAAGGGCATCGAGCATCCAGCGCTGTGCCTGCCTGTAAGCTGCTGAACTTCCGACATCAGTCCATTGCCCCCGCACAAGCACGCCGTTGATTTTCTTGCCGGCTTCAAGCATCCAGGGAAAGAGGTCTTTTGCGAAGTCGAATTTTCTGTGTCTGGGGATCCATTCAAAAATCAAAGGATCACAAACGTATATTCCTGTACTCGCAAGGTTGCTGAATATCTGACCTGCTTTTGGTTTTTCCAGGAAACGACGAATCCGATTATTTATATCCATATCCGCAATTCCGAATTCTCTCGGATCGTCTATCGAAATAAGCCCTATAGTTACCGGAGCATCGTTCGATTCATGAAAACGGTACATCTCTCTTAGGTTAAGGTTGAGAACATGATCTCCCCCAAGTACAATAAATGGTTCATCTTTCAGGTATGCTTCGGCATTTTTTACTCCCCCTGCTGTTCCGAGCTTTTCCCTCTCGTACACATAATCGATATGTACGCCAAACATATGCCCGTCCCCGAGTTGCTCTTCTATGAGTTCTCCCATATATCCCAGGGTTATAACTATTTCATTGAACCCTTCTCTTGAAAGATGCTCTATCAGATGCAGGACTGACGGCTTATTAAGGATTGGTATGCTCGGTTTAGGGTGCTTGAATGTCAATGGCCTGAGTCTTGTCCCTGCCCCGCCGCACATGATACACGCTTTCATATTTTTCCCATATGTTCCTGTATGAATATATTATTTACAATAGACTGTTATCTTTATCTGAAAAGTTATTGATAATGATTACTCAAGATAATACTATTTAAAGAAAAAGGTAATCACATCGAAGAAGGGTGGTAATCATTTCGTAGAATAATCATCACTCAAAAGAATATCTTCTTTTCTTTCCACCGTGATTTCTCTTTTCCCTTTATATTCTGAGACTGTACCCGTTAAACCTATAAAATCTCCTTCCTGGATTGACATATTTAGGGCGTCTGCACCTGCGGTCTTCGGGATAAAAACGCTCAGGACTTCGGAGTCGCAGTCTACCTGTAAAAGCAGGTGTCCGCCTGTATAAGTAAAACGTTTGCTCAGAACTTCGGCTTCAAGGAATACCTTGTCTCCTACACCAGATTCCCTGCTGTACTGCTTGATTTCTTTCCCTGATTCCTGTCCAGACGCTGTAATTTCCGGTCCGAAGCAGAGATAAGCTGTCATAAGAGAAGTCAGTGTCATAAATAAAAGCAGTACCATAACTTTTTCTTCTTTTTCCATACTTTATCCCTGCATCTCCGGGCTCTGGAATTATTTTACAATCGAGACAAGTTTTATCTTAAGGATCAGGGTTTTGCCTGCAAGTTCATGGTTAAAATCCAGGGTGGCAGCAGTTTCCGTGGAGTTGAGCACTCTGACTTCTCTGCCGCCAGGTGTTGTGATTTTCTCTCCCGGCTTAGGAGGGGTCTGGAGTTCAAGCCTTACCAGAGGTATCGTCTGGACAAGATAATCCTTATATTCTCCATAGGCATCTTCAGGCGGGATTATAAGGGTTTTTTCTTCCCCCTCTTTCATTCCAAGTACACCCTGATCGATACCTTTTATTACCTGGCGTGCATCCACCCGGAAAAACAAAGGTCTATAATCCTTTTTTTCGTCATATATGCCTGCTTCGAGGGCTTTTTCCTTAGAAGTGGTATCGAATACCGTTCCATCTTCGAGTTTTCCAGTGTAGTCAATAAGAATATAGTCTCCTTTTTTTACAGTGCGAGAATTTTCCATTTTCCCTTTCTCCTATGCATTCTCCTTCCGGTATTCTGCCGTTTCAAAATCTGCCAGGATACCGAAAGGATGCACATTTTGAAAAAATGTTACAATTCTCAATTTGACTTTCAGGAACTTAAATTTATTCTATTGAGACGAGTTTTATATCAAAAATCAGGGTTTTGCCTGCAAGCGGGTGGTTGAAATCTACAACAAAGCTGTTATTGCTGACTTCTGTGACTGTGCCAGTCAGACCACTGTCCGTAGCCAGCCGCATTCCGATCTCAGGAGTAAAATCCACAGTATCAACAGACAACTCTCTTGCAAACTCCTCTCTGTATTCCCCATATGCTTCTTCAGGCGGGATTGTAATAGTCTTTTCTTCTCCCTTTTTCATCCCGATAACCCCCTCATCAAACCCCTTTATCATCTGGCCTGCGCCGACCGTGAATGTGAGGGGTTTATACTCTCTCATCTGGTTGTATATCCCTGCATCTATAGCTGCTTCCTTTATGGAAGTATCGAAAATTGTGCCATCTTCAAGTCTTCCAACATAATCAACCGAGATGGTGTCCCCCTTCTCAATTGTTTTGCTGGTCTCTTTTGGTATATCTTCAGCCATAAGAATCAATAAAACAAACGAAAACATACTAGATAAACGTGCTGATAAAATAAAAGTCAAAAATTGATTAAAAAAGAATTCCAGGAGTGGTAAACACAATAATCCTGAAGTTCTCTTTCTCAGGTTTTAATCGGAGATCTCGTCTCTTTCAGTTCTTTTTGATATTCAAGGTATGAATAAACAGCCGTGAACCCCGCATTAAAGAGTGCAGGCACGAGAATGAAAAAGAATGCAAGCTCATGGAAAAAAATTCCCAGCACAGCAACTGCTCCTGCAATCCTGAACAGCTTTCCTCCAATCCGGTTAGTCTTCCTCCAGACCCTGTCGCTGCTGAGAGTCCAGGGAGTCCTTATGCCGATGAACCAGTTTCTCTCCGCATTTTCCATAAGGATTCCTATGTAGTAAAACAGAAGCCCTATTCCAATGGGAATTACTTCATTCGGGCTAATCTGGATGCCTGTATTCCAGAGCAGCATCTGTAGATGGACGGCAAGCATAAAGAGAACCAAAATAATTATAAATTCGTCATAATACTTTCTGAATTTAGTTATATTCTCTCTCATCGGATCGATTCTGGGAATTGCCAGGAACAATACTGCAAGCCCTGTGATCAATAAAGGCATGAAGAAAACTCCCCAGAATCTTGACATATATCCATCGACCTCTCCCTTGAAGTTCCAGTGGGTTGCCATCGGGTCAGACACATGCGGATAAAAATAAATTGAAACTATATAAGAAAGGAGGATAAGTCCTGAGACTATAGCTGTGGCTTTACGCATAGAAGCTATTAAGATTTTTAAATTATTTAAAAAATTGGGAACTTGAGTATGCTGCAGACATCTGGAAATACGCTGTCGGAAATATAAATGAATGTTATTGAATATTTGAGAACCTAAAATATTTTGAGGTTTTACTGTTGCGTAAGAGATCTTAAATCCGGTAGCATAAAATTTCACAGTTGTCTGTCATTTAAAAATTTATGCTTAATTGTTCTTTAAATCGCTTTAGATTTCTGAATTATAAAAATTTATACGAATTTACTTTTGCTGTACTATAATAAGAGATGTCTATTTTCTGACTACTTTTTGTTTTTATTCCCCATAAACGAAGAGTTAAAATACTACGACATATACAGTATAAACAAAATTACTATGTGGCGGGAAGTTATGGCAACAAGTCGGGAGAGGCAGAAGGCAAATCTGGCAAGAATGAAAAGAATAATGGAAGAAATTGAAAGTACAACAGATGATTATGATCTGATTGTGGAATTACAGGAACTTTTAAGAAAACCTTATCCTCTGTCTTTGAAATGGCATATGATTGTTTTTAAAAGCGAGATTGAGAGAAGTTTGTGGTATCTCGAAGACATAAGAAAAGAAGAAATTAAATTAGAAAAAAGAAAGAGGAGGCGGGGGAAAGAGATAGATGAAAAATCAAACCGGTTTAACTGTAAATTTTCTGAGAAATTGAGTTCTATTGGGCTTGATTCCCAGATGGTATACGATGCGAAATCAAATAAGTATAAATTGTCAAAATCCGTGGTTTCCAGAACCTCGCGAGCAAACGTTTTTGCAATCCCAAAGTCCATGATAGGAGAATATAAACTCCAGTGGAGCGACGAAGTGAAACAAATCTGGGGAGAAGATACTATCGGGAAAAGGGAACTGCTTGAAAGGGGCATTTGCAATTGAGTTTACAGTAGTTTTATGTTTTGTATATATTGGATTTACTTCTGAAAAAACCTAAATAGTCTTCTACTTCCTTCTTTTATTACTCTTTCAAATAAAAAATTAATATATTGATCAAAACACGTAAAAATTTACACATATTAAAATACACATATTAAAATAAAATATCTATATTAAAATAAAAGTCTGTTTTATATTAAGAATCACTGAAAAATATTTCGCTGGTTAGCAGTTACCATTTAGCTTGCAGCATTCTGTTTTTGTTTTTATTTCTTTTCTTTGCTAATGGATAAAATGAAGCTGTCGGAAAATGGCGTCACTTATTGACCACCATAGCCTTTATATTAGTGAACTGTTTGAGCCCATAATGAGAGAGTTCTCTACCAACACCAGATTTTTTAATCCCGCCAAAAGGAAGCCTTGGATCAGATCTCACCATTCCGTTAACTGCTGCAAATCCAGCTTTTATTCTTCTTGCCAGTTTTTCAGCTCTATCGAGGTCTCTTGACCATACTTGAGCTCCAAGCCCTAATTCGGTGGAGTTTGCAACTTTTACTGCTTCCTCCTCATCCTTCACAGTAATTATCGGTGCAATAGGTCCGAAGACCTCCACATTGCACACATCCATATCAGGACTGGCTGCATGTATAATGGTTGGTTTAAAGAAAAAGCCTTTTTCACAATCTTCTCCACAAATAAAGGGTTTTGCTCCTTTTTTTACCGCATCCTCAATAAACGCTTCGAGTTCTTCAAGAAGTTCCCTCTTTGCAACAGGACCGATGTCAGTCTCTTCATCCATGGGGTCTCCAACTTTCAATTTATTTACTTCCTGTTCAAATGCCTTCGTAAAATCGTCAGCGATACTTTCCAGTACAATAAACCTCTTGGCAGCATTACAGCCCTGTCCTGTATTACGAAATCTAGACTTTGCAGCAACCTGAGCAGTTTTTTCAATATCAGCATCCTCAAGTACTATAAATGGGTCTGAACCTCCAAGTTCCATCACAATTGGCTTGATGAACCTTCCAGCCAGTTCTCCAATTCTAGAACCAGTATTTATACCGCCAGTAAGTGAAATCCCATCTACCATATCCTCTTTAATAATATCCATTGCAGTTTTGGAGTCGATCAACAGGGTCTTAAAGACATACTCAGGAAATCCAGCCTTTAAGAAAACTTTTTCGACCTCTATAGCAGATCTTGGCACGTTTGAAGCATGTTTAAGCACACAGACATTCCCTGCGCACATTGCGGAGATTGCAAATTTGAATACCTGCCAGAACGGAAAATTCCAGGGCATTATTCCGAAAATCACTCCCAGAGGCTCAAAAGTTACATAACTCTTTTCAACCCCTGTATCAACGAGTTCGTCTTTCAAAAATTCTACAGCATTTTCAGCATAATAATCACAGACCTGGGCACATTTCTGAACTTCGGCTCTCGACTGCTTTATTGGCTTCCCCATTTCCTTTGTAATAATCTCGGCATAAAAATCAAAATTTTTCCTGAGCACTTCTGCAGCCTTTGCAAGATACTTTGTCCTCTCTTCAACAGACAGGGAACTCCACTCTAGGAAAGATTCCCGTGATTTTTTAATATGGGCTTCACATTCCTCAAATGAAAATGTATCATATTCCCAATTTACTTCTTCAGTATATGGATTGATTGATTTTAGTACCACAGCATACCCCCGCAAATATTAGATTCTGGTTAAAATTTAACAGACGAAATTTTGTAAATTTTATATCTCTCAAGGCTTTACTCCCAAGAAGCCATGAGATATATAAAATCTATTGTATAAAAAATATATATGGTGCGCGCGCACTGAGCAAAAAAGACATTTTGAGGGGAAACTTCTGATACGCTCTATTTGCAAAGTATGAATAGATCCAGAAGGCAATTTTGGAAAGAGTAGAAAAGGGTATGAAAAAGTAGAATAGAGTAGAAAAGAGTAGAAAAAGGTAGAAAAGAGTAGTATTGATCAGGAGTATTAAAAATATTAAGTGGACCGGTCGGGATTTGAACCCGAGGCCTCTACCATGCCAAGGTAGCGATCTTCCCCTGATCTACCGGCCCATGTAAGACTTGCTTAATCAGCAACCCTCATACACTCGGTATCTTATATAAACCTGTCGCTAATTAAGCTCGGCGTATTGTAAATAAACTTTTGGAGTTTAGAAATTTAAAATCTCCAAGCAAAAGCTATAAGTAGTAAATTGAGTATTAGAAGTGTTGTCGGATTGGGATGCTTTCCCGAAAAAGCTTTCAACTTCGATAATTCTAAAAAACCTGCCATTTGGGGCCCGTAGCTTAGCCTGGCGGAGCGCACGGCTGATAACCGTGAGGTCCTGCGTTCGAATCGCAGCGGGCCCACCAAATTCAATATCCTTTTTCAGGAAAATTTCAGGTTTTTACAATAGTATTCGTTCTCCATTTGGGGCCCGTAGCTTAGCCTGGCGGAGCGCACGGCTGATAACCGTGAGGTCCTGCGTTCGAATCGCAGCGGGCCCACCAGATTTTTTGAATATCCATCTTTTTTTGAATCTTTATCCATCTTTTTATTCGTTTTTGGCATCTTTATCCTGTTTCTAAAAAGAGCCTCAGATTGAGTATAAATGAGTTTAAAGACGCCGCAAGCAACAATAAAATTCCAAAGGTTTGTTTAATAAATCTGGAGTGCAACAGAAAAGTTTGATCAGGGAAAAGTTTGATCAGGGAAAAGTTTGATCAGGGAAAAGTTTGATCCAGGGAAAGTTTGAGTGGGTAATTCCCTTGAAGAATTTCAGACAATGTGTTTCAGGCGCTCAATTTTTCTGAGCACGACTTTTAATATTCACTTATTCTAAAAGGGTCGAATGATGCTGTTTATTCGTTTCGGCAAAACTCGATATTTTTTATTTTCTGAAACTATATATTTTAAGAGTTTTGTAATGTTCCTTATCCACTAAGGGTTCTCTACACTCTCAGCTTTGAGACTCTAACATCAAAAAAGAAAGCTTATGCTTTCAGGAAGGCTTGAGGTAGTTTAAATGCTTTTTACTTCACTAATTTTCCTAAATTTATTATACTGTAAAAAAGAAGTTATAGCATACTCTTTAAGAAAAAGCTCATCAAGTTTTCAAGATGCCCTCTTTATCTCTATTAAGATGTTTCTTCCCGGTATACTTTGTATTCTTAATCCTCTATTCGAGAAATTTTACCCCCTCTATCCTTCTCGAGTTCATACCTGGATGAAAAAATTAATACCATATGGAGGGAAAAAAGATTTTATAAGAAAGGATAATGAGCAATATAGTTCTAGGTGAGTGCGGGAGGTCTATAAACGGTTTAATACCTACGTAGGCTATAAGAGGTCGTTTCCGGGTTATAAAACCCAGACTCAAATATCATAATTAGTTTTTGAAGGTTTACAGAAAACATCTGTTAAAACATCTATTATATCTCAATTTTCAGTTGATCTCAGGAAAGACTCTTAAGGCGCTCTATATTCTGAAGTACTGCCTTACTTTCAGCCATTATGTTTTCTTCTATTGCGTTGATAATCGTTTCCATCTGGACCGTTAGTTTATACAACTTGATAGGTCTGCCTTTGCCCTGGTTCTTCTTTTCTTCCCGCATATCTACCCAGTCATTTTCACGAAGATAGCGCATTGCAATGCTAACTTCTGGCTGCCTCAAACCTGATACCATCTCGATACACTGGGAAGAAATCTCCTCCCCTTTGGAAAGGCATGCGAGGGTTAGAGCTACTGGTCTGCTGACATTAAGCTTTCTTAAAAGCTCTACCATCTCATATTCAACCTCTCCCATCTTAAATTCATTGTCCTCTGATGTAAACTCATTATCTGCCACAATTATCATCTACCATTTATACCGGAAGAGAAGCTTGTAAGCGCTTCAAATACCTTTCTTGTCCGGTATTATCAGTAATAGAAACATATTATTTTAGATATGTTATTTTTACTATCTTTTATTGCCCTTATTAAATATATTTCTATTTATATGAGTTTCGGATCTGCGGAGTATCTAATAAAATCTGTTTTTCTCATTTGATTTAAATAATAATACTTTCTCCTTATATATAATTATATGCGTATAAAAACTTCCTGACAATAATACATTCTATTCTTTTATGCACAGAAAGTCCCAATTTACAGAATTGTAATATTTTATAGTAAGTGTCAACTTCGTAACATTCTTATTTTGCTGAGTGAATGAATTATATAATTAATTTAATAAATGGAAGGTCAAAGACCGTTTTTTCTCAGAATTTATCCCATTTTTGCAGACAAAACTCATGTTTTCACCTTATTGTGACATTGATATGGTTATTCTGGCAAATCTTAAATACCGATTCCTAAAAGTTTAGTGTAATGAACCCTTGTCTGGATAAAACTGCTGTATTTATCTGCCATTGCAGTGGGAATATTTCCGAACATATCGAAATTGATTCTATTAAGAAGACCCTTAAGGCAGAAGGGATTCCGGTCTTCGATTACGAGTATCTCTGTTCGAGAGAAGGACAGACCCTTATCAAAAATAAAATTTCTGAAGGGAAACTTGACCGGGTAGTAATTGGTTCGTGTACTCCTTCAAAACACGGTACACTGTTTAAAAAGTGCATTCAGGAGGCAGGTTTGAATCGTGCAATGCTCGAGATTGCAAACCTCAGGGAGCACTGTGCCTGGGTACATCCAGATAAAGCCGAGGCCACTGAAAAAGCTCTCTCACTTATTCGCGGGAAACTCAAACGCCTGGAAAAACTTGAGCCTCTTGAAGAAATAAAAGTAGATATCGTCCCGCAGGCTCTTGTCATCGGCGGAGGGATTGCAGGGATAACCGCAGCACTGAACCTCGCAGACAATGGAATTTCCACCTACCTTGTTGAGAAAGATTCCAGTATCGGTGGGAATATGGCAAAAATAGGCAAGGTCTTTTCTCCTGACAAGCTTGCAGAAGAGTGCGCAATGTGCTCCTTAAGCCCGTTGATGAATGAGGTAGTGGCTAATCCAAAAATAACTCTCCTGACCTTGACTGAAGTAGAACACTTACATGGAAGTGCTGGCAACTTTACAGTCAGGTTAAGGAAAAAACCCAGATATGTTCATGACAACTGTACGGGATGTGGACGGTGCAGTCGGGTGTGTCCTGTTCTGGTTGAAAATGAGTTCAACTGCGGGCATATGGACAAAAAAGCAATTTCCCTGCGTTTCTCACAATCCGTCCCAAAGACTTACTGCATAGACCCGGATCACTGTCTGCAGTTAAGTGGCAAAACGTGTGGAAAATGTGAGGAAGCCTGCAAATCCGGAGCAATTGACTTTTCGCAAAAGGAGGAGATTATTGAGCTCAATGTTGGTGCAATTATTGTTGCTACAGGATTTGAAGAGTATGACGCATCCCAGAAACCCCAGTACGGATATGGGATATTCAAAAACGTAATTACCCAGATGGAACTTGCCAGAATGCTTGGGATCAATGGTCCTACAAAAGGGGCACTGCTCAGACCTTCGGATTTCAGCTTTTACCCTGATACTGTCAGCTCAACAGGTATCTGTGGGAACGAAAGTTCATCTGAGAATTCTTCTGATGAGAATTCAGGAACTCCGAAAAGAATAGTTATGATCCAGTGCGTGGGCTCACGGGACGAAAAAGAAGGTGGCAACCGCTACTGCTCCAAATACTGCTGCATGGCAGCTCTGAAGCACTCCAACCTTATAATGAAAAAATACCCGGGTACTGAGATCACAATTTGCTATATTGATTTGAGGGCGCTTGGCTTTTACGAGAACTACTATAGGGCAGTTCAGGACATGGGTGTCAGATTTGTAAGGGGAAGACCAGCTGAAATTGTGGAAAAGCAGGATAAGAGCCTTGTAGTTAAACTTGAAGATACCTTATCCCAGCAAATAAAAGAACTCCCTGCCGACCTCGTTGTACTATCTGCAGCTATGGTTCCTTCTAAAAGAACCAGAAAAATTGCCAGTGTACTGAATATCAGCCAGGATGAAAGCGGTTTTATCAAGGAAAGGCATTCAAAACTGAGACCTGTAGACAGCTCACTTGATGGGATTTTTGTCTGCGGCACTGCTCAGAGCCCCAAGGATATTACAGATACGATTTCCCAGGCAGGGCTTGCGGCGGCAAGGGGAAGGGCATTTATTGCAGACAGTCCAAAAACTTTGATCAATGAAATTCCGATTATCAACCCGCTTCTATGTACTCAGTGTAAGGAATGCCTCAGATGCCCGTTCGAGGCTTTCTACATAAATGAGAGTGGAAAGGTTACTGTAGACCCGCTTTCCTGTACGGGATGCGGTTACTGTACAGGGCTCTGTCCGAGTGGAGCTATCCAGATTGCAGGTTTTACAAAAAGCCAGCTAAAAGCCGAAATTGAGGGTGTAATAAGTCAAGGAGACCTGCTAGGCTTTGTAAACAGCGGGATTGCATCCTTGACCTGTGACAATATCGGAAATAGTGCCCTGAACTATCCTTCAAATGTCAAGTTAATTAAGGTACCAACAAACCTTGTAGTTGACAAAGAACTGTTGCTTCATGCTTTCAAATGCGGGGCATCGGCTGTCCTGTTTATTGAGGATCCTCCAGACAGCCCGAGAGCCGAGATTATATATCCTTTAACTGTCCGCCATTTCGAGAAAATGAAAGAAGAAATTGGAGATTCAGGAAAGCGGATCTATTTCAAGAAAGCTTATGTTCCAGATACAAAGGGGTTAGCAGGCACTTTTACCAGCCTTGCCAGGGAAGGGGAGGAGATGATACAATGATTCAATATGTAAACGAGTATGATACACCGGAATGTAATACTCTTGCAGAAACCGCAAAGAAGAGCATCCGGACACCTGCCTCTCTGGGGCTTGACCGCTGTATACAATGCGGAGCCTGCACGGCTTCCTGTCCTGCAGCTCGCTTTACCGACTACAGTCCGCGTCAGATTGTGAAAAAGGTGCTGGAAAATGATCGGAGTGTGCTTGAGTCCGAAATGATCTGGTCCTGCTTCTATTGCTATTCCTGCAACCTGCGCTGTCCCAGAAATAACAGCCCTGTAACAATTGTGCAGGTGCTGAGGCAGATAGCTGTTAACAATGGTATAGGAGTTGAAAAGCTTGTTTATTTCCTTGAGATAGGAGAATATCTTGCAGAAAATGGAGCCAGCAAAGTACCAGGAGCCGGAATTAAGAATATGGAAAGAGACCTTGGGGAGCGCTGGATAAGGATTAAGAAAAATCTTGAATCAACCCGCGTTGAACTTGGGCTCAGTTCCAGGGATGTAAGGAATACCCATGGAGAAGTTCAGGCTATTCTTGAAGCTACAGGCTATTTTGAAAGGGAAAAATGGGTCAAAGCAAAAATACAGGAAAAAGGTTCGCATCAGCTCCTGAAGAATAAATGTATCAAAAATGAAAATAAAAGCGGAGACTTCGGCTTTGAAAGCGATAGAGAGTATCCCGGACAGCCAGCTTTTACTATTTAAAAGCTGCATGGTCGGGCAGGAGTATCCAGGAGTGGAGACCTCAACCCGTTATGTGTTTGACAGGATTGGAGTAGATTACTGTATTAACGATGAGCAGTCCTGCTGCACAGGAATAGGACATTATACTGACATCTTTGAGGGACTGACAACAATAGCTATTGCAGCCCGAAACTTCGCAGTCGCAAGAAGATGCGGCTATCCCAATATAACTTGCCTCTGTTCAACCTGTTATGCCATAAACAAGGAGGCGTGTGAAGTTCTTAATACCAACACCGAAGTGCGGGAAAGAATTAACGCTATCTTCAGGGAACAGGGTCTTGAAAATCTTGTTTACGAAAAAGACGACATGAACCCGAGGACTAACTTCTACCATGCAGTAGAGATTCTCTTAAGCAAAGTCAACGAGATCAAGAAGCAGAAGAAATTCGATTTCTCAGGGACCAAAGCTGCAGCCCACCATGCTTGCCACTATTATAAAGTTAAGTATCTCGATGTCCTCGGAAATCCTGAAAATCCCCAGTTAATAGATACCATAGCTGCAGTCTGTGGAGCCGATCCTGTGCGCTGGTACGAAGACCGCACTCTTACTTGCGGGATGGGCTTTTCCCAACTCCACCTCAACAAAGACACCTCGCTTCAGGTGACAAAGACAAAACTCGATAGCCTACAGAAAGCAGGTGTGGAACTTATGATCCACATGTGCCCGAACTGCCATATCCAGTATGACCGCTACCAGCCTGTTATTGAGGAAGAGTTTGACGTAAAGTATGATATGGTTCACATGAATATTGCCCAGTTCGTAGCACTTTCTATGGGTGCTGACCCCTACAAAGTGTGCGGCTTCCAGACTCATTCCGTGCCTCTTGAGGAATTCCTGGAAATACACGGGATAATCTGAAAAATCCAGGTTTTGATGTTAAATCTATATTACTTTCTTACTTTTTTAGGGTCTTCTGGATTTAAATAAAAATAAAAAATAAAAGTTCCGTTTTTCTAGTTAGCCAATTTTACAATTTTTAAGTGCTTCTCCCTGGGATTTTCCTTCTATCTAAGGTTTTACCCTTTCTCATGGCCTCGCTCTGTCTCCAAAGTTCTGCCTTAATCCGAATTTCCTTTAACTTTCAATAGACTCTATAGCTTTTTGAGCTTTTTCTATTAATATGGTAGCTTGATTGCTGTTCAGCTCGCAGCGTCTGCTCATTTCATTAATTAACTCGATTAGCTTTTCGAGTTTACAGACAGCTTTTTCTTCTTCTCCATTTACTATGTGGCAGGATATTTCTTCTACTCTATTATTGAGAGAGCTAGTATTGTTGTCTGTAATTTTCAGGCTGTTTATGCATCTCTGGAGTTCATGAACTTCAGTTCCCTCATTTTTTTCTTCACATGTTTTATTTTCATATGTTTCATTTTCCTTTCCGTCAGTCTCATTTTTCTCTCCACTTAACTTAATCAGCCAGGCATCGGTCCTCGACCTGTCAAAATAGTATGTTTCTCCTGCCAATATGTATCCTTTATCACTGGTTTCCTGAACTGAAGTAACCCGTTCCTGAGTATTTTCATCGTTATCAGTCGGGCTCTCAATTGTCATATTCCATTCTTCATTCCCATTGGAGTCGGTTTTAATCAGCAAGGCAGCGGAGGGTTCAAAATAACCACGTTCTGAAAGCACGCCATCACATATTATTTCACCACCTAATACATATCCCCCATCACTTGTTGACTTGACAGAAAGCACCTGGATTTTATTTCCCCCTCCAAAGGTTCTTTTCCATTCTTGATTCCCATCAGAATCTATCTTCATCAATACTGCATTTTCGTTACCATTGGCATCAACTGCGGTTCCTGCCAGTATACACCCTCCATCTGCAGTACTACTTAAGGCTATATATCTATGGTAATAAGGTGCTATATCTATCCGTTCAAATGTTTTATTCCATTCTTCATTTATATCTGAATCTGTTTTGATCAGCAAGAATTTTGTATCACTAGAGCCTGTCTCATCTTGATAACTCCTCGCGCCTGCAAGAATAAAGCCGCCATCCTCAGTTTTTTGGATATTGTAGATTGAATCCGATGAATATCCCAGTGTCTTGTTCCATTCTTCAATTCCTCTTGAGTCCGTTTTTATTAAATAGTTAGGGATATACTTATCGCCGAGATCGATATGTCCAATTATTATATATCCACCATCATCGGTTTTTTGGATCGCCTCTGCATTGCCACCCTCTCCATCACCAAAGGTTCTTTCCCATTCTTCTTTTCCATTGGAATCAGCTTTTGCCAGCCAGGGATAGGAGGAGGAGTTATACCAATCTAATTCGTCATGAGTTACGATATTTCCGGCAAGCACATATCCTCCATCTATGGTTTGCTGAAGACAATTTTCGGTATAAAGGTGCGTCGATCCATTGAAAAAGTCTTTGGACCACTCCACTTTTCCTTTGGAGTCAAATTTTGTCAGCCGTGCACTCTCGTCTCCATATTCAACCCAACTTTCCCCTGCCAGAATGTATCCACCATCTCTGGTTTCCTGGACAGCGTATGCAAGCTCATGATATCCGCCTTCGTAACCTTCATATGTCCAGTTCCACTCTTCCTCAGGCGCTACAGAAGCTGATAAAGCAGTACCTGTACACAAAATCAAGAATATAAAGTAACAGAAAGTTAAGCAACATTTAAATTTCATTTAAAGCCCTCCTATATTTAATTTAACAGTTTACATCCTTCTTATGTGTTATATAACATGTATATAAATGTAAATTATGCGAAAGTAGATTGTATAATATTAACTGAAAACTAAAGAATTGATTTATAAAGATCAATTCTAGAAAAAAATTAAAAAATAATTTTAGATCTAATTTTTAAATCAAAATGTGTAATATTATAAAGAAGGAAAAAGAAATCCATTTTATTTCTTCATGTTTTTGATTCACTATCTTCTTAAGTTTAATAATTCTCCGTGCTTTCTTGATTAAAGACTGTTAATGAAGTTTTCAGCTTTAAAGCCATTAAGTATATATATTTAATTATAAAGAATTCAGAAATCTGAATTTTTCCTCATATCATATTGTCATTTGATCATCAGACAGGAGACTTACTTTTGGGAACAATTAGTGAGAAAATCTTCTCCCGGGCAGCGGGAACAGAGGCAAAGGCAAATGATTTTGTCCTGGCAGATATCGATTATGCGATGGCGCATGACGGCACCTCGATACTTGCAGTTAATGCTTTCAAGGAAATGGGGATGAAAGAGGTCTGGGACTCCTCAAGGATAGTAATTCCTTTCGACCACATTGCGCCTGCAAATAATGAAACGTCAGCGACACTACAAAAAGAGATCAGAGAATGGGTAAAGGAGCAGGGCATCCCGAACTTTTATGAGATTGGGGAAGGAATCTGCCATCAGGTACTTCCTGAAAACGGATTCGCACTGCCAGGAAAACTGGTTGTGGGAGCCGATTCGCATTCCTGCACCTATGGGGCTTTCGGGGCTTTTGCAACAGGCGTGGGAGCTACGGATATGGCTGAGATTTTCGCCACAGGCAAACTCTGGTTTAAAGTGCCTGAGAGCCTCAGGTTCACGGTTGAAGGAAGGCTTGGAGAAGGTGTTTATGCGAAAGACCTGACTCTTTATCTGATAGGGAAAACCGGAATTGACGGTGCCACGTATAAGGCTGTAGAGTTTTACGGATCATCTATTTCCGAACTATCGGTTTCAGGCAGGATGACGCTCTGCAACATGGCAATTGAAATGGGAGCAAAAACCGGGATTGTTCCGCCGGACGAGAAAATCTTCAATTTCCTGAATAATCGGGCAGTTGCTCCCTATGAGCCGGTTTATGCCGACCATGACGCAGTCTATGCAGAAGAATTAACTTACTCTGCTGATGATATCGAGCCTCAGGTCGCCTGCCCGCACCAGGTAGACAATGTAAAGCCTGTGGGAGAGGTCGAAGGTATCCATGTAGACCAGGTATTTATAGGGACATGCACAAACGGGAGGCTTGAGGATCTTGAGATTGCAGCCTCAATCCTTAAGGGGAAAAAGGTTGCGGTCAGGACCGTAGTAATTCCTGCATCCCGCACAACTCTCCTTGCGGCAATTGAAAACGGGACAATGGAAACTCTGCTCAAAGCAGGCGTCACTCTTGCGACACCAGGCTGCGGGCCCTGTCTTGGTGCTCATCAGGGAGTGCTCGGGGAAGGCGAGGTCTGTATTTCAACTGCAAACCGGAATTTCAAAGGCAGGATGGGAAAAGGCGGTTTTATCTACCTTGCGTCTCCTGCAACCGCAGCAGCTTCGGCACTATCAGGTGAAATCACAGACCCAAGAAAAATTTAAATCTTAGAAGTGAAAACCAGATTTTTATCTGTTTTTTACTTTTTGTCATTTTATATTTTCTATTTTTGTCATTTTATATTTTCTATTTTTTATCATTTTATATTTTTTATCATCTTACGTTTTCTGTTTTTTTGTTATCTCACGTTTTCTATTTTTTATCTGCATTTTATTTTTTCTGTCAAGCATTGTAAAAATTT
This sequence comes from Methanosarcina thermophila TM-1, assembly GCF_000969885.1. Taxonomy (NCBI): domain Archaea; kingdom Methanobacteriati; phylum Methanobacteriota; class Methanomicrobia; order Methanosarcinales; family Methanosarcinaceae; genus Methanosarcina; species Methanosarcina thermophila. The sequence continues at coordinate 3,071,984 of NZ_CP009501.1, forward strand.
TGTTTATATCCAGCGGACATTTATACCTTGAGTTGCATATATTTGAACAGGAGGGACAACTATTACTGAAGAACTCAGTCACGAAAATCTTTCGAGTTTAATTGACCACTGGATCGAACATAACGAAAGCCACATACAGAGCCTCAAGGAATGGGCTCAGAAAGCCAAAAAAGATGGTTTTCTCGATGCTTCTAATGATATCCTCGAAGCTGCCAATAAAATCGAGGAAGCTAACAAGCATCTCAACAAGGCAAAAGAAGGGCTTTTCCATCTTCATTGAAAGATGTAAGAGCTAAAGCTTAAGAACTGATTTTTTAATTATGTGACGGGCTTCTCCCGCCACCATCTTTCATTTTTTTGCGTGCTGACAGATTTTCAGACTCTGCCCAGGCAAGGAATTCTTTCTTCTTTTTATCTGAATACTGCCTGTATGTTTTAATACCTTCAAGAGAAGAATATCTTTTAATCCATTGAGGTGTGCTTCAGGCTCATAACCGTGTCGATCTGGGCAGGTATAGTGCTTGACACAGGTATGACTTCACCTGTCTCTGGTTTAATCTCAAGCCTGAATTCACTGTTAACCACATCCCCTGCTTCCGTGCTCTGCAATGTTGAATTGGCTGGTGCAGTAATGTTGATCTCTACTTTTTCATATTGCTCCAGCAGATCATCTCCATCATTCTCCCTATAAACTCTTGGTCCAGTTTGTACTTGCTACATAAGTGACACGGTCTAAATAGGATATTATCATCAGTCCTTGACTGCTATCTACTCCTACATTTACCGGTGGCTGGTCTTTTGCGAGTTGAAGCGTAAGGATAATATTGTTTACTTTACTGTCGCTTGCTTTTGCTATCACGCTCCCCGCAAGTTCAATGGATGGACCTGATCGTTCTACAACCTCATTAGATGTAACTCTTTCAAAAGTAGAGTGTTCTGCCCCGATAATCACATAAGAGAACGCTGCTGCAATCACTAAAAAAGCAGTCATTACTATTGCAGATTCAAGTGCAGTGAAGGCTATTTCCCCTTTCTTAAAAATACTGGAAATTCCTTTCATTCCATCTTACTCCTTTTTTCCTCTGAATGAAAGCATTATAAAACGTGAAGGTTATGACACCATGATTCTCCTCTATTGCCTCCAGATAGAAATTTGCTACAGGAAATAATGCGCAGAGGCTAATTTGCATGGTATCTATCGGGTTTTGTATTGGTTACTCACTTTGCGTGGGCTTCATCAGCCCCTCACATAATAATAATTTTTAGAAAGAAAACATCTTTAAATTTATTAACTTTTCCTGCTAAACCTTTAGCTTATTGCATTAACATTTTAAAAACTTATAAATGCTCTATAAGTAAAATAACAAACAGAAAATTTTAAAACCTATATCGTTATTTTTGGAAGAATTAAATGTATTTTTACCGAATAAGCCTTGTAATGAGCCCCATTCTGAAATGAAAGAATTAGATAGCGGTTCTGTTTATACTGGCAGCTCTGAACTTAACGTCTTCTGCGTAAAGCTGGAATCCCAGCAGTGTTATAAATAATAATAGAAAATAAATAAAAATAGAAAAGAAAAAAATTTAATAAAATCTCTCAATCTCGCGCTTTGCTTCTTCAAGGGAAAATTTCTGTCTTACAAGGGGCTTTTCCTGAATTGCCGGCACTCTATCCTCAAAGACGTCTCTCTTGCATTTGTAAAAAATCCCATTAGGTATCTTATCTCCCCACTCCAGAGCCTTTTCGAATGCTTTAATACGGTCCGAAGGGTCATAGTCGTCTCCTAGCCTGTAAATTCTATCCCGGTACCACTTGAAGGTATTTATCTTGTTAAAGGTAACACAGGGTTGAAGAATGTCAAGAAGAGCAAAGCCCCTGTGTGTTATTGCAGCTTTCATAAGTTCTTTAAGAAATTCCTGATCTCCTGCAAAACCCCTGGCTACAAAACTGCAGTTTTGAGAAATTGCTATGGCTAGCGGATTCATCGGCTCTTGGAGTACGCCGTAAGGCTGAATTGTTGTGTATGTTCCCTCGGCTGTAGTGGGAGATGCCTGCCCCTTGGTCAGTCCATATACCTGGTTATTATGCACGAACAGCGAAATATTCGGGTTCCGTCGAATTGCATGAAGAAAATGGTTTCCTCCCTCCCCATAACAATCGCCATCTCCAGCAACTGCAATCACGTGAAGGGAATGGTTGGCAAGTTTTGCAGCAGTAGCTACAGGCAGGGTTCTTCCATGCAGCCCGTTGAATGTATGACATTTAATATAATGGGGCAGTTTTCCAGCCTGCCCTATCCCCGAAACGACAAGGACCTGACAGGGCTCAATTCCAAGTTCTACAAGTGCATGTTTGATAGTCGAAAGAATTTGAAAATTCCCACATCCGGGGCACCAGGCTGGAACCTGACCTTCATAATCTTCAAAGGTAGGCATGCAACTCCTCCTTCAGGTTTTCAATTGTAAAAGGTCTCCCGTCGTATTTACTGATCTGATGGGAGAATTCAAATCCGGTTTCTGCCCTTATAAGTTTTGCAAACTGCCCGGTGGCGTTGTTTTCTATGCAAATTGTAAGGTCTGCGTTCTTAAGAAGTTCAATATAATCGAACCTATCCAGCTTGGGAAGAGGGAAGATCTGGCTGAAGTGCAGCATTGCAGCTTTCTTTTCCTTGGGAATGGTATCAACTACCTCTTTTATCACTCCGTAGGTAGATCCGTGTCCTACAAGCACTATTTTTGGGGAGGGATCTCCATATAAAAGAGGAGCTTCGATTTCATCTTTTATAAGCGGCAGTTTATTCAGAAGCCTTTTCTGAACCATTTTAATGCGGGTCTCGGAATCCTCTATAATGTGTCCTTCCTCATCATGCTCATCACTATCTGCCACGACAAGGTGCTTTCCTGCTTCTCCGGGAACCGCAAGCAGGGAAATTCCTGTACTGGAATACTTGTAGCGTTCATACTTCTTAACGCCTTTAAGATCCTCTTCCCTCATCCGGTAATCGTTATAGATCAGCTTTTCTGAATCTAGGCTATCAAAGGTCCATTCGGATTCTGCAAGATACTGATCAGACTGGATGAACACAGGGATCTGGTACTTTTCAGCAAGTTCAAAAGCCCTATTAGTCAGGTAAAGAGCCTGTTTAGGAGTTCCTGGTTCAAAAATCACTCTTGGAAATTCCCCATGACCTGCGTGAAGAACAAAAAGCAAATCTCCCTGCTCGGTGCGTGTGGGAAGACCCGTAGCCGGTCCAGGGCGCTGCATTTCCGCAATCACAAGAGGAGTTTCGGTCATTCCTGCAAGGGCAAGACCCTCTACCATGAGAGCGAATCCTCCTCCGGACGTCCCGGTCATAGCCCTTACACCTGCAAAAGAAGCCCCTATTGCCATATTAATAGCTGCAATTTCGTCTTCAGCCTGCTCAACAACAAGATTATACTCCTCTGCTCTGGAAGCCAGGTACTCCATAATTCCTGTTGAAGGTGACATAGGATACGCTGAGTAGAACTTGCATCCTGACATAATTGCTCCAATTGCGATTGCCTGCAGTCCGGTTATAAGCATGAGCCTTTTGTTTTCAGGCTCACGGATTCCGAAAGCTTCACATCTGGGGCAGTTTGTAAGAGCATATTTGTATCCTGCCTCTGCGCAGGCTATATTATTCTGGACTACTTCTTCTCCTTTTCTGCTGAAAGTTTCTCTCAGGATCTGTTTAAGTGCCTCCAGCCCCAGATCAAGCAGCCCAAGAACTGCCCCGGTTGCTACGGTATTTGCCATAACACTTTGTTTTCCGACATCCAGTGCTATCTTTCGGAAAGGAATATCTATGAATTCCGGCTCTTCAAACTTCTTTTTAGCAATTTCGGAGTCATAGAGAATAAATCCTCCGTCTTTCACACTCTTTCTGTGAATCTCAATAGTGTTCAGGTCAAGAGCGAGAAGAATGTCAAGTATCTCTCTGGAAGCTGATATTTCATGGTCGGAAAATCGGATCTGGTAAAAATTATGCCCCCCTCGTATCCTGGACATGTAGTCCTGGTGTGAAAACACATGGTATCCTATTCGCGAGAAGACCTTTGCAAGAGCTCCTCCTATTGTCTGTAGCCCCTGTCCGGCTTCTCCTCCTATCCGAAGCGTATATTCCAGAAACTTAACCCCCAATCTGTTTCTTAATTTTTGATTTATCTCAGTTTTTCTGGCTTGCTCAGTTTAACGTCACTTTTGCCTTGTAAGTTTTAATTGTGTGAGTCCTGATCTCATGCCTTAGCTGTGCGAATTTAATTATACGAACATTGTTGTATGAGCAACAGCAAAATAGAGATTTTTATCGGCTAATTTTTTCCTTTCTCTGCTGTCACTTACCTTATTAGCCTTCCCCTCTTTTGAGCTCCTCGAGAAAAATATTATTATTAAACCTTAAATAATCTTGCTTCTTCTCGTTGTTTGGAAAACTCGTGAGGGAAATACATTATAAAGTTGGGTTAAAAATATTATTAAAACAAGGGCAACTCCGAGTATCAATATCTCCTCCTGCAGCGCATATTATTAAAAACAAAGCAGTGAAGTTATTGCACAGACCAGGAGATCTACAAGATTGCTCATGCCGCCTCCAAATTAAATTCAAAAAACCGTATTTTAATAAACATTTCTAATTTCTTTAACAGTTATATAAAAAATCTTAAAATATAACTTTCCCTCATCAGGCGAAATCCAGCTTTTACTAACAAACTCTCAGATCGTAATTTCCCAAGAAGATCTGCACAAGCCCTCTTTGAAAGGGCTTGTTAGCGCCGTTGATCACACTGTTATGTCGTTTTCGCTCAAGCCTTTTTTCAAAAGGCTTGTGATCAAACTTTTTTCTAAAAAGTTTGCGTTAGAACTTTCCACGGCCGAGCTGGGCGTGAGCACGTGCAAGATGTCCTGCAGCCTGGGCTCCAATAAGAGAAATTTCTCCTGCAAGCACGGCGGCAGCTACGATTTCAGCAAACTTTTTGGAGTTTATCCCGGGAACATCCCCTGCACCTGAAACACCGAGAAGGTTCAGGCAATCTCTCTGGGTTCCAAGCCCGGTGCCTCCCCCAACAGTCCCCACAAGCAGGGCAGGCAGAGTAACAGTACAGTGAATCTCTTCATATTTTGTAAGCTCCATGCTCGTAATGGCAGTGCTCCCTTCAACAACATGAGCTGCATCCTGTCCGCAGGCCAGGTAAATCGCAGCAATGATATTTGCAGCATGGGCATTGAAGCCAAGTGCTCCTGCTCTTGCTGAGCCAAGAAGGTTTTTGCTGTAGTTTACCTCAAACATGGATTCAGGCGTACATTTGAGAACTTCTTTGACAATCTCTTTTGGAATTGTGACCTCGGCTACAACCGTTTTTCCTCTTCCAAGAATTGCGCTTATTGAAGCGGGTTTTTTGTCAGTACACATATTTCCTGAGAGGGTAACCGGATGTGCGCCGAATTCATCTTCTATCAGGTGCATGATTGCATCCGTAGCTATAGTCACCATGTTCATACCCATGGCATCTTTTGTATCGTACGAGAATCTGAGATATACGTATGTGCCTGTTATGAAAGGTTTTACAGAGATCAGTTTTCCAAAACGGGTTGTTTTTTCGGCAACTTCTTTCATCTGTTCAAAAATCTCAGGGCATTTTACCCATTCATAAAATTTCTTGGCTCTTTCAAGGCTATCAAGCTTAAAAACAGGAGCTCTTGTCATTTCATCTTCAAAAATCCTGACGTTTGCCCCTCCTGATTTTGTGATGACCGAGCATCCGCGGTTTACGCTGGCGACAAGGGCTCCTTCGGTTGTAGCAAGCGGGATATAATATTCGGAGTTAGCATATTCACCATTTACTTTCAGAAGCCCAGCAACTCCTAGTGGAATCTGAACTGCCCCTATCATGTTTTCTATATTCTTTTTCGATATAGCCTCTACATCAAGGGAAAAATTCTGTATATGTTCGAACTCTAGCTTCGCAAACTCCTGTATTGCAAGCCGTCTAATTTTTACTGCCGTTAACGGGTCTGCGACCTCCTCAATCTTACGAAGCGCCACATCTCCATCCAGAACCTTTTGTAAGAGAATTTTCTCTTCCTCGCTCAGTTCATAATCCTGCAAAAACACAAAACCACCTGCTTAACCTATTTTCTTCCCTAACTTTAAAATTAATTAACTGAATAGCTAAAACATTCATATTAATTTAGTATTCTGAAATCACATATTTTATGTTAAAACTATTTTCTCCTGATTATGTGCACATTAATTATAATTCGCAAACGTTACCAGTTTGATCATAGATGCTGCCCTGTTTAATCACAAACACTCGCTGGTTTGAGCCGCGTTTTTATATTTTTATTCTAATTATGTGCATATTGACATATAACTCATTCCTTAATGTGATTTTTTCTGCTATGACCAACCTGTTTAACTAATCTATACCAAAGATTAAAGGTTCTGTCGATACAGGTTAAAATTAAAAAATAGTATGAAACTTCTCTCAAAACTCGAGATATAACAAAAATTTTTATTGCCAGTTACAGCCCATTGAACCGCAACCGTTGCGCCGGTTTATCATCAAGAGTTGCACTGCTTGACTACGCCGTTGCTCGGGGTTTTCGCTCAAGCCTTTTTTCAAAAGGCTTGTGATCAAACTTTTTTCTAAAAAGTTTTCAGTTAAGCACTTTTTACGCTCTTTTTTGAAAAAAATTTGTATTTCAAATTCAAGAAACAGTTAGGATTTAAAATGGCTGAAATGTATTGAGGTAGAAATATTGAAGTAGAAATGTATTGAGGTGTAGCTTAAAGATCTACAGGCAGGTCACAGGCAGGTCATTATTGGCAGGTGTTCCCTGGCTCAAGCGCCTGTTTGGCAGGGTATAATCAGCTAGGCAGGGTACAGCTAGATTGAAGAAAACCTTACTTAAGAAAGAGCTAGAGTAAAACATATCCAATTACTTAAAGTCTTTATTTCTTAAATGCCTAGTTTAATCTTTAGAAGTTTCTCAGGCTCAGAAACTGATAATCAGCTGGTTTTCTTCGGTATATGTCAACAGGAGCTCAGCTACATCTTTTGAGCAGATGAACTCGATTCCAGGAATTAACTCTTCTTTCTTAAGCCCGATCATGTCCGAGGCAAGCTGGCAGCATCGGAACTCTACTCCCATGTCAATGCATTCCTGAACAGAAACATCATATTTGGGTGATCCTCTTGTTTTGTCTTTCTTTGCAAGCAACACTCCCATAGGTCCCCATAGGATAACAAGTACGTCAAGCCCCTTACTCCGATAATACTTCGCAAATTTAAGAGTTTCCTGTGGGCTGGTGCTCTCGTAAACCATGTTTTTGAGCAGCAGTAGTACCTTTTCGACTTTTGTCATAAGAACTCCAGATCTGAATAATACATTTCTGAAACAGATTACCTAGATGTATATAAAGTTTCACATTGAAAAAGCGAGTCAATATTTTTTCACATTATTTAAATAATTTTGTTTATCTATAAGGCATTCTGTGAAGTCTGGATACTTACATCTGGTCAACTGATTCAATCGCAATGTAAAATTAGACAATTGTTTTATCACCTCACAGTTATCCTGAACTTTTTGACGCCAAAAATTTTTTAAAGTTGGAGGCTAATTCTAAATGATTCGTATTGGAAATTTCTACTTTGCAAGAGTCCTCAATCTAAGCTGGGCAATTTATATATTTTCCTTCTTATTGTATTTTCCTTCGTATTGTAAACTGAAAATCTATTTTTGCCGTCATTGAAATATAAAAATTCCGGTATAATGAGAAACTATTTCAGGAAAATAGGTTTTACAGTTCGCAGATTAAAGTCGGAACTTGAGTTTACATATAAACATTAACGTGAATTTATATAAGAGCGTAAAACTCCTGAGTCTTTATCTCAGGGGTTAAACAGGTCTTGAATAAATGCACTGTAACAGGTTCGTTTTCATGTAAAGCCGATACAAACGAATGGACAACTCAGTAGGATAGGAACTGCCCGATTCGAGCCTATTTGATATGCCAAAAGGTCATCTGTGAACCAGGAAGCTGCTAAATAAGTTTAGCAGTAGTTCACGAGTCTAATCTTAAGATGTCCCGTTTTGAGATGTTCGTAAAAACCGCAAAAATAAGCTTAATTTGAGCAATAAAGGATATTTTTTATGAAAAAAGGTAAGCAGAAGCTTACCTTACAATCACAATAACCGCACCTCTGACTTCAAGCACATCGACCTCTCTGCCGCCAGAGATCACTTCTTTCCTTATCTCCACGGCTTCGGGTTCAAGTTCGATCGACTCGTCATTTACAATAACAGTTATTTTTCCGGATACCTTCTGGGCTTCAACAGCAGCAGGGTCTTCTGCCTTGAGAGCTTTCACGACAGCGCCTGCATCTTTTCTGAATCTCGGGCCCAGGATACCCATATTTGGTTTTACTTCCACTGGTACATATTCAAAGGAAGGAGCACCTTCCATCAACTCAACTTCCGAGTTCGTTGCACCTGCGATATCTCCTGTATCTATATCGACATTATAAATCTCAAGCTTTTTCAGAGGAGCATTAAGTGCCATTCCAAGCTCGGACTTGTACCTGCGGACCTCACCAGTTATATCCTTGATAAGCTCTCCAGCGGCTTCGGCTTCTTCGTTTATGAAGCTCTCATTGACTGCAGGCCAGGCCTGTGTATGGACACTTTCATCGCTAAACCTGGAATAAAGTTCCTCCGCAAAGAAGGGTATAAATGGTGCCAGCAGAAGCGAAAGAGTCTTAATTGTCTGGTAGAGCACATACTGCGCTGCTCTCCTGCCTTCAGGCTCACCGCCGTAAAGTCTGCCTTTTACGAGTTCCAGATAGTTATCGGCAAGGACTTCCCAGGCAAAACCTCTTATAGCCTTAAATGTGGAATCAAACTGGTATGCATCAAGCTCTTTTGTCGCAGTGTCCACAAGCTTGTTCAGCTTACTCAGAAGCCACCTGTCGATTGTACGGAGGGAATCTGTTGGGAATTTCTCGGCATCTTCAGGTCCAAAGTCCTTCAGATGAGACATTGAGAATCTGTAGATACTCCACATCTTCTGAAGGAAGCGAGAAGCTGAGACCACATCCTTCCAGCGGAACATTATATCCGAGCCTGTTGAGCCGCCAACAGCACCCCACTGCCTGAAAGCATCGGCACTGTATTGTGAGACAACCTCTTCTGGGGAAATTATGTTTCCAAGGGACTTGCTCATTTTATGACCATCAGGCCCGAGCACCATGCCATTGATAACTATAGAATCCCAGGGCTTTTTCCCTTCAAGGGCAAGGCTCCGCAGGATCGTGTAAAAAGCCCAGGTTCTAATAATATCATGACCCTGGGGACGAATCTGTGCAGGCAGACGGAGTTCATGTTCGCTTTCCCAGCCCGTGACATGTAATGCCGTAATAGAGGAGTCCATCCAGGTGTCCAGCACATCGGTTTCAGGTTCAAATTCGGTTGAACCGCAGGCGCAGGCTTTCTTCGGGGCTGCTTCATTCGGGTCAATCGGGAGCCAGCTCTCTTCTGCAACCATTACTTCCCCACATGATTTACAGTACCAGATTGGGATTGGGGTTGCAAAGACTCTCTGCCTGGATATACACCAATCCCATTCCATAGTGCCTGTCCAGTTCTGGAGTCTGACTTTCATATACTCAGGATACCATTTGATCTCATCTGCAGCTTTCAGGATGCCGTCATTGTCAATCTTTACGAACCACTGGGGCTCTGAAAGAATCTCGATGGGGGTGTCGCAGCGCCAGCAGAGCCCAACATTCTGCTCCAGAGGTTTCTGGTCATAAAGGAAACCTGCAGCTCTCAGGTCAGCAATGACAGCTTCCCTGCATTCTTCAATGCTCATACCTTCATACTTGCCTGCTGCTTTTGTCATCCTGCCCTGCTTGTCGATTGCTTTTATAAGGGGCAGCTGGTATTTAACCCACCAGCGAACATCCTGTTTGTCTCCGAAAGTACAGATCATTACGGCACCTGTACCGAATTCAGGCTCAACATCCTCATCGGCAATTATGGTCACTTTCTGCCCAAAGATAGGTACTGTAATTTCCTGACCGACGTACTGTTTGTAACGTTCATCTTCGGGATTTACTGCAACTGCAACACAGGCTGCCATAAGTTCGGGTCTCGTGGTTGCAATGTCTACCTTGTCAAAATGGACAAAATTAAGCTTTGTTTGCCTTGATTCGTACTCAACTTCTGCAAAAGCAATGGCAGTTTCACAGCGGGGGCACCAGTTGACAGGGTGTTCTTCGTGATATATGTATCCATCATTGTACATCCTGACAAAAGATTTCTGTGTTTTTACAAAGTATGATGGATCCATGGTAACGAATTCGTTGCTCCAGTCGACGGAAAAGCCAAGGCGTAGCATTGTTTTTCGCATCTTTTCGATATTTTCTGCGGTCAGTTCCCTGCACATCCTGCGGAACTCGGCACGTGGAACCTCATTTTTCGTTATACCGTGAATCTCTTCTACCTTGACTTCAGTTGGAAGACCATGGCAGTCCCAGCCCTGGGGGAACATCACATTGTACCCGCGCATACGTTTGTATCGGGCAATAAAGTCAATATAGCACCAGTTAAGCGCATTTCCGATATGAAAATTGCCTGTAGGATAGGGAGGTGGGGTGTCAATAATATACTGGGGGCGGGGGTCCTCTTCCCAGTTGAAATGGTACATGGAGAGGTTCCATTTCTCCATCCACTTTTCCTCAACCTCTTTTGCATTGTATTCTTTCGGGATTTCTGATTCTGTCATAAAGACACTCCATGAGTGGGGAATAGTGTAAGAATTTCTTGGGTTTTAGAGTGCTTGCGATTATTTAAATATATCTAGGTTTGTGCGAAGTGAAAATTTCTTACTATCCGGTAACAATTCGATATTTTCTGAAATATATATATTTGAGTTACCCTGATTGCATTTTTTCTATGAGAAATCAGTTTACAGAAAAAACATTTGTGACCAGTTTGATAACAATCTCACAGTTTTCAGCATATAGTAACCCTGTTAGAATATAGCAGTTTTCATGAAAATGTGAGAATTTAGAGTGGAAAATTAAAGGATAGAAATAACTACAATAAAATGTGTGAAGAGAATCTAGCCTGAATTCAGCTTAGATTCAACTTTGATCCGGTTTAATGAGGGATTTTTTTCTTCGTATAGGCTGGTTCTTTCTTCTTTCTACCATGTGTGCCTGTTATGCATATTTCCATGCCTTGTGGATCTGTATTGCATTAATTCCCAGGCTCTGAGGCGGATATATCGTTTTCTGGTGGTTTTTAAAAAGCAGAAAAACCCCATAAAAAGAAAAGGATTAAGCAAGCTTTTAAAATCTCACTATTTTCACGAAAACTGTTTACTTTTTTATACAGTTAGTCCTTCAAACCGAAATGCTCCCAGGCTTCACTAATACGCATGGCTCGCATTCCCAATTTCCTTGCAGGCAATATATCGTTTTCGTAAGAATCTCCAATAGACACGACACACGTGGGTTCGAGTTCAAGGTCCATCCTTTTAAGCGCAGTCATAAAAAGCCTGAGATCAGGTTTCTTGTATCCCACATCCGATGAGAAGATTACGAAATCGAAATAATCGTAAAGCCCGAGAAATCGAAGTTCCAGTTCGGAGAAAACTCTTTGCCCATTTGAGACTATGCATTTGGGGATATTTATACAATGTTCAATCAGCTTAATGCTCTGGGGGAAAGGGCGGAGTTTTTTCATTGAGGCTGCTCTAAAAACCCTTGAAGTTTCTATTCCGAGGCTTTTTTCATCAATTCTCCAGATCGCATTTTCCTTGCAGATCTCGGCAAATATTTCTTCTACTCTGACTTCAGGATATATTTCCCTCGAATCCTCCATTTTTTCCCTGATTTTAAACATATAAGTGTCCCGCAATTTTTCTGGCTTTATTTTCACTCCCTGATAGGCAAGCCACTTGGTTACAATCTCATACGTTTCCAACCTGTGCTCATCAGTTTCGATATCTATGAGGGTCTGGTAGCAGTCAAAAATAACTCCTTTTGTCTGACAGCTTTCAAATGCCTCCTCTCCCTTCTCGGAAGAATGGCTCAGAGATGTGATTTTACCTTCGCTTTCTTCAGTTTCATAATTTCCCGGTATACTCTTTCCCCCATATCTCTTTCACTTAAGCTTTATTTAATTGCGTTTTACATGTAATTAATTGCTTTTAAACACTCATGTGCTTCTTTAATTAAATAGTTTTTATAGTCGCCCTGATGGAGCCTTGCCGAACGGAGATGTCCTATACTCATGAAAAAAGGCAAAACTCTGGTAATATATTTAAAATGCTTTTCATCTATGCTATACTCCCAGAGAAAATTTCCTATATACGGTTCGGCTTTCCACCCACCTCCTTTATGCAGTTCAAACTCATTTTTAAGTTCTGCGGTAAGAATACCGAGATCTCTTACAGGATGTGCCTGGAACCAGGAGCTCTCAAAATCGAGGGCATAAGGCTTGCCTTTGTGAAAAATATAATTTGAGGGAGTAGCATCCCTATGAACCATACAGCCATGCTCCCTGTTAAGTAGGGAACTGTACCACCATTTTCCAAGCAGTTTGTTAAAACTCTCTCTGGTATCATAATCCAGTTTCAGGTAATCCAGTACCTCATGAAAATTTCTGAATTCGTTTTCCTTATTGTAGGAAGCCTTTGTGTTCTCATGGAGCTGCCTGAGCATGTGTGCAACTGCAGCAAGCTTCTCATAAAGTTTTTCTTCATGGTTGAAATACCAGGCAAGAGATTTCCCAGGTATGTGTTCGGTTACAAGAACGCAATTGAACTTTTTATTGACTGCAAGAGGCTTTGCAACGTTTATTACCGATGCAGCTTTTTTAAGATTCTGGTATTCGTTCATCATGCCATTATGGGGGTTATAATCTTTCAGCCGGCCGGTAGGTTCGGCAAAAAATTTTGCCATTACACTGAGATTTTCTCCAATGAACTCATATCTGCAGACGGTATGGGAAGAGTTGTACTTAAAAACGTTAACAGAACATTTTTTATTTTTGAGTCTATGCCCAATAACCTCTTCAACAAGCCAGTCCCTGAAAGGATCCCCTGGGTTTAAAACATTAACATGGCGAGAAGCCACTTTAAATTACCCCCACTTTCCAGAAGTATTCCCACAGTTGTAACTTTTTTCCCTGCAGTATGTTCTCATCCCAAAGTTAATTTTTGTGATAAAACGGCTGCCAATTTTTTGTTTTGGTCTCATAACTGGCAACATACTATAAGTTTGGATATATTATATTTTTATTGGTGTTTGATTGATGAGGTTTATTTATCTCTCAAGTTCAGGTCCACCGACGTCAGCCGTGTTATTATATCCCCTTTCCTCCCAGTATCCCCTGTAAGGCGAGTCACTCAACTCAATTCTTATTATCCATTTTGCCCATTTATATCCATATTTATCTTCGGCTACAAGCTGAAGAGGAAAACCCCTGTCCGGAGGCAGGGTTACATCGTTGAGCCTATATGCAAGGATTATATCATTTTCTAGCAGGTAATCTCTGTCAAGTGAAGTAGAATAGCCATCCGCGCAGTAAAAAATCGCGGTAGTTGCGTTCTCCATAGCCCCTGCCTCTTCAAAAAGGTCAGCTATCCTTACTCCTGTCCACTTTGCAGTAAAGCTCCAGCCTTCCACACAGTTCAGCTCCACAACTTTCGAAACCTGAGGCATTGCAGTTATTTCTTCATAAGTAAGATTTAGAGGCTTTTCCACCAGCCCGTTGACCTGCAGTCTGTAGCTCTCCCTGTCAATATATTGAGTCCCTTTAATGGCATTATTTCGTTGCTGTGCTATTGGAGTCAGTGATTTTCCTTCATATGAGAGGTTTTCAGTTTCATTATCATAGGTTTCCGGTTCTTCTCTTTCCGAGATGCAACCAGAGGTAGTTAAAAGAATTATTAAAACGGTAATGAATAAAGAAATTAATTTCATGTATTTGTTTTGCCCCCCCTCAGCCCTTTTCTCATTATAAAGCCATTTTATTGTCTTTTTATATGCTATTTTATTGTCTTCTTGCATGTTATTTTATTATATTCTAATTATTCTCGCTCAAAAATATGCACACAGCCTGAATAATGTTCTAAGAAGATAATGCAGGAATATTCTCAGGATAAGAAAAAACAGGTGGAGTAAAAATTAACAAAGGGGTAGATAAAGGGCAAATAAAGAAACAAATTGTAGATAAAATTAAAAGTATTGTAAAACCTGATGAATTTCAGGCTTCATAATACCCTATTTCTTCTTTTGTCAGGTAACAAGCAGGATCGTCTGCCCAGACATTGCCGTATACGGCTTCAGCCCGCACCCTGAAATTCCCATTGCAAACCTCTAACCATTTACACCGGGCACAGCGGTCGGCGTGAGCTTTTATCAGGGGTTTCCGGTTTTTGAGCCCTGCCATGAGTTCATCACTCAGATCATTCCAGATTTCACTGAATGGGCGTTCTCGCACGTTCCCAAAGGAGTAATGTCTCCAGAACTGGTCAGCATGCACCGAACCATCCCAAGAGACACATCCTATACCTATTCCTGAAGAATTGCCCTGGTTCATTGAGAGAAGTTCAAATACCTCAGCCGCTCTTTCCGGGTTTTCTTTAAGGAGTTTCATATAAAGGTAGGGACCATCACAATGATTGTCAACGGTCAGGACTTCGGCAGGAAAACCTTTTTCGTGCAGGCTTCTTGTCCTCTCGAGTATGAGGTCTACAGCCTTCCTGGACTCTTCAAGGGAGAGATCTTCACTTATCATTTCCGAACCCCTGCCCGCATAAACCAGATGGTAAAAACATATTCTCGGAATTTTTTCTTTCTCAAGCAGGTCAAAGATTGCGGGAATATCTGCAACATTTTGTTTGTTAATTGTAAAACGCAAGCCCACTTTTATGCCTTCTTCTTGGCAATTATGAAGCCCTCTAAGAGCTGCGTCGAATGCTCCTTTCACTCCCCTGAATTTATCATTCGTTTCTCTTATGCCATCCAGGGAAACTCCCACGTAAGATAGCCCGACGCTCTTCAGTTTTTTTGCCATATCCCGGTTTATCAGTGTCCCGTTTGTAGAAATTACTGCCCTCATCCCTTTTTCACGGGCATAGGCTGCAAGTTCGGGCAGATCTTTTCTCAGGGTAGGTTCTCCCCCTGAAAAGAGGATTACCGGACTTCCAAATTGTGCAAGGTCATCGATAAGAGCTTTGCCTTCCTCGGTCGAAAGCTCATTTTGGAACTCGACGTCTTTTGCCTGGGCATAACAATGGACGCATTTCAGGTTGCAGCGGCGGGTCATATTCCAGACCACAACTGGCTTTTTATCTTTTGAAAACTGTAGCAGGTGTGAGGGAAGCTTTTTTGATTCCCTTTCATAGCGAAGGGCATCAGAAGGTTCTACAGTCCCGCAGTAAAGTTTTGATATACCTATCATGTCAATCCTTCAAATTCTTGAGCTGGTTCTTTATAGCCTTTAGCAGGGCTTCAAAGGTGTATTCGTCAGGGATTACATTTGTATTAATCCCATATTTCTTCAGGGTTTTTCCTGTAGGCACGCCAATCGCTCCCACCACGGCTCTATTGAGAGTTTCTTTAATAGTTTCCTCGGATCCCAGCTCTTTAGCATGTTTCATAAAGCCTTTAACCATCATGGAGCTTGTAAAAGCAAAAGCGTCCACTTCCCCTGCAAGTGTGCGCTCAATCAGCTCTTTCTGAGCCTTTCCTTCAGGGATACTGAGAGTGTACACGTGGGTCTCATAAACCGTAGCTCCACACTTTTCGAGCCCTTCTATTAAGACTTTAGCCCCAAAAGCACTCCTGGCAAGATCTACTGTTTTTCCTTTTATCTCAGGGCAGAGAGCTTCTACAATCCCTTCTGAGCTATAATCGGCTGGCAGGAAAGAATTGTCAACCCCTATTTTTGCAAGTTCCTTTTCTGTGTTGGGTCCGATTGCGATTATTCTGGATTTTTTAAGTGCATTGATAAATTTTTCTTTTTCTGCTTCGGAGAGCTTATCCAGGGTAAAGGTTACCCCGTTTGCACTGGTAAAAACCACGTAGTCAGACTTACCGGAAAGGACTCTCCGTACAAAAGGCTCAAATCCTTCATCTTTTATGCCTTCAAGCTTTATCATAGGGGCATATAGCGGATTAAAGCCGTAATTCCTGGCAAGAGCCTCGGATTTTTCCCTGTAGCTTTCCGGCCTCATGATTGCAAGGACCGGTATTTTCGTCTTCTCCTGTTCTCCTGTCATATCGTAATCCCTTCGTACTCTTAAAACTCCGTCCCTGTACGCTGTTCCCCAAGGATTGCATGAAGCCTTACCACATCTCCTATGACCGTGATGGCAGGAGCCTTTACTTCACGTTCCTTCGCAAGTTCTGCGATATTTGCAAGAGTTCCAACAGTAACTCTCTGGTCGGGTCTGGTTCCTTTCTCTATGACCGCAACGGGTGTATTAGGATCCTTACCGTGCTTCATTAGCTCATTAGCGTTACGCTCGAGCATTTTCACGCCCATAAGGATTACAATTGTTCCTCCGAATTTTGCCAGGGTTTCCCAGTCAAGACAGCTCTCAGGCTTTGTTGGATCCTCATGCCCGGTTATGAAAGTGACCATTGATGTGCTTTCTCTATGTGTTACCGGAATCCCAGCATAAGCAGGCACTGCAATTGCAGAGGTTATTCCTGGCACGACCTCAAACTCAATGCCTTCAGATACAAGTACCTCGGCTTCTTCTCCCCCTCTCCCAAAGACATAAGGATCGCCTCCTTTAAGCCTGACCACCATTTTTCCTTCTTTAGCCTTTTTCACAAGCAATTCATTAATCTCAGCCTGGGTCATGGTGTGGTTGCCGGCATATTTTCCGACATCAATCTTTTCCGCACTTGCCGGCATCGAATCCAGAATAGCTTTTCCGGGAAGCTGGTCGTAAATAATTACTTCAGCACTGTCTATCAGACGGCGGGCTTTCAGGGTAAGAAGCTCGGGGTCTCCTGGACCCGAACCTACGAGGTAAACTTTTCCGTATTTTCCTGACATATGGCGACGGTTCCTTTATCATTTTTGAATAGAAATGCGTAATCTGGAGAAGGTTAACGAGTTTTTAGAATATATAATATCCTGAAAATTGAGGCAGTGATTTCCTAAAAAGCCAGGAAAATTAATTTATTTTATTTTCATCCTAAGCATAGAAATATTCAGCTTTCCTTAACTTGAGAGCTCCAATCATCCTTATTTTCGCGAAAAAGATGCTAGAATTCGGAAAGTGAGGATTCAGAATCATTTTTTAGAATCTGAATTTCCAAAACTATATTGATCCTTGAATTTAATTTTACATTAAACATTCATTCACTTCTATATTAACAGTGATTCATTTTTATTAGCAGTGGTTTAGCTTTGTACTGAAAGAAAATTTAATTCCATATTCAATATCTGTTTAATTATATTAAATATTCATTCTACATTAAACGGTTGTTATTTTTACTTCTTGAGGTTAGCCCTTCAAATTGAGTTTCAGGTGATAATAATACGCTTACTTTCAATAATTTTCCAGACCAGTGCGGAGTGTGAGTAACCTTGCAGAGTAGATTTGATTTTCTGCCGCTTCATAAGCTTGGAGCCAGGGAGGATAAACAGAATCCCGGGGTTATTAACTTCGGGCTCCTGTTGCCAGGAGTGTCAGCAGATAAAGGCAATAAGTTATGGGTGAGGGTGATTCATGAGAAAGACCAGTTCCTTCAGGATATATTACCTTTGAATTTTGAAATGGAACATTCCGAAGATTCAGAGTATGGAGATTACTGGTCTGTAACAGTAAATATCGTACCTCAAGATAAGCCAAAACCGCACTCTGCATGGGGAACTCCAGGCAAATATGTCTATCGATACTGCCTTGAGAATCCGGATAAACAGAATCCTGTTGACTGGATTATAGACCCTTTTGCCAGAGAGTTTGGAGTCGGCAAGTTGTCTGCGTTTACGCTCGGATACGAAAATTACGAATGGAGCGAGCATGAACTGGTATGGAAGACTCCCTCAATTAATGATATTATTCTGTATGAACTGATGATCAATGAATTTGCAAATGACCTGCAGGGAGCAATTGAACAGCTGGATTATCTGGCAGATCTTGGGATAAACTGCATAGAACTTATGCCTCTTTCCAATGTTGAAAAAAGGGTAGACTGGGGATTTATGCCAATAGGGTACTTTGGTGTGGATGAGCGCTTCGGAAACAGGAAGGATATGCAAAAATTAATCGATGCGGCTCACCAGAAAGGGATAGCAGTTATAGTTGACTCTGTATATGCTCACACAAGTCAGCTTTTCCCTTATTTCTATGTTTATAACGAACTCGGATGGAGCATAGATGAAAATCCCTTTATGGGTCCTTTTGCTGAAAACGCATTTGGAACGAGTACGGATTTCAACCATAAATTTACCAGAGACTTCTTTTTGACAGTAAACTATCACTGGCTCGACGCTTACCACATAGATGGTTTCAGGTATGATTATGTGCCAGGTTACTGGCTTGAGAATTCGGAAAACGGTTATACGAAACTGGTACGAGAGACTTACCTGATGGTCAAAGAAAAAAGAGGCTCTTCCGACCACTGGCAGCGATTTTTTAATAATGGCTCCATAAACCTTATTCAGTGCGCTGAACAACTGCAAAAACCAGTAGAAATTCTGAGAAAGACTTTCAGTAACTGTACCTGGCAAAACGGAACTTTGAATGCAGCCAGGGAAGCAGCCAGAAATCCCGATCAATTGACCAGTCTGGGCTTTCTTTTTGGGCTATCTGGTTATCCGGCTGAGGTTCAGAACAACGGCGATAATATTATGAAAACTGCCCTTCAGTATCTGGAAAATCACGATCATTCCCGTTTTATCTGCAACTTTGGAACAATTGACAGTGATAATGAACTTTTGAAAGAAGGCGACCGTGCGCTCTGGTATAAAGTTCAGCCCTATTTAATAGGTCTATTTACAGCAAAAGGAATTCCAATGCTATGGCAGGGACAGGAGTTCGGAGAAAACTATTTCCTTCCTCAGGAAGGCTGGGGAAGAGTACTTTTATACAGACCTGTACGCTGGGAATACTTCTATACTCATGAGGGCAGGTCTCTGATTCAACTCGTCAGAAAACTAATCAAGCTTCGTAGAAATAACTCTCAGTTTTCCAGGGGAGAACATTATTTCTACAATGATTTAACTCGCTATCAATGCCGGAATATTATGCTGTTTTCCAGGAGTCTTGAAGGAGTTTTTAGCCTCATAGCTCTAAATTTTGGAGATCAGGATCAGGAAGTGCTTTTTAAATTTCCGTTTAGTGGCAATTACGTGGAAGAACTTCACGGACTGGAAAATTTAAAGGGGGTCACTGCTGACGAAGGAATCCAGCTTAGAATTCCAAGTAATTACGGGAGAATCTGGACTGTGAAAGTTGGCTGACAGAGAAATCCGGTTTAGAATTCCAGGTAATTACGGGAGAATCTGGACTGTGAAAGTTGGATAAGTATTCCAGGAATATCGGGATTTCTGATAAG
Source organism: Methanosarcina thermophila TM-1 (assembly GCF_000969885.1). NCBI lineage: Archaea > Methanobacteriati > Methanobacteriota > Methanomicrobia > Methanosarcinales > Methanosarcinaceae > Methanosarcina > Methanosarcina thermophila. The sequence continues at coordinate 3,091,598 of NZ_CP009501.1, forward strand.
CGCTCTAGAAATGCTAATTAGCGAATGCCCTGAAATAGGATTTTAGCTTAAAAAGTTGACTTTGTTGAGGATTTTCTGATACTTTTAGTGGTAATCCATAAATACTCCCTGAGTGTTTAGTGGATTCGATATGCTTCGCATAATTTTTCTTGGTACTGGAGGCTCTCTGCCTACACGCAACAGGAATCCGTCTGCAATAATGATCAATAGGGAAGGAGAGCTCATCCTGTTTGATTGTGGAGAAGGCACTCAGCAGCAAATGATGCGGGCAAAGACAGGAATGATGAACCTATCCTCGATTTTTGTCACCCACTTCCATGCAGATCATTTCCTGGGTATTCCCGGGCTGATTCAGACCATGTCTTTCATGGGAAGGAAAGAGCCCCTTCTGATCTATGGACCTGAAGGAACCAGAGAATTTACCGAGCTTTTTAAAGCTCTTGGATATTTCAATCTTAAATATGAAGTCCAGGGTATCCCATTGGAACCCGGGGATACTGTGGAAAAAGAAGGATACATGATCCGTGCCTTAAAAACCGAGCACAGTGTCTCAAGCCTCGGATATGCCCTTATAGAAAACCCCCGCCCCGGGCGTTTCAATAGAGAAAAGGCAATTGAACTGGGAATTCCTCCGGGTCCTCTTTTCGCAAAGTTGCAAAAAGGAAATCCAGTAGAAATCGATGGAAAGCTTGTAAAACCCGAAGATGTAATGGGAGCCCCAAGGCCCGGAAGGACTATTGTATACAGCGGAGATACCAGACCCTGTGAGTCCATTCTTGAAGCCAGCAGGGATGCAGATGTGCTGATCCACGACAGCAGTTTCGCGGACGAGATGGCAGATTGGGCTGAAGAATCCAAACATTCGACAGCAGGGGAAGTCGCAGCTCTCGCAAAGGAAGCCGGGGTCAGAAAGCTCATCCTTACCCATATAAGTTCCCGGTATACTGATGATTCTGAACCTCTCCTTAACGATTCGAAAAAAGTGTTTGAAAACGTGATTATAGCCGAAGATCTGATGGAAATCGAGGTTCCCTACCGGTCTGAATAAAAAAATTGAGGTGATCTTTAAAGAAAGATTAGAAGTTGAGTTTTTATATCCGAACAGGTTAGCGTAAAGGGAGCTGTAATAGATCTATTTTACACCACAACAGATTCAGGATAACTCAGATGAGAGTCCAATCCAGTTTTCTGTCTTCAGCATCATAAAGTGTGACTTCCATGGTTTTGCCTTCGATATCATAAACCGGCTTGACGCCTATATAAAGAGTATCGCCGTAATTGATATCAAGATCACCATTAACTCTGCTGAAATATACCCTGCCTTTTGTGCCCTTCTCTTCTACTGTTACACCTTTCCACATCAAATTTTTAATTACGTTTACAACTCTGCACTCAAACCTGTCGGCTTCACGTATTTCATTCATAGGGATCCCCTTTTATTTTTATTTCATTTTTGTTTGAGACTTATTTAAATCATTCTGCTAGAAAATGACTATTTTTATACATAAAATTATTCCTGCTCTTTATGGCAGGAGAAATGTATGTAAAAATGTTGCATGAGTAAGTAAAAAATATATTGAAGCAGGCAAAAGAAAAATTTCAAAAAATAAAAGGATTATTTTAAATATAAAGTTCAGAGGGTCCCTCTGGGAGGTCTCTCCTCCTGAGTTTTGCAAGCGCGTTTTCAAAATCTTTGCCTGTTACTATCTCCCGGTCTTCTATTATTGCTTGATGAAGAGCGGGTTTTAAAACTTTTTCCACAATATCTCTACCTGAAAGCCCATTTGCTTTCTTTGCAAGAGCCCGGAAGTCACAGTCTTCCACTTGCAGGGGGAAGGTTTTTACATTCGATTCAAATATCCTGAGGATCTCTTCTTCTTTGGGAAGTACGAATTCAATCTCTTCTTCAAATCGGCTTCTTATAGCAGAATCAAGGGTATAAATCCTGTTTGTGGAGCAGATGGTACATACTCCGTCGCGCTCCACTATACCATCCATTTCGGTCAGTAAAGCGTTTACAATTTCACTTACGTCTCCTCTCAACTCCTGGAATTTCCGATCCAGAGCTATGGCATCAAGCTCATCTATAAAGATTATACATGGAGCCATCTCTTCTGCTCTGTCATAAAGCTGGTGGATCTGGCGGGCTCCATCTCCCACATATTCTCCTATTAGCTGTGTAGCCTTGACCGGAATGATAGGTACATTGGTCTTGTTAGCAAGAGCCTTTGCAAGCATGGTTTTTCCAGTGCCTGAAGGCCCGAAAAAAAGGATATTTCTTGGCGCCCATTTCCCAAAGCGTTCGGGCTCTTCAAGGAAGCGTTCAATTAGCCTGCACTTTTGCTTTGCAAACTCCTGCCCGATTACATCTTCAAATTTTACGCTGCTCTTTATTTCTACCGAGGACATAAGCCCGTTTTCTTCTTCAGTAACAATAATTGAGGTTGAACTTCCTATTACGGACTCTGCAGGTTCCACATCTATAATGCGGTAAGCAAAGTCCGGAAACATTCGCCTGTCAAAGAGATAATCTCCTTTGCGGGCAACATATCCGTTCCACTGTTCTCTGGCATAAAATTCAAAAACATCCCGATTTTCAATAACTGGATATTCGTCCATCATGCCACTCAACGGATAACCTTCGGGCTTCAGGATAAGAAGCTCGGAGGTAGATTTTCCAAACTCGGTATTGTTTTCATGAGCCTTTTTCGCGTTCACTCTTTGTGAGACTGGTCGCACTTTGTTATCAACTCGAATACTTTTGTATAACTCTATAGTAATGTAATCTGAAGAGCTAATAAAATTTACCCCATAAACCAGGCAGAATATTCGACTGCGAATGACTTACCTCCCATGTGAAGCTGGGAAGCGGACTTCTAAAGACTTATGGTAAACTGCTCCCATATATTTATCTACATTTTCTCAAAAATCCAGATAATTATTATATACCGGTCTTCAATGTCACAATATATAAGTCCTTCAGGATATTTCATGAGTGTAAAATATTTATATGAGTAAACATAACTGATCTATTATCTCAAAGATACTTAAACCACAGGTTATGTAAGGTAACAGCTTTCCAGGGTTCTAATGTTAGAATCTTAGACTGTGGAGCTTTGCAGTGCACACAAAGGTCTGGTCTAAAAGAGAAAGCTAATATATTAGATGAATAATATAAAACTCTTAATTATTGAATCAGATGTTATTTTCAAAGAAATTTGAAAATTTATCAATAATATTGAGTAAATTGCCTGACTAATATATGTATAATTAAAATTATACAATTTAACATTGTACAGTATTATGCAGGTAATATCGAAGATTAACGACTTAAGAATTTCAGTGCCTAACAGGTAATTTTAGAGTATGATTTTTATGTTTACTATGGAGAATACGGAAGGTTTTGATCAGAAAACTCTTGATAAGATGAATGCTGAAGTCAAGAAAAGGATGAGCAAGCACGATCCTAAATCGAAAGACTATAAAAAATTATACGAACAGGTTGAAGACCAGGTCTTCGACAAATATTGTTCCGAGGTATTCAGACCCTCTCTTAAACTTTGATAATTTATCGATATGGATTTACTATCAGTAAATGCGGCGTCGGTAAATTATATTTATTTTTTATTTTATTTTTTCTTATATCTTAGTTGAGTTCTCAATCGAGTACATTCTTGATTTTCTTTATTTTGATTCTCTTTTTTTGACTCTCTTATTTTTGTTTATATTATGTTTTTTGTTATCCCTGTTTCTGATTTTGGTTTACTTCCTTTTTAATTATTTTATCCTTTTTCAGGCTTAATTTGCTTCAATAACTTATTTATATTCATCCCTCTTATTTTCAATTATGTTTTCTCCCAGTAAAACCAGAGCTCTGAGTTTTTTTCTTTTAATTATGCTATTGTTTGTACCGATAACAAGTGCAGCCTCTAATGCAGTAAACATTAAAGAAGCTGAACTTTACAAAGCGCCTGAGAACTCCAGTATTGAAAATGATCTCTTTGCAGAACTGAGCGCAAAAGCCGAGCTTTATAATGAAAATTTCGATAAAGTTCCCTCAGTCCTTAAAAGGCTTGTAGCCAGTGAGGAAATTGCCGGAAAAATTAAGCTTGAAAACGGCGAGATGCTTTATGTGACTTTACTGATGCGAGGAGGAAAGATAGGAGAGTTTTACAAATATGACACTCCTACTGATCCCAACTCAAAGATGGGACCTACCATAACAATAGAAACTGATGAGAAAACTATAAGGCAGATCCTTGATTCGGGCAAACCCCTGAAAGAAGCAGTAAAATGCATGAATGACGATTCCTTAAAGGTGGAAACCGAAGGACTCTTCCGGAGCACAATGCTCTGGTCCTTAAAGAAACTTTACGCATAAAAGCATCTTCATTCCGAGCTCGTTAGAAAAAGTTAATTTAAATGCCCCTTTCCTTTCCGGGAAAAGGGCTCCAGCTTATTTTCAGAATCTCTTATTTTATTTTTCAGAATCTCTTATTTGATCTCAGAAAATCATGGACTCTTTTTTAGAGTTGATCGGATTTTCGAGAACCCGAGTACTGGATTAATGTTTTACAATCTCTCCGGGATACGTAAATCTCCCTTTTTCCATTACCACGCCGGTATTTATACTTGTATTAATACCAGTATGCACGTCGTCTCCCATAATCACTCCGAGTTTTCTTCTGCCCGAGTCAAGAATTCTGCCTTTTATCATTACTTTTATATTTTTCCCATCATGCCGGAGATTTGCAACTTTCGTACCCGCTCCAAAATTGCAACGGCGTCCGATAATACTGTCTCCAACATAACTCAGATGACCTACATTGGTATTTTCCATGATAATCGTGTTTTTTATTTCGACCGCATTCCCTACCCTTACATGGTTCCCTATTGAAGTGTATGGGCGGATATAACAATTGGGACCTATATCGCAGTTCTCCCCTATTATTACCGGACCTTCGATGTAAGAACCGCTCCTGATAAGAGTACCTTTTCCTATTACAACCTCCCCTTTTATTGTCGCATTCGGTTCCACGGTACCCTCATACCTCTTCCTGAGATCTTTCAGTAGATGTTCGTTTGCTTTAAGGAGATCCCAGGGATACCCTATATCTATCCACCTGCCGCTGAGAGAGCTGTAGCCTACAGTCGCTCCTGTATCGATAAGCATCTGGAGTGAGTCCGTAATCTCGAATTCATTTCTTACGGATGGCTGTGTCCTGTCAATGAAATCAAAAATGGATTCCCTGAAAAGGTATATTCCGGCGTTTGCAAGGTTAGTGGGTGGGGTTTTAGGTTTTTCTATTACCCTTACAACCCTATCATTCTCAGTTTCAAGCACTCCGAAATCCGAAGGGTTTTCTACCTCTTTTACGCAAATGACCGCTTCCTCTGTCCTTGAAACCAGAGCTCTTAAATCTTCCTGTCCTATGAGCATATCTCCGTTGAGTACAAGGAAAGCTCCGTCAACATAGCCTTTTGCACAGCCTATCGCGTTTGCAGTCCCTAGCTGCTCTTTCTGCCGTACGTACTCTATGCTAACTCCCCATTTGCTCCCATCCCCGAAGTACTCTTTTATCTGCTCCTCCAGATAACCCGTAATGAAAACAAAGCCGTCGATACCTGCTTCTATGGCTGAATTAAGTATGTGCTCAAGGATGGGCTTATTTGCGACCTTGAGCATGACCTTGGGGCAGTCGGAAGTCAGAGGTTCCATTCTTGTGCCTTTTCCTGCCACAAGGACAACTGCTTTCATTTAAGCGCCTCCTTTGCTATCTTTTCAGCCATTTCGAAAATCTCATCAACATTCTCACGGGCTTCAGCCGTAATCCTCACTTTTGCTTCCGTGCCCGAGGGGCGCACAAGTACCCAGCCATTGTCCATTTCCACGCGAATGCCATCAATATCAAGGACTTTTCCTAAAGGCTCAAGTTTAGCCTTCACTTTTTCCATAAACTCTGCTTTCTTTTCATTTGCGCAGGGTAGAGTTCCTCTTTTTGTGGCATACTTTGGAAGTTCTTCTCGAAGTTCGCTTAATTTCTTTTCCTTTACAATCTCGACAAGCTTTGCGGCTGCGTAAATCCCGTCAGGGCAGTAGGAAATCTTCGGGAAAATCCAGCTTCCTGACGGCTCGCCTCCGTAAATCGCACCGTACTGTTTTATTCCTTCAGCGACGTAGACGTCTCCCACTCTTGTCCTTACAATTTCAGAACCTTTAAGGAAATCGTCAACCATCAATGAAGTGTCTACAGGCACGACAACCGTTCCCTTGTTGCCGTTGCATTCATAGTGTCCAAAAATTGCAAGTAGCTCATCGCCTGAGACAAAATTGCCTTTCTCATCCACTGCCATCATCCGGTCTGCATCCCCATCATGCGCTATCCCGAGATCGGCTCCGAAATCAACAACAGCTTTTTTTAGCATGGAAAGGTTTTCATCATTCGGCTCTGGGTTTCTCGCAGGGAAGTGACCATCAGGCTGGGCATTCAGGGTTATTACTTCACAGCCCAGTTCCTGGAGGAGATAGGGGCTAATTGTCCCTCCTGCTCCGCATCCGCAGTCCAGTACTACTTTCAGGCTGGAACTCCCTACAAGTTTCTTAATCATATTCATATGGGCACGGACGGCATTTCCATCTTCTTCAAATCTGCCTATACGGTTCCATGGAACTCTGGAAAAATTCGCATCCTCAATGGCTCTCTCAATTTCGTCCTGCTGCGACGAGTCAAAAGCCATGCCGTCAGGGTTCCAGAGTTTGATTCCTACGTACTCAGAAGGGTTGTGGGAGGCTGTAACCATTACACCGCATTCGTATTCTCTGGCTGCATATGCCAGGGTAGGGGTAGTAACAAGGCCGATCTCTGTAACAGCACAGCCTGCTGCAGTCATTCCTGCAATCAGGGAGTGCTCGATCATCTGGGCCGAAACTCTGGGATCCCTTCCGATAACTGCAGTCTTTTTTCGGCTTCCCAATACAAGCCCTACATTTAGTGCAAGTTCGGGCGTGATTTCTTTGTTTGCTATCCCTCTTATTCCTGAAGATCCGAAGAGTTTCATATGTCCCGCTCCGAAGTTTTCTGAAGTGTAAAGTGTATTCTCTTTAGGTTCTTTTGATTTTTTTTAATTTTAAGTTTTCAGTCTTTCCGTTATTCCACAGTGACACTCTTTGCAAGATTGCGTGGTTTGTCAATCGAGCAGCCCCGGGCAAGCGCAGTATAATAAGCAAGCAGCTGGAGGACTACAACACTGAGCAGCGGGGAAAGCAGTTCGCTACTTTGAGGAATCGTAAGGACAACATCTGCATATTTTCCAATCTCGGTGTCTTTATTCCCAGCAATTGCGATAACTGTAGCATCTCTGGCTTTTACTTCTTTTATATTGCTCAGTACCTTATCATATGTCTGCCCTTTTGTCGCAATAGTAACCACAGGAGTACCCTTTTCAAGCAGTGCAATCGGGCCGTGTTTGAGCTCACCTGCAGCAAAACCCTCAGCATGCAAATATGAAATTTCTTTTAACTTAAGCGCACCTTCAAGGGCAATCGGATAGTTCAGGTGCCTGCCGAGGAAGAAATAACTCTTTGCGTGAGCAAAAGCCTCTGCACATTCCTTTACTGTCTCCTTCTGGTTAAGGATCTGCTGGATCTGTCCAGGTATTTTCCTTAGATCCGTAATGAATCCTTTAACATAATTGTGACTTAATTTACCTCTTGATAAGGCGAACTTTACGGCAAGCAGATAAAGCAGCGTAAGCTGAGTACTGAAAGTTTTGGTTGCAGCAACCCCTATCTCAGGTCCTGCTCTAGTATAGAGCACACTGTCAACTTCTCTTGTAATGGTGCTCCCTACGACATTTGTAATCGCAAGAGTAGGACAGTTATAGGACGCTACCTCTCTCACGGCTGCGAGAGTATCCGCAGTCTCTCCTGACTGGGTAATTGCAATGGCAAGCATCCCGTCATCCATGACCGGGTTTCTGTACCTGTATTCCGAGCAGATATCTATATCGCAATGGATGCCTGCTAGCTGCTCAAATAGATATTTTCCAAGCAACCCTGCATGCCATGAGGTCCCACATGCCAGAATCTGAATCCTTGAAAGCCTTCTTATCTCGTCCTCAGTCATATTAAGTTCTTTGAGATATATGGTTCCCTCAAGCTCTGAGACCTTACCTGCAAGTGTGTTATGAATCGCACTCACCTGCTCGTGAATTTCCTTCAACATGAAATGTTCGTAGCCGGCTTTTTCAGCAGCTTCAAAATCCCACTCGATCTTTTCTATTTTCTTTTCGCGGACTCTTCCTTCTCTGTCAAAGACCTCTACACTGGTAGGAGTCAGAACTGCAGTTTCAAAATCATCTACAAAAATAACATCCCTTGTGTAATTTAAAAAAGCGGTTACATCCGATGCGGCAAAGTTCTCACCTTCGCCAAGTCCTATAACAAGCGGGCTGTCTTTCCGCGCAAGCACTAGTTTTCCCTGCTCGTCAGCACAGATAATTGCAAGAGCATAAGAACCTTCAATCTCCTTTAGCGCTTCCCTGAGTCCTGTGAGAAGATCACACTTTGCTTCTTTCCCATCGGGTTTTCCGTACAGGTGTTTGTGCAGGAGGTGTGCGACCACTTCTGTATCGGTTTCAGACTTAAACTCGTATCCTTCTGCAATCAGCTGCTCTTTCAGTGTCATATAGTTCTCTATAATCCCGTTATGCACGACTGAGATCTTATACGGGTTTCCGGAATTGTGTGGATGAGCGTTTATAGTGCTGGGTCTTCCGTGGGTTGCCCAGCGGGTATGCCCTATTCCAATATTGCCACCTATGCCTTTAGGAATTGTGGTTTCAAGGTTTGCGATTTTACCTACTGATTTGTATGTATCTACTCCGCTGCCCAGAACAGAAATCCCGGCAGAGTCATATCCGCGGTACTCAAGTTTTTTGAGAGATTCTACTATAATAGATGCAGCAGATTTTTCTCCTGCATAACCTACGATTCCACACATTTTTTCACCTCTCTGGGATTAAAGAACCACCGAGTGATGGGGCAGATCCCTGTATATAGTGTTTCCAGACTCTACCTGGCAGTCGACGGCTACAGTTACTCCGGCCTTCACAAGTACACTGTTTCCAATCCGGTTGTCGTCTCCAAAGATAGTACCGAGTTTGGGAGCTCGATGAACAGTTCCATTCATAATGATCGACAGACCTTCTTTCTCCTCAACAAAGAATCCTGAACCAATTGTGTTATTGCTTCCAATTATGGAATTTGAGATTTGTCCGTGGGAATATATCCTGCAGTCGTTCATTATTATACTATTCTGAATTTCAGTGAATGACCTGATAGATACATTGTCTCCTATCGTTGTGGAGGGTAGAATGACCACATTGGGACCTATGTCACAATTCTCTCCTATGACAGCAGGTCCTAAAATGTAAGTTCCGGAACGAATCCTGGTATTCTTTCCTATGGTTACATTTCCTCTTATGACAGCTCCCTCTTCTACTTCTCCTTCAATTCTCTGGCTTCTGGCGGAATCTAGGACTATTGCATTTGCTTTCAATAAATCCCAGGAATGGACAGCATCAAGCCACTTTGACTCGGTAGGAACTGAAGTAACAATTTTTCCTTCATCAATCATGAGCTGGAGGGTATCTGTTATCGCATATTCCCCATTTTCGGATATCGGGGTTTTTTCGATGGTTTCAAAGACCTGCGGTGTAAAAACATAAATTCCGGTATTTACAATACGGCTCAGATCCCCGGGTCTTTTTTCCAGAATTCTTGTAACTCTTTTCTTATCCGTAAGAACTACTCCATAGCCTGCAGTGTCTTCCATCCTTACGGTCAGAAGGCTTGCATCTCCCTCATAATTGTTGAGAAGGTCTGCTATTGTTTTCGGTTCCACCAGGTTGTCTCCGTTAAGCACGAGAAATTCCGAGTCCTCGGGGCCGATCATGCTTTTTGCTTGCTCGATTGCATGTGCAGTACCGAGCTGAGCTTTTTGTTCGATGTATTTTATTTTCACTCCAAAGTTCAGTCCATCCTCAAAATAGTCCATTATGCGTTCTTTCTTATATCCAACAACCAATATAATATCAGTAATTCTGTTCTTTTCAAGCGAATCTATTACATGCTCTAGAATAGGTCTGTTGGCAATGGGAAGCATTACTTTTGAGCGAGTAAGAGTAAGAGGCCTGCAACGCAACCCTTCTCCAGCTGCAAGAATAATAGCTTTCATAGATCTTAAAAACCTTCTTTAGAATTTATACATTACCTTTGAAAATTTTACGCAAAAACCTATGTCTAAATATATGTAAAATGTTATACCAGTATAAAGGATAGCTAACAATAAAAAAGTAATCCTCTATAATTAATAGTTAATCCTCCTTATAGAATAAAGCATTCTTGAGGACGTAAACCTTAAAATCTCTTCCAAATTTCTCTTGATTTTAGTTTTTATAGAGTATTTGAGCTTTTTGAATGTATAGAAAAATATTTATTTCATAACTCAGATAAATACTTCCTACTTTTTATGTCTTGTATTTTTTAAAGCTTAAAATTGAGGCAATTTTTGAGAAATATCTAGATAAATTCCACTATATGATGTTATACATTTAACAATTAATTATTAAGATTCAGGGGAACAGTGGTGAAATTCTCGGAATCGTTCTGGGCACTCTGGAGTTTTCTATAATGCTACAGGATATATAAATTTAGGTATAATGGTGTATAAATGACGTATACATAAACATTTTAAAATGTAAATTGTATTTCAGCAATAACTGTACTTTGAGAATAAAATGTTAGTTCAGGTAAAGATTGTCAGACGCTGATAATTTCGGGCACCTGCTTGCTCACATATTTTGCTTCTCAACGGCTTTAATCCACTCTGAAAGAGAACTTTTACAGCCAGCCACAAAATTCATGTTCACACTCTTAATTTCTCCTGTCAAATCCTGAAAGAATACAAAGATCCACTATAATGTAGGGTTGTCATGCTGTATTTCGATATCTCTCTTTCAACCTTCAGGCTTTCTGGGATCTTGGAATCCGCTCCATGAGCCCTGCCATAACAACTGCGGCAGTCATTGACAATATGATAAGGATGCTTCACTTTTTCTCAATGTGTGAAGTAAGTGGAAGAGGCAATATCATGGAAGTGAAGGTTACAAATATGAAGATTACAGAATGAGCAAGGAATTAATTTTCTGGAATTATTGGGGAAGGAGATATTGGAAAACGTGCTTTCGATCTTCTTCACAAATAAGTTTAAGTACAGCCTGAGGATATATTCTATCAAAAAAAACTTAAAATGAAATATTGAAGTGAATTCAAAGTTGAACCCAGGCGGGCAGCAAGTATTACTGCTGGCGGGGATTAAAAATGATCTTAAAAAAGTAATTATTTCCCCGCATATGAATATCCTCAGGTACCAATTCCCCGGGTTTCGCAGAGTTTTTAAAACATGCTTTCCCATAAATTGGTCACTGCTTGTGGTGAATACTTTCACTCCGCTTTCCTTAACTTTATATTCTGTGGCGTTGTAATTTAAAACGCCTCTCTATAAAATAAAGATAAACAAGAGGCTTGTTGAGGTAGAAAGAATGAAACAAACAGCCGAATCCATTCGAGACCGATTTTTGAAGCTTGGCATCGATATAAATGTAGAAGATATCGAAAGCAGACTTGATGAACTGATTACGAAATTTAAAGTTCCTTCTAACGAAGCGCAGCGCAGCGTGACCAATTACTTTTTGAAGAAATATTCTATTCCTAAGAATGAATTTTATATGAGGCAAGCTGAGCCTCAGCTTACGAAGATTGCAGATATCTCGGAAAACGGGCAGTGGGCAAACCTTAAGGCAAAGGTTGTCCAGCTCTGGGAAAACACTCATGAGTCCATCTCTCAGGTAGGGCTTCTGGGGGATGAGACGGGCATCATAAAGTTTACCGCATGGAAGAATGCTGAACTGCCCAGGCTTGAGCAGGGAGAAAGTTACCTCCTCCGGAGTGTTGTTGTAGGAGAGTACAACGGCAGGTTCCAGGTTCAGCTCAACAAGAACAGCTCAGTGGAAAAGCTTGATGAGCCCATCGGAATTGGGGGCGGAGATTTTACACCAGCTGCAAGAGAATCTGAATTCAGAAATATCTCTGACCTTGTGGGAGGCCAGTGGGCTACAGTCAAAGGAAAAGTGGTTCAGCTCTGGGAAAACTCTCACGAATCCATCGGGCAGGCAGGGCTTATAGGAGACCACACAGGGGTCGTCAAATTCACTAACTGGGCAAGCTCCGAACTTCCTGACATGGAAGAAGGCAAGAGCTACATGTTAAAAAATGTAGTTGTTAATGAATGGGGCGGCAAAGTTCAGATCCAGCTTAACCGGTCAAGTTCCATAGAAGAGCTTGATGAGGATATTGAAGTCGGGTCCGCAACCACCACATACTTTGGAGCAATGGTGGACATCCAGGCAGGCTCAGGCCTCATAAAACGCTGCCCTGAGTGTAAAAGGGCTCTGGTTAAAGGTGCCTGTGCGGAACACGGTAAAGTAAAAGGAGAATACGACCTGAGGATAAAAGCGGTTCTTGATTCCGGAACTTCCACCCAGGATGCCCTTATTAACAGGGAACTTACTGAAGAGCTTGCAGGGATTTCCCTTGATGATGCAATTGCAATGGCTGCAGATGCCCTTGATCCGGGAGTTGTGCTGGATAAATTGAAACATGAGCTAGTAGGCAGATATTATACCATCACCGGACACAAACTTGACCGTTATATCCTTGTCGATTCGATTACCCCCAAGACTTCTCTGGATAGAGAGATGCTTGATGAAATGCTTGATGAAATGCTTGCCCCTAATGAAACACTTAGCAAGTCGGAGGTGCAGTAAATGCCAGGCTTTTTCAGAGAGGCTGCCCGCAGAGTTTTTGCCCAGGAACTGAAGGATTCTAACCTGACCTCAAGGGATGAGAATGATCAGTATGCTCCGCAGTATATCCTTACTCCCACAGGGGCTAAGGTAAACCGAATTTTCCTTGTTGGCACACTTATCGAAAAGGAAGATATCGGCACTGATTCCGAATACTGGAGGGGAAGGATTTCAGATCCTACTGGCTCCTTTTTGGTCTATGCAGGACAGTACCAGCCTGAAGCAGCCCAATTCCTTTCGGAATGCGAACCACCAGCTTTTGTGGCAGTCGTGGGCAAGACAAGCACCTACATAACAGATGACGGAAACATCCTGACTTCCATCCGACCTGAATCGATCCAGCAGGTAGATGAACTTACCCGAGACCTCTGGGTGCTCGATACCGCAAAGCAAACTCTTGAGAGAATAAAGGCAGTTGAGGCAGAGGAAGACCCAGACGCAAAACTTGCAAAAGAACACTACTTGACCAATACGGATTCCTACCGTGCAATGGTCAGAAAAGCCCTTGAATCCCTCAAAGAAAAGTAATGAAATCATAAATGAATAAAACAGCCTTATGGTAAAATAGGGGCAAAAGCCTCTCAATTCTTTTTTATTTAGAAAATTAATCTTTATCTTATCAGGTCTTTATTTCTTTTTTCTGCTTCCTCTTTCCCTGTCACCCATTCTCTGGAGTTTTTACTTCTTTCTATCTTTTTCCTGAAATTCTTTTACTTAATACTTAAACCCCGGTCGTATTAAGCAAACCTTTTTTATTCGCATCGGCCTTAAAGCCAGAAGAGGCAAAATATACATAAATGAACGAGACATGGTATAAAATAAGCAATGTGTGTTTGAATTAAACCTAACGACAAAATAATTAAACTGATATGTGAGATGATGCTGTGAAAACCTATCTTCTGGTCTGGTTCAGCAGTGAAGGGGCTCGTCCATCAGAGATTAACCATCGATTGATGTCCCTGGGTTTCGAGCCCATGCAGGGTAGCTACGATTTCGTATACAACTGGAACAGCAATGTCAGTGTTGAGAAAATTCTCGAATTTGGGGATAAAGTTTATCTGAGCCTTCAGGGTACAGGCGTTATGTTCAAACTGGAAACAATGTAAACCTGGATTGCGAAATTAGTTCCTGTAACCCCGCTTAGCAGGGCATGTGCCTGATTCCAAGAGCAAATAAATCACTGTCAGGGCTATTACACAGGGTAGCCCAGATTGTAATTTCTTTCAGATCTATCTCCTGTAGTTTCAGATGTTCAAGCTTTTTTTTCGTTAAGGTCTTTTTCCTGCGTGCGCTTTTTAAGCGCATCCCGGAACTTTATATATTCACAGGTATTTCCTTCAAGCGTAACTATCCTGCCGTTAATATTTCCTTTCTCGATTACGAGTTCCACGACACTTGGATTTGACATTCTGGGTTTTGTAGGCGAGCCGGGACAGATGAGCATGACATCTCTTTTCTCTATCAGGGGCCTGTGCAGGTGCCCGAAAATCAGGATATCTACTTCCATTTCTTTAGCAAGGTAACCCTGTGCAGTTGTGTTGGTAACCGAAAGCCCACCTTCATGTACAACTCCTATTTTTACCCCTTCCACTTCGAATTTCAGCCTTTCGGGAAGGAGCTTTTTGAGTTCGGGAGCATCATCATTGCCAAAAACCGCCTTTAATTTCCCGCTAGCATTGAAAGCCTGATAAGCCTCTACAGTACTGAAGTCCCCTGCATGTACTATAAGATCACACTCCTCAAGGAGCGTTTGCAGTTGCTGGGGAATTTCTCCGGTTTTCATATGAGTATCGGAAAGCGCAATCAGCTTCATGGGATATCTCCTGATTATATAAAACATGCCATTTAAAGATAAATGTATGCGAAACTTTTTCACAAGCCTTTTGAAAAAAATGGCTGAGTGCAAGCCTTTTCAAAAAACTGCTTGAGCGCAAGCCTTTTCAAAAAAGGCTTGAGCGAAAACCCCGAGCAATGGCGTAATAAACAGGCGCAACGGTTTCGGTCAAGTTCTTTCGTAAAAGGCTTGTAGTGCAGCTTAAAATTTTTCAAGAGAGCTTTAATTGAAACCCGATATTTCAAGAAAATCGAGTATGTGTTTCCATCTTTGAAGCAAAACAGCAGGGATAAAAATTATTTTTGCTCAGGAGTTTAATTCGTGCTTAGGAGCGATAAAATATAATTTCAAATTTTATGTTTGAGAATTGATCTATATTTTTTCCCTAAATAATCTTTTTTAGCAATAAGAACCCCCGATATTATATTTGAGTTCTTCCTAATATATTAAAAGTTATTTGCGATCAAAAGTCGTAAAGAAGAGGATTGAATCAAAAATAAAAGGAGCCCAAACATGAAAAAACTTACCAGGAAAGCATGGTTTCATAAAAGGAGGATTGGTTGGGGCGTTAGCCCAGCTAGCTTAGAAGGCTGGTTAGTAACTATTGCATTTATAATTATTGTTCCTCTTGTAGGTATGCATTATCCTGAAGAAAGCATAGCTAGATATGCTATTCTTACAGCAATGGTGTTTATTTTTATTGCGATTATTCTTTTAACTGGTGAGGCACCAGGCTCTGAAATGTGGGATAAGTTAAAAAATAAATGATAAACAAGGAAAGTAACGCGTTATTTAGAGAGGCTCTGAGAAAACTATCCCGGGATGGCAGTATTTAGAAAAATTAGAATTTTTGATTCAGACCCGTAGGTCTGGAATCGATTTCAAAATTATCAGGAGTTATTCGAGGGTCAGGTCTACAAGTTCGTACTCAAGGTTTTCGGTCTCCAGCCTGTTAAGAAGGGAAGAAACCTGCTCATCCACTGAAACCACAAGGGATGACAGCCCATGATACGCAGCTTCAATGACTGATTCATTAGTTCCAAACATAACATTTGGGGTTATGCCAATCTTGCGCAGGGCGATAAGTGCTTCCACACCTATAGCTGCTATATAGGGTTTTGAGTTTGCCATAATCTTCAGGCGTTCAATGTCCACCTTTCTTGACCCTCCACGCTCAATCCTGGGAACCTTGCAGATTGTAATTGTCGCATTTTCCAGGTCGATCAGGCCCTTTAAGTTTGTTACTCCTACATCTTCTCCTGCAGCCGCATCGGAGATAACATTGCCTGATGCACCCGTTTTTTCCGTGCTGCTAACGTACAGGAGCCCCTTTTCCATTTTCAGGTACACCTGCTGCCCTTCCTTTACATCCTCTTTTGCAATGGCTGTCCAGGTTGAAACATGGCTGATTATATCCTCCATGACAAAGCGAGCGTACCGCTTCATTTCGGTGGCATTCTCAAGAACCCACTCTACGCCTTCTTTTGTAATCCTGTACCGGACTCGGCCCTCAGTAACTATAAGCCCATCGTTTACAAGTTCTTTAATATATTCAGAAACTGCCTGGGGAGTTATTCCAATCTTTGCAGCGATTTCTTTCTGTCTTACATTCGGCTGGTGGGCTGCAATTTCAATAAGGACCTGGAACTTGGTTACTCCGCTTTTAGTCTTGAGGATTTTAATCATCAGTCGTAGTTCTCCTCTACATCTTCAATTAATTTTAATCTCTGTCCCATTACCGAAAGCCTTTCAGATCTGCGAGCAACTGCACAGATATAGAATGGGTTTTTATTAAGAGTCCGCGTGAGGTTGCTCATGGAGGTATTGCCTTCTTCAACAAGCCTTTCCAGTTCTTCGATTGCGTCTTTGACTTCCTCATACGGCTTAAAAGTAAGCATGATGATATCGCTCAGATCTTCAAACGAACACTGGAAGTTAACCTGAACTTTGGAATAGGAGCTGTGGTATTCTTTGGAGGGTTTTTGTCCTGCCTCCGGAACTCTCCACTGGCTCTCAAGAAGTCCGGCTTTTTTCAGAATGTGAAGGCTTTTTGACGAGTCTGCACCTATGAACTCATCAATCTCAGCTTTTGTCATCCATTTGTTTGAAAGTGCATCGAATATTTTTTTATGAGTTCTTGACCCAAAAGTCCTGAGCAATGGTACTAAATAGGAAGGATCGTTAATTATCCGAGTTCTTTTACCCATTTACTCCTCTCCTTCTCGTCTTACGTTATAAGCTTTCAAATATAATAAACATTTGTAATTTGATTATTTTTTATAATCAATATCAAGCCCTTCAGGCCCTTCCCAGTTAAAACTCGGGGCATTCCGCTTCAGTCCACGGCATTTTTCATGCAGTGCATGGGCAACAATAGGAAGAGCGATAGTAGCATCTACGAAAACCTGCACTTTTTTTGCCTGGGCTGCGATTTTTCCCCAGGAAACGGCTTCATCAAAAGTACAGCCTGAAAGTCCTCCCCAATGTGGAGCGTCAGTAGTGTATTGAAGCGCATAATCATGCCCTCCGATATTCATCCCCAGGATAGAAGCTATTACCTCTGTCTGCTGGATGAAATTCTTCGGGACTCCGCCTCCAACATAGACAACGCCAGTCTTTCCTGACTTTTCTACAATCTGCGTAATTTCGTCAACGTCTTTTATCTGGTCTATATTAAGTTTCAAGCCTCTCCTTCTTGCAATCGTGAGTCCGATCCCTATTGAACTGTCCGAAAGTGCAGGAACGAAGATAGGGACATTATGCCTGTATGCACTTACAACTATGGAATCTTCTGCAGCTCCGCGCCTTACCAATTCCTTTCCGAGAAGGTGCATGAACTCCCTTGATGAACAGGAAATTTCCCCAATTTTTTCTGCAAAATCCGCAATTAGGTTATCTGCAGCCCTGAACTCCTCCTCCACCGCGAAAATATCGTAAATTCTGTCCACGCCGTGCTCAAAGAGCTTCTTGTCGTCAGTCAGATGTGAACCTATATAATGCTTCTTGCCAAGTGCTTCGTGTGAGTCATGGAACAGGTTCGCCCCTGTACTTACAAGGCAGTCTATCATTCTCTCCCGGATCATATAAGAAATAACCCTTCGCATGCCAGCAGGGACCATCGCCCCTGACAGACCCATAAGCACGGTCAAATTCTCTTCTTTTAACATATTGTACCAGGCTTGAACGGATTCTGCCAGCTTCCTTCCCTGGAAACCTGTTTTGAGCATTCCGTCCATCAATTCGCTTATAGATCTGTCCTTTACATCTATCGGAACGGTTGGGTTATCTGTGAATACATTAAGACGCATACCATTCTCCTGATAAGCAAATAGTCATAGTTTTGCATGTAATTCCCAATACCTGAGGGCATTGGGCAACAGGCAATAAGAAATACAAGTAGAGGTAGATAATTATATATTTTTTATTAAATATCAATATATGCAGATTCTTTCACTGGGTGAGACCCAACAATTATGAATTTCTTAAAGAGCGCTAATTTGCCAGGTCTGAGCCAGAGCAAAGAGTCTGAAATTGAAGCATGATAAACAGTTTTGATATTCTCTGAGTAGTGTCCGTAAATAGGTTCGGAAGCAATTAAAGGTATGTATTGGTGTTCATATAGCAAAAACTGCTGCAGTGATTACGGGTCATCCAGTCTCCATGTTCCTCTACTGAACTGGGAATTAACTTCGTAATCATCTTTGCATCCTTATGATAATACTCAGTTTGAACTTAAACCAGATAGCAATTATCATTTTTAAGCGTTGCCCTTTAATCCCTCTGGAAAACGCTTAATTCCTGCTTATTTAATTAATAAAGAATATAAAATGATTTGGTTGGTTATACTACCTCATACATTTTCTTTCCAGAGAATTGCTCGCCATATAGTGCCGGAATTTACTGTTTACATTATCTTTCGTTTATTCTCCTCAGATTAATCTCCCACATTCCATCCATATACTCAAGTAAATCTCTTTTATTTATATCTATCAGTTTCTTCCCAATTCTATGACTTCACCTCACAGGCTCTCTCATAAGCTTTATATTATGCAGGATAATTACATCGTGTATTATCCTCTGCAATTTTCTTGCTTAATCGCCTCTCAGCCAGGAAAGATTAGATCTTTTTCAAAGATTCAGGAAAAAGGACTTATCCTTTTGGCTGCCCCTAAAGGCAGAAGGATTTACTTTTCTGAATCTTTGAAAGTTAATTCACGGCAATACAGCAATAACAGTAATAACAGCAATAACAGCAATAAAATGTGATGTCGGTACAGATGGAAGAAAAGCTCAATTCCAAACTCCTTGAACTACTTGAAGGCAGACAACTCTCGATCAGCGGGCTTTCCAGAGAACTGAAAGCCAGAGGAATAGAAGAGCATCGCCTTGTTCTTACAGGCTATCTCAGGGCACTCAGGGATCTTAATATTCTTGAAGAAACCGAAGTCCCTCCTTCGAAAATCTATGCCTTGCCTGAGAAGACTGCAGGGTCTTTATCGGAAAAAATCAGGGAGTCCAGGTCTCAGGAACTTCAAGACCCCGAGGAGATTTATTCTATTATCAGGGACCAGCTTCTTAAAATCAACCTGGATTCAAGGATTCCTGTAGGAGTATATGTGATTTCAAAACTGTTTGAAAGACCCTGTTTTCGCAGGGAATTGAAGCTTATTGGGATTACTCAAAAACACCTTGAACAGTACCTGGAAAAGCCTGGATTGGTGTGTGAAGTTCAGGATGCTCATCTAAAGAAAGCAAGGGCTGATATTACAAAGATTGAAATACCTCCCGATGACCCTGCGTATGAAATACATGAAAACAGGGAAGAAATTGTAAGGTTTGCGAACGAAGTGTTTGCAGGGTTGATTAGAAACAGGATCGATCTCGAGGGTCTGGTAGCGAAAAGTAAGCAAACTACCCTGCTTCCTTGAAGAGATTTTAATCGCTTAAATTGAAACTTTACATAACAGAGTTTATATTGTTGCTGCTATTGCTGGCTGGTGGTTCGGATATGAAAGTTGCTTGTGTCCAGATGGATGTGCTGCACTGCAGGAAGCAGAAAAACCTTGAAAAAGCCCTTTATATGGCTCATGAAGCCGTAAGAAGAGGGGCTGAACTTATTGTTTTTCCCGAACTCTTTTCAACAGGCTTTTGCTATGAGCATTTTGATCATGCAGCAGAAATTATGCCTTCTCCTGTTCTTGAAAACCTGGCGTGTTTTTCCGAAGTTAATGACTGCATTATCATGGGTTCAATAATTGAAAAGGTTGTCTCGGAAGAGGTTTCTGGCAGCAGGGAACTTGCGGATTCTGAAAAGCCCGCTCCTTCGAGCTCAGATAATTCAATGCTTTACTATAATCTCGGTTTTTGCTTTGAATCAGGAATTTTAGCCGGTACTTACCGGAAAACTCATCCTTTTAAGGGTGAAAACCAGTATTTCTCCAGGGGAAGCTCAATCGAACCTATTGCTTTAAAAAAAAGGGACCTGAAAATCGGTTTCCAGATCTGCTACGAGCTTCGTTTCCCTGAAGTTGCAAGAAAGCTTGCTCTTGCTGGTTCTGACCTTCTTGTTACGACCGCAGCTTTCCCAAATCCCAGATCTGAGCACTGGAGAGTTCTTGCAAAAGCAAGAGCAATCGAAAACCAGATCCCGCATATTGCCTGCAACCGCATTGGTTCGGCTCCCGACTGCACCTATTTCGGAAACTCAATGATAATTGACGCCTGGGGTGAAGTAAAAGCCGATGCAGGCGATCAGGAATGTGTAATTGTCTATGACCTTGACTTGTCCTCAAAAGAAGAGATCCGAAAGTTTATTCCTGTATTTGAGGATAGGAGAGCAGAGCTTTATATCTGACTTCACTAATAAAATTTTGCAATTTCCGATTAAAAATATCTTCTCAATTGTTTATTATGATGGAAATTTTTACAAACCTGAGGCTTTAGACCTATACAAAAGTTAGGTAAATACCTCGGTATATGGTGAAAGAACGCAGATAGAGCTTTGTTACTTTTTATTAACTCAGTGCGCGACTCTGAGTGTCAGAAATAGATACGTAAGAGCCATAATATAATAAAATAGTGTAAAAAGATAATGTGCTACTAGAAGCACAAAAAGTTGGAGTTGAAAAGAATATAAGAAGCCTGAAAGCTTCTTTTACTCCTCTCTCTTTGCCTGCTCGATGTAAATTGCGGGCCTTAGCGGCTCGGCAAACCTTGACTTCTTTTCAGGGTCAAAGGCAGGTGAGTCGGCACTGTGGACTTCAACAGGGCAACCGATCTCTTTTTCCAGGAAGGAAGCCGATTCTTTCAGGAGAGCCTGCTCATCAAGCTCCGAACCTGCAAAGACTTCATACCGATCTGCGCCTCCACTTTTGAATTCAGAGACAAGCTTCTGTACGAACTTTGGGATCTCTTTTCCGAAGCGTTTGAGATCAGGATTTGACATCAGGGTTTTTATAAGGTTGCCTACCTCAAGAGAATCTTCACGCTGCATATCGCAGGCACACCTGACGGCTTTGGCTTTCCAGGCAGGGGCTGTATAGAGATGAACCATCTGCGGGGTCATCTTCGTTACCCTTATAATCTCCTCAATGTCTTCCAGGGTTCCCTTTATCACTTCTTCGGCAAGCTCTGCACTGTCATCTATCAGGTCTTCGTTATAGAGCGGGTACTGAGCAAGGGAAATCGGGTCTTTGTGCCCCATTGCTTCCCAGATTTCCTCACAGAGGTGGGGGGTAAAGGGAGCCATAAGCCTGACCCAGTTGTCCAGCACATAATAGAGCAGGTTTTCTCCGCCTCTCCTCTGGTACCATTTGACATCATTTATCAGCAGGAAGAAAGAGTTCTGGATTGCTTCCCTTGTCTGAATAGAGTCAAGGGCAGAATTCGTGTTCCGGATATATTTCTGTATCCTGGAAAGGATCCAGCGGTCGATCTGTTTCAGCTCAGTGTTCAGGTCTGCACGTTTTCTGCTCTCTATAACATCCTTAGCGAAGGAATAGAACCTGTCCACCTGCCTTCTGGCAGATTCAACTCCTGTCCTCTGCCAATCTGCATCCTGTGTCTGCTCGGCTGTGGAAAGAATATACATCCTTGTTATGTCCGCACCGTAATGGCTGACCGCATTTTCCATAGTCAGGATAGGACCTTTGGATTTGCTCATTTTCTGTCCTTCAAGGGAGACAAAGCCATTTACTGCAATCGCTTTTGGCCACTTATCCTCTTCAAAGAGAGCTACATGGTGGAAGAGGAAAAAGAGCAGGTGGTTGGGTACAAGGTCTTTTCCCGAAGAGCGCAGATCAACCGGATACCAGTAATTGAAATGCCTGCGGATTTCTTTAAGCAGCTCAGGACTGAGCCCAGTATCCGCGCTGACAGCTGCCAGGTCGCCCTTTCCAAGCAGGACATAGTCGAAGAATGAAAGGGTAAGGTTTTCGAGCTTCAGATCACCGCTTTCGATAAACCTGGCAATGATATAATAGCTCATGTAAATTGTCGAATCTCCAAGGGACTCAATCAACCATTCTTTATCAAAGGGAAGACGGGTTCCAAGCCCTTTCCTGCGGGCACAGGCTTTATCCTTGAGCCAGTCAATCTTGTTTTCAAACTCAACCCTGTACTCCTCAGGAATGATCCGCATCCTGCTGAGGCATTCGTAAACCTTTGCTTTCCATTCTGGATTCGAATAATTAAGGAACCACTGACCTTTCACCATATTTACTACACAGGGTGTACCGCAGCGGCAGACTACAGGTTCGCTGAATTCGTAAAAAGTCTCCCCTGCGTTTGAGCTGATGAAGTCCCTGGTAAGGATATCCTTTATTTTGGAAACAGCCTGACCTTCGTATTTTCCTGTAATCTCCTTAAGAACACCGCCGTGGAATTCCCTTCTATATATGATTTTTGTGGCTTCTTCGGCTTTCGGGTCATTCTGGTTTTCAATTCCCATGCTCTCAACAATTTCTTTTGCAGGGAACTCCCCAAAATCGGGCACCTTGATAAGGGAAATCAGTTTGATCTTCCTGAGATCTTCGGCTATCCCGTACTCGCTAAGGTCAGCATCGTAAAGATCTCGAAGAGCCAGGTAGTCAAAAGGTGCATGAGCAGGTACGCTCATTACTATTCCGCTTCCGTTTTCAGGTTTTACAAAGGATGCAGGAAGGGAAATTACTTCATCCCCAGTAATCGGGTTTGTGAGTTTTATTCCTATTATGGATTTTGCAGGCACATCCTCAATATACTCGACTGTTCGGTCAGTAAATGTAAGTTTTTTGAAAGCTTCCCTGCTGACAACCCAGAACTCTTCCCTTCCATCCTTCGTGACTTTTGCTTTTACATAAGTCACATCAGGGTTGACCCAGAGGTTAGTCACTCCATATGTCGTTTCAGGCCTCAGGGTTGCACAGGGCAATATGAGATCCTTATATCGGAACTTGATCAGCGTATATTCGACGATAGTAGCTTCTTCTCCATATAAAATGTCATGATCCTCTACAGGGTTATTGTCATTCGGGCACCATTTTACAGGATGCGAGCCTTTCACAATGAGCCCCTTTTCTTCAAGCCGGGTGTACTGCCACTCAATGAACTTTTTATATGTCGGGTCAGTCGTGGTAAACTTGCGCCTCCAGTCAATAGAATACCCTATATTACGCATGGCTTTCTCGGATTCACGCTTGAAATAATCAACGATCTTCTCCGGGGTATCGAGCGTGGGGAGAATATCTCCTGGAATCCCGTGAAGGCGTTCATAGACGTCCATAGTCTGAGGGTCCCGGTTTGCAATCAGTTCGGCAAGCCCCACAATGGGTGTGCCTGTCACATGAAAGCCCATAGGGTAAAGCACATTATACCCGAGCATCCTCTTGTGTCTTGCAACAACATCCCCTATGGTAAAGGTCCGGGTATGTCCTGCATGCAGGTTCCCGTTCAGGTAGGGGTAGGGGATGGTTATGAAAAATTTTTCTCGTTCATCGGGCTCAGCCTGGAAAATCTGGCTTTCGTCCCACTTTTCCTGCCATTTTTTTTCGATTTCATGAGGCTTATAATCCGGCTCCATTGTTTTCACACCCATCGGTTTGTTTTTCAGGTTTTATTCAGTATTTCCGAAGATAGCTTCTCTGATAGCTTCTATGCTGGCATCCACTACAATCGGTTCTTCGCAGACATCAATTACGGTTTGAGGGTCTTTAAGCAGGTGGCCTGTAGTGATACAGACAACAGTTTCGTCTCTGCCTATAACGCCAAGATCAACCAGTTTCTTGAGCCCTGCAACCGAGGCTGCACTCGCAGGTTCGACTCCGATGCCTTCAAGCCTTGCAAGGTCCTTTTGGGCTGCAAGGATTTCTTCGTCAGTGACAGATTCAGCAGTCCCACCTGACTCCCTAATTGCAGTCAGGGCTTTCTTTGCGTTAACCGGGTTTCCGATCCTTATTGCAGTTGCAACGGTCTCAGGTTTTTCCTCGGGAATAATTTCCGGGGATCCGCTCTTTATGGTTTTTACTATCGGGCAGGAACCTTCAGCCTGAATTCCGGTCATCTTCGGGAGTGAATCGGTTATGCCGAGCTTCTTAAACTCCTTGAAGCCTTTATAAATTGCGGTGATATTGCCTGCATTTCCTACGGGGAGGACAATTCTGTCAGGAACCCTGAAGCCAAGCTGGTCTGCAATCTCAAAACCTATAGTCTTCTGGCCTTCCAGCCTGTAGGGGTTGATAGAGTTAAGGAGATAGATTTTTTCCTGGGTGCAGAGGGTGCGTACAAGGGCAAGAGCATCGTCAAAGTTTCCGCGAATACTGAGCACCTTTGCCCCGTGCATAAGGGCTTGAGCTACCTTTCCAAGAGCGACTTTTCCTGCAGGTAAAAGTACGACCACAGGAATTCCAGCTTTTGCCCCATAAATTGCAAGGGCTGCTGAAGTGTTTCCAGTAGATGCACAGGCAACTGTATTCATACCAAGCTCAAGGGCTTTAGTAACTCCTACAGTCATTCCCCTGTCCTTAAAAGAGCCTGTAGGGTTCATGCCTTCGTGCTTTACATAGAGCTCTTTAATCCCTATCTTCTCAGCCAGACGGTCGCACTTATAAAGGGGGGTCCCGCCTTCCCTTATAGTTACAGGTTCCCTTTCTACAGGAAGAAGTTTTGCGTACTTCCAGACCGAAGGGCATTCGGTCTTGAGTTTTTCCATGTCAATCTTAATTGAGGAATAATCGTAAATAACATCAAGCAGCCCGTCACACTTGCTGCATGTATAGATTACTTCGTCTTTAGGATACGCTGCACCGCAGTCGATACATTTCAGGTGATACATTAAATTGCTCCTGTTGGTAATTTTGAATTGTTTCAATATCGGGCTGCATGTTAACCCATTTTGGGCTGGAACAGCCTTGACTTAATCAATATAATCATAATCTGTGTAAGTATAGTCTGGATTTCGGACTAGTATAATATTAGAGTTTAATAATATTTTGTATCCTTAACACACTACTTGTTTTTAAATTGTACTGTTTCGGTCTACAACGTACTATAAAATATAATTTTTATGTAAAAATTCAAGC
The DNA here is from genome assembly GCF_000969885.1 of Methanosarcina thermophila TM-1. NCBI lineage: Archaea > Methanobacteriati > Methanobacteriota > Methanomicrobia > Methanosarcinales > Methanosarcinaceae > Methanosarcina > Methanosarcina thermophila. The sequence goes on from NZ_CP009501.1 coordinate 3,116,915, forward strand.
TTTAGGGGCAGTATTAGAAGTTAATTCAAAAGATAATTTTCGTAACAGACCTGCTACAAAAGTAAATAGTCCCGTATTATTCTCCAAGTTTATATTCTTTGATTTCTTTGCTCAAAAAGTAACCAAGCACTGTTCTTATAAGGACGACACCACCCAGAAGTAAAAGCTCCTGACTGGAGGGGTCTCTCAAAGTTCCAAGGATGGCAACTACAATATAAAACTCAAGCCCAAAAAGTACTTTTTTTGTAAGCTCTTTTCTGACCTTTTCCAGATTGTAGGGTCTTTTTAACACTTCACGGAGGAAAAGCTGAAATGTTGCTTTTAGACCTCCGTAGATTATAATAGCTGTGCCTACTGCTTCAAAGAGCAATTCGAAGACCAGAAGGAATGTCTCCATATATCCTGAGACCATCTTGTACCTCTCACACTGCTTCTGAAGATTCATCTTCAATCAAAGTTATATTCTCTTCTTCTCTACTGAGAAAATGGCTAAGAAGGATCCGAACTAATACAACAGCCCCTACCAGCAGGAGATCTTCTAATGATTGTCTTCTAAGGGTTTCAAGCAAATCCGCAATAATCAGGAGTTCAAGTCCCAGGATTATCCTGTCAGTAAATTCTCGCCTTACTTTCTGGTAACTTCCAGGTCTTTTAAAAACCTCTATATCCACGATTTTATACATAGTCCTTAGCCCCCCATATATTATAATGAGCGCGCTAACAATCTCGAAGTACTGCACAAAGATCTCCAGAACTAAGACAAGAAATTCTAACACTTTCTCTTCCAAAATTCATCCCCACAGCAAACTCCCTAAAATAGATGATGCCTTAAAAACCAGGACTTCTTAAAAACCAAGCCTTTGAGTGCGTTGCATAACTTTTAGTTCATTGCATAATATGTTTCGGAAAATCTCCCCAGCCAGTTTTTATTTCACGTGTTTCAGTATGATCATGATATAATATTTGCTTTATCTCAAGGTTTGTTTAGCTCCAAAGATTGTTCTATAAATTTTGTTGCGTTAAAAATTTGTTTTTGCAATGTAAAATCTGAAAATTTTCTTTATCTCTATCCAGAAAGTAGTGGCTATTACCACTATCAGAATAATTTCCCACACCCATAGCGGAAGAAAGGTAGTCTTCAAATAAGGGAAAAGCGTGGGGATATTTGTCATTGCTGTGGTAAGTACAATCATTCCGGCAAGCCATAATGACGCAAAACGGTTTGAGAAAATACCCTGTTTCAGGAGAGGAAGCTCCCTTTGCTTCATATTCAGTGCAAGGCAGATGTGTCCAAGTAACCAGGTTGAGAATGCAGCAGTCTGTGCAAGGACAAGGTCACCTGTCTGGTAATATAAAAAAGTATAAAGAACAGTTATTCCTGATGCCAGTCCGATACCATTTACAAATATTTTCTTCAACATAGTTGATTTCAAATACTTTTGAACATCTTCTGGCATACGCTGTAACAAATCAGGTTCTTTCTGTTCAGTAACAAATATAGTTGAAGAAGCAAGATCCATCAGCAGTTCAACTATGATTATATGAATTGGATTAAGAGGAAAAGGAATTCCAAGTATTAGAGGAGTCAGGAAAATTGAAAGCAGTATTGCTTTAGCAGTAAGATAATATGTAATGCCTTTCTGGAAGTTGTCCAGAGATTTCCTGCCGTTTGCTATTGCATCTAGAATGTGAATATAATTGTCATCAGTTAATACAAGATCGGCACTCTCTTTTGCCAGGTCAGTACCTACTTTTCCCATCGCTATGCCTACATCAGCTGATTTTATTGCGGCGGCATCATTTATGCCGTCCCCAATCATAGCAACTTTTTCCCCATTAGCCTGTAAGGCTTTTATCAGCCGAAGCTTCTGGAGTGGAGCAACTCGTGCAAATACTCCAGTTTTCTTTATCACTTCTGCTAGTTCTTCGTCTTTCAGGCTATCGATCTGATCGCCAGTTACTACTTCTCCTCTTAATCCTATTTTTTCTGCGACTGCTTTAGCAGTACTGGGGTGATCTCCGGTAACAATAATCGTTTTTACTCCAGCCATCTCAAGCGAAGCTATGGCTTCTTTCACGCCTTCCCTGACTGGATCTGTCAATACTGCAAGGGCAACGAAATCCAGATCTTTTAGCTTGTCAGTTTCTGGTTTCTCTAAAATATGCACAGCATAAGCAACTACACGTTCGCCAGCAGCAGTTTCTTTTTCTAAAATCTCAAGTAATTTTTCCTTTTCTCTTTCGGGAAGGTTTGAGCTATTAATAAGTATCTCAGGTTTTCCTGCTATTGCGTGGAGAAAGCCGTTATCTTTTTTGTATACAAGAACACGCCAGGGCTGACCTCTGGCAAAACCAGCGAATATGTAGGGAGAGGGTTTTTTACCCTGAATCCTTCCAAGTGCTTCCAGAACTGCTTCGTCTGTTGGGTCTTTCGAATGTTCTGGAAGCGACAAAAGTATTTTTTCTCTCAGATCAGATTGCTCTGGTGATTGTTCTAATTTATCTCCCTCAGCAAAAATAAATTTCTTAAGGTGTATTTTATTTTCTGTAACTGTCCCTGTTTTATCTGTCACGACCACAGTTACAAAACCAAGCGTTTCTGTACCTCTCAAATGTTTTGTTATAACGTTTTCTTTTGCAAGCTCAAAGGAAGCCAGTGCAAGTGCCATTGTAATTATAATTGGAGGTTGCCCTGGAACCATCAGGAAGGTCAAGGCTAACCAGGTAATTATCATTTGCTGAAAATCCTGACCTCTCAATACTCCTATGGCAGGTATAATAAGACTAACTGCAACTGCAACAACTGCTAGCATTTTTGCCAGATTTATCATGGCAGTTTGGAGATAGGTGTTTTCTTTTTCTGTTATCTGTACTTCTCTTGCAATTTTGCCAAATTCACTTTTCTCTCCAACAGCAGTAACAAGTACAGTTCCTTCACCGTCAAGAACGACAGTGCCTGAAAATACGGAGTTAGTTCTCTCTGGAAGTGACGCTTCTTCCGGAACCTCAGATTCAGCATCTTTTCTCAATGGAGTTGATTCACCTGTTAGCGCGGATTCATCAACAACCAGCCCTTTGCTTTCAATAATTCGACCATCAACAGGAACACGAACTCCTGAGGATAAGATAATCAGATCCCCAGCTACAAGCTCAGACGATGCAATCTCCAGTTTATTTCCTGCTCTTATAACGGTTGATGTTGGCTGTGCCAGTGCTTTTAGTTGTTTGAGAGTACGATCAGTTCTTGCTTTATTAATTAATTCTATGAAAACGTAAGCCATGACAACAAAAACCATTACAGCAGCTTCTAAAAACCTGGAGAATATAAAGGAGAGAGCAGCTATAGAAAGAAGCAGCAGCATCATGGGCGATTTCATTCCTTCAATAAGAAGAGAAAAAGTACTGGTAGGTTTGATTTCGGCAAAGGTATTTTTACCAAATCTCTCAGCATTTTTTTGAACCTGCATCTCTGAGAGACCGGTTCTTATGTCAGTGTTGTAATAATTTACAAGATCTGAAATTGAGCCAGCCCACCATTTCGACAAATCTGTCATGCACTCCCCATGTTACAATACAGATAAGGTGATATAAAGACCAATACTGTTGAATAAAATCACCATCTTCCTGATTGCGCAATAGAGTCACCATCTTCCTGACTGCATAGTGTTTGAGTATTAACTTGAGAATTAGAAATACTTGAAAATTCAACTAGGATTCGATAAATTAACTTGATAATTAGGGAAACTTGAAAATTTAACAAGGGCTCTATAAAAACTTGCTCCGGAAATAAATCCGGAGCGAACAGAGTCAGTATAGTTACTCTTTCTTCAAGTCCATTATAGTTACTCTTTCTTAATAAGCCCATTATCCATTATAGTTACTTTTTCTTATTAATCTCTGGTTACAGATCCGGAATTTCTCCGTGCTCTATATTGTAGGCTTTTACAGCTTTCGGAGCTCCGAGCAGGAGCTTTCGAATTCTATTATACACGCTCGGATATTTTTGGGGATCAAGTTCTCCGAGGAGGTCTGCCAGAATTTTTACCAGTGGAATATGGTATTTTGTTTCCATCATGTCTATGTGTGCAAAGGCATTGAGCAGGTTGACTGTAGTGTATTCGTTTACAGGAGCAAGCTTTCTAAGGATCTCTGCAAAGAGAGCTCTGCCTTCTTTGGTCTGGAGTGATTTTTTCCGGTTACGGGCAAAGCTACCGTAAAGGGCTCGCTGATCATTTGCCTGCTCTATCCTGAAAGCATCTGACCTTTCCATTTCCCTTACAAGTTCTACGGCGTCAATGCTGCTGTTGCTTCCTATTGCGGAAAGGAAAGCTTCCCAGGCAACAAGATTTTTCTTTGATTCAGCTTCAAAGGCTCTCAGTACCTCAACCTTGTCAGGGGCTGAACTGTCCATGTATGCAGAAAATGCGCTCAGCCGGTCTGTTGCACAGGTTGCAGTCTCAAACTGCTGTTTTATCATGGCATGAATATCTGGAGTGTCAAGGGTTGCAAGGATGCTAAGACAGATGTTTTTAGCCTGCCTGTATTTGATTGCCCTGGCGGTCTCTTCAAGCGTAGAATCCATGGGAGTTGAGCCACTTTCAAAGTAACGGTAGGCTGAAATCACGGAGTTTTTGTACTTCCAGGCAATTGCTTTCAGAAGGGATTGCTTTACATCATAAAGTGCCTGGTACCTGTGGGCAAATTCTTCATCTTCTACGGATTCAAAAATGGTCAGGAACTGTCCACCGGCTTTCTCAAGAAGTTGCCGGTCGTTCAGGAGCCTGTAGTATAGCTCGATAAATTCCTCAGAGGGGCTAGATCCTGGATTCTTAAGTAACCTGAGCTTTTCTCTGTCAACCAGGGTGTAAAAAGCCATAAATCTGCCTATGGTATCCCTATCCTTTCTAACCTGCATCAAGAGCTCTTCCTGGCTTGCCCTGTATATGAGCTTCCCGTAGAAAGAATAGCCCCTGTTAAGGGAAAGGAAGGCTGGCATATCCACATTCTCAATTGTAAGCTCGGCAGTTTCCCCGCTTACTCGTTCGAGGATCTCAGCAAGGTCGTTCCCGTTTTCGTCCACAAGGGCTGCCCTGAACGGGAATTCCCAGGGTTTTGCGTCGGCGGGGACCCTCTGTTTGAGGAAGAATTTGAATCTCCGCTCAGCCCGGTTATATTCGGCTGAAACCTCAACTACAGGAAACTTTGTCTGCCTCAGCCAGGTTTCGGACATTTCCTTTAAAGGCTGTCCGCTTTCCTCTTCCATAGCTTCGATCCAGTCCTGAGTGCTTGCATTGGAGTGCTTGAACTTTTTAAAGTACCTGTCAAGACCTCTGGCAAATGTATCCTTTCCTATAAGGGTTTCAACCATCCGCACATATTCCGGGGCTTTTACGTAAGTAACTGCGGTAATCAGGTCGTTAGGGTCGTTGAAGCCTTCAGGAATGATCGGCATGGAAGCCGCTCCAGAATCCAGGGCAAATGTCCCAGATACAGGCTCAAGCAGCTCAAGCACCCTCGAAAGCCTCTGGTAATCTTCGCCAAAGAAAAAGGCGTGGAACTGCTCTTCGACATGCACGGTAACAGCTTCATTCAGCCAGATCTCAAACGGGCTTTTTCCCGTGACTTCGGACCCGTTCTGGTTGTGATAATATTCGTGCACCTTTACCTTTACCATATATTCATAAGCGGAGTCAACCATTTGAGGGAAAGGCATTATCTTATTTGTGGTAATTGTGGTATTTCCGACATTTTCCATACCCCCGAAGTCCGAATTCTGCATCCCGATTTCCCTGTATACTGTGCCTGTGTACCTGTACCCGGGAGTGATGGTTGCGTCAAGCTCGGCAAGCCTGGATCTGAGCTTTTCAAGTTCTTCCAGCGTAGTTTCGGACTTTGTTTCATATTTCATCTTTTCCCGCCTGCGGACAAGCTCCCAGATCTCCTTCCTGACAGACAGTTTTTCCTCATCGAACTGTTCGGGTCCTGTGAAAAGATAAACCCACATAACCGCATCGTGCAGAATATCAAGTGCTTTTTCGGCAGCGGATGCCTCGGACGCCGGGGGCACGAGCAGTTCGAGCATGAAAGTCCTTCCGTCAGGATACTCGAATTCTCTCTTAAATGTCGCATAAGTCCCCACCCCAAGGAAAAAGAGATAGGTCGCCATCGGTGTGACCGAGTTATCATAAACTATCTTATCCCTCCCAGGCTTTATTGTATGCCTCTCAACCACGACGTCCCCATTTGTAATCAGGTTCGTGTACCGCGAATCCGCAATAATGGTAGTGGTATACGTGCATTTTGCAGTCATATCATCAATGCACGGCACAATCCTCTGGAACCCCCACTGCTGGCACTGCGTGATCTGCTGTGGAGGGGCACCTGCCGGCGTCTCGTCATAGTACAGCCCTTCAAGAATATGCTTTGTTGGTCTGCAAACCGTATCCGTGACAATCGCAACCTCGGTATGTGGCGGAACCTCTTCTCTGAAATTAATCTCAAGAATCGCATCATCTTTCCGGTACCTGTAAGAAATCTCATACTGTATGCAGCTCACAGCCCGAATCTCAAGATCCCTGCAGTTCAATTCCAACTTTTCAATAGGAGCATCCTTTGTCCTCACCCTGAGCACGGATTTCACATTTGTCCTGTCATCATAAACGTCAAATACAAGATCCATATGCAAAACGTCAACCGTAAGTTCCCCGAAATCCTCCGGATAATACTTGTAAAGCCTGTTCTTCATAAAGGGGTCACCGAATAAAGTTATACTTGGGATAGAAAAGGGAGGAATGAGATTTAAAGGTGTAGTTTTGAAAATGGGAATTTATATTTACTCCGTAGAATTCTCTTAAAAAACTTTCATTATCTCTCTCACTCTTCCAAGTTTTCTATCATCTCAAATTTTGTTGAGTTCTGAGGTGAGTTCTAAGGTCTCATTGATTCTTCACCAAATTACATCGATTCTTCACCAAATTAATAACAAACGACATATAATATTTTATACTGCCTCGATTATTTCAAAAAATTATTATACATATTATATGATATCCTTGATAACACTCAGTATTGGATAGACAGTCAACTTTGAATGAATTTCAATATATTTATCTATATTTTTATTGAATTTCCATAAATTTAGATCAAAGTTGTCATATTCCTCTACCAACCAAAGAGATTTAACTAAAATAATAAGCCGGTATTGCAAAAGTTATTTGCTTGAAATGAGAAACCAATAGCAGTAAAACATGAGCTGTCAAAGAGATAATTATTTTTAGTAAATCTTCTTGTGTGTGTTACTTTTTTTTTCGCTTTCCCTGAGTGCTCCTGTTAAAACAGCAAAACTTCATAAAACTAATAGGTGAATAAATGTCTAACATAAGCATTCTAAAAATCGTTCTTTGTTGTCTATTTATAGTAACGTGTATACCCACGGCATTGGCTGAACCCTTAGCCGAGTCTGACCATCCTTATGCAAATAATTTTGAATATACATGGACTATCAGCGAACCTGGCGCCGATCAAATACGACTACACTTTGAATATCTTAAGCTTGCCCAAAATTAACGAATTAATTTTCAAGTTTACGATAAGTTAATTCTTTACGATAAATATGATAATGTACTTAAAATCTATGGAGATAATATGGGTTTTAATTCTCAAGATTTCTGGACAGAATGGTATACAGGTGATACATTAAAAGTCAAACTTGTAACAGACAGCTCAGGGACTGCGAATGGGTTTATAATTGACAAAACCGAAACCAGAACAGATACGACAGCCTCTAAGAACTCTTTAACTGAGTCTGACTCTTTAGCCGAGTCTGACCATCCTTATGCAAACAACTATAAGAATACTTGGACCATAAGCGAACCCGGTGCCGATCAGATACGGCTACATTTTGAATATCTTAAGCTTGCTCAAAATCAACGAATTAATTTTCAAGTTTACGATAAGTTAATTCTTTACGATAAATATGATAATGTACTTAAAATCTATGGAGATAATATGGGTTTTAATTCTCAAGATTTCTGGACAGAATGGTATACAGGTGATACATTAAAAGTCAAACTTGTAACAGACAGCTCAGGGACTGCGAATGGGTTTATAATTGACAAAACCGAAACCAGAATGAAAGAAGAAATAGATATTGGAGAAACAGATACTGGAAAATCCGAAACTGACTCTGATGAACCCGAAACTAATAATCAGATCATAACTGACGACAAGGAAGAAGTAGATACTAATTCTAAAGATACATCTGCTAGCGTGCAATTGTATGGCGAAAAGACAAATGTTACTTTGGGAGAAGATATTCTACTTAGACTTTCTGCTGTAAACTTGATCACAAAACCGACAATGCACGTCCAGGTAATCCTTCTCCCTCCTTCGGGAATGAGTGTAACATCCACAGAGTTTGTTCAATCTGGAGCTGGTCAGTATACAACTACTTATGAACTTGAGCCTGGACAGGGAAAAGATATTGAAGTAAGGATTAAGTCCAATCAGGTCGGAAACTTTAACGTTAATGGCAGGGTAATTTACTATTTTGAAGGTGATCTAGAAAATGCAGAAGATCATAAACTTACTCTACCGATAAAAGTTAGGGAAGGAACGTCATCAAACTTACAATCTCCTTCTGCTGGCACAGAGGATAATGCCCAATCAGAAAATGAAACTAAAAGTCCGGGATTTGGGTCAATTGTAGCGCTTATAGGGCTTTTATCCTTCTATGCATTGAAAAGACGAGATCTTTAAGTTGATACAGGGGATGTGTGGCTCCAGTTATCTTCATAAAACTTTACGCTGGGTGCAGATCACATTCCTTTTATTTCAAAACAAACGTAATCCGACTCCGATTTTTATAGCTTTCTGTCCTTACCATGAGCAGGAACCTGATATTTTCTCTATCATTATGGGCATTAAATTCCATATCTATGTGCAAACGCCAGTGGTAAGTTCTCCAGAATTCAGGTGATGTTTACAAAGACTATTCTTCATAAGAAGCACTAAGTAAAATTATAAGTTATGTAATTGGGTAGAAATGGAGGACAAAAAGGAATAGTTTGAAGATAAGTATTCGTATCCACATTATACAGCAATATAAAAGATTTTCGTTACTTACCTAACCTCATTTATTTTTTCTTTTTGTCATAATATTTATGTTTATTTCTGAAATTTATCAGAATATAAATATTCTGATATAAAGGTGATAATATTTCTATAATTTTTTCGAAAAATTATTATATGTGTCACTTCATACCCTCAAAAATATCGTTATTAGAAGACATTCAATCTTGAATGGTTTTCTATCAATTTACTTATGTTATTTCCAAATTTTTCTTAAATTTTAATTAGAATGTCACATCTTATTGAAAGTCACGGGTGTTCCATCCAAACGCAAACTCTGGGTTTCAGGAAAATCATCTACTTGAAATGAGAAATCAACAACAGTGAGGTGTAAATTTTTAACGAGGGATAACTTTTTCGCAAATTGTTACTCGTTGTTTTTCTCTCTTTCTGCAAGTGCGCCTTTGAAGTAATAAAATTTTATGAAATTGAAAAGAGTGTAAATATGTCTAAATTAAATATTTTTAGAGTTGTTTTATGTTGTTTTTTATTTGTAGTTCTCGCGTGTATGCCTGCAGCATCATCTGAATCTTTAGCCGAGTCTAAGCATCCTTATGCAAACAACTTTGAATATACATGGTCTAATATAAGCGAACCTGGTGCGACTGAAATAAGGCTTCATTTTTCAGATTTAGATATTGGTAGGTACGATAAGTTAACTATTTTAGATAAGTATGGAAATGATCTTGTAACCTATTCTGGCATCACAAAAGCAGACTTCTGGACAGAATGGTATGTAGGGGATACGTTAGGAGTTAGGCTCATCACAAGCGATCAAGGGACTGCCTATGGGTTTAAAATTGACAAATTAGAAAGCAGGTCAGGTACGTGTATATCTAATAACTCTTTAGCCGAGTCATACCATCCTTATGCAAACAACTTTGAATATAAATGGCCTGATATAAGCAAGCCTGGTGCCACTCAGATACGAATCCATTTTGAAAGCCTTAATCTTGCTGACACCTACGATAAACTCATTCTTTATGATAAGTATGACAATAAACTTGTGACCTATAGTCGTTATCAGTCAGGTAATGATTTCTGGACGGAATGGTACACAGGAGATACATTAAAAGTTAAACTTATAACAGGTAGCTCGGGGACTGCATACGGGTTCAAAATTGACGAAGTAGAGGGCAGATCAGATATGTTCATATCTAATAGCTCTTTACCCGAGTCATATCATCCTTATGCGAACAATTTTGTATATAAATGGCCTGATATAAGCAAACCTGGTGCCACTCAGATGCGACTCCACTTCGAAAGCCTTAATCTTGCTGACACCTACGATAAACTCATTCTTTATGATAAGTATGATAATGTACTTAAAACATAC